>DAIDJG010000046.1 GCA_027451445.1 Singulisphaera sp.
CGGAATCGACGTGGCCTTTCGCGTACGCTCGGTCCGAGGACAACGAAGGTTTCCATCATGACGCCTGGCTGCGACGGCGTTTCGCCCTAGCGCGAGGTTTTGTCGTTGCCGGTTACCGGAGCACTCACGCGGAGCGTGAGCGCTACGATCATTGATCGCTCGTGGCGGAGTTGCACCCATCGGACGGCCTCTGCCCACCCCCCCTACCCCCCCTTCCCAAGGGGGGGAGTTAATATGTTCGCGTCTCGGAAGAGATTGGGCGTAGCGTTAAGTTAACGCTTAAGTGAGGCAGCCCGGGGCCATCGCTTGCATCTTACGATCTCGTCGAGTACAAGGCAGAAAACCCCTGCCGCTACCGCCTCTGCGCTCTCGCGATTCCTCCCCTTTGGAAAGGCCCACCAATGAAACCGAACGTCCTCGTCCCAGCCTCGCTTGCACTCGTCTTCTGGGCCGCGTTCAGCACGACCTCGCCCGCGCAGGACGCCGACAAAGGGATCACGGCCGCGCTTCAGCCGTTCATCGACAGCCACTCCCTCGCAGGCGCCGTCACACTCGTCGCGGACAGGGACAAGATCCTGAGCCTCAACGCGGTCGGCTACGAAGACATCGCGGCCGGCAAGCCGATGCGGACGGACGACCTGTTCTGGATCGCCTCGCAATCGAAGCCCATCACGGCCACGGCGCTCATGATCCTCGTCGACGAAGGCGACGTGAAGCTCGACGATCCGGTGGAAAAATACGTTCCCGAGTTCCGCAACGTCTGGGTAACCGCCGAGCAGGACAAGGAACACCTGCTGCTCAAGAAGCCGAGTCATAAGATCACAATCCGCGAAATCCTCAGCCACACCAGCGGCTTGCCATTCAAGTCGGAGCTGGAAGGCCCGACGCTCGACCTGTTTCCCCTCCTGGTGGGCGCACGAAGCTACGCGATGACGCCGCTCTTGTTCGATCCGGGCACCAAATACCAGTATTCGAACGCGGGCATCAACACGGCCGGCCGCATCATCGAAGTCGTCAGCGGCATGCGTTACGAAGACTTCCTGGACAAGCGGCTCTTCAAGCCCCTCGGCATGAAGGACACGACATTCTGGCCCAACGACGAGCAGCTCACCCGGCTGGCGAAGTCGTACAAACCGAACTCCTCGAAGAACGACCTCGAAGAGATCACGATCGGCCAGCTCAAGTACCCGCTCAACGACCACGATCGCCAGCCGATGCCCGCCGGCGGACTCTTCTCCACCGCCAAAGACCTCACGCTCTTCTGCCAGATGGTCCTGAACGGAGGCGAGTTCCAGGGGACCCGGTACCTCTCCGAAGCCTCCGTGAAGGAGATGACGAGCAAGCAAACCGGCGCGCTCAAGGAAGGCTACGGCCTCGGCTGGTCCGTGAACGGACCCAACGTCGGTCACGGCGGCGCCTATTCGACCAACATGTCGATCGACTCGAAACGCGGCATGATCACGATCTGGATGGTCCAGCACGCAGGCTTCCCCGGCAACGGTAACAAGAGCCAGGGCGAATTCCACAAGGCCGCGGACGAACTCTTCGAAAAGTCGCACAAGTAAAACACTCAGTCCTGCCGCGGACGAACGCCCGCGCTCGAAGAATCGGTTGCGACATACCGCGTTGCGGTTTACAATGTTTAAAATCTGTTGGAACGCCTGGTGAACGCCGATGATCGCTGAAGGCGTCTACGCCGGATACGGAGAGAGACCCGTATGCTGCGGATCCTGGCCGGAAGGACGGCGACTTGCGAAGGTCCCACGCGCCGCGAGGTGCTGAGGGTCGGGGGCCTCTCGCTTCTGAGCGGCGTGACTCTGCCTCGTCTCCTCCAGGCCGAGGCGCAGGGTGCGAGGCGTCCGCGCGTTGCCAAATCCGTGATCCTGGTGAATCTGTTCGGGGGACCGAGCCACCTCGACATGTTCGACATGAAGCCGAACGCACCAGCCGAAGTTCGCGGAGAATTCCAGCCGATCGCGACGACGGTGCCCGGGCTTCAGATCTGCGAGCACATGCCGTTGATCGCACAGTGGATGCATCGGGCGGCGTTGATCCGCTCGGTGACCCACACGTACAACAGCCACAATCCGTACGCCGTGCTGACGGGCTTCACCGGCGGCGATGACCGCGAGAACTACTTCACCAAGCGGAGTGACCACCCGGGAATTGGCTCGGTCTGTCAGTTCCTGGGGATGGAACAGGCGGACATGCCCTGTCATGCGTACCTGCCGTGCCATCCCGGCTATAGCCAGGGGCTCCGCCGCGCGGGGCCTTATGGGGGATACCTGGGGCGACAGTACGATCCGATCTTCGCGGTCTGCGACCCGAAGTTCGACCGGGAGTTCATCCAGGACAAGGAGTTTTACAACCCCATCGCGCCTTACGGAGCGCCCAGGCTGCCGTCACTCGAAGACCTGCCCGACGTCTCGATCGACCGGATGCGGCGCCGGCACTCGTTCCTGGAAGAAGTCAATGGTGCAATGACGCTCCTGGAACGCAGCCAGGACACGAGGGGCATGAGCCTGTTTCAGCGCAAGGCGCTCACCCTCCTAACTTCGAACCGAGCGCGCGCGGCGTTCGATCTGTCACAAGAGCCGGAAACCCTCAAGGCACGGTATGGGCCGACGCTCTTCGGCACGAGTGCTCTCATCGCGCGGCGGTTAGTCGAAGCGGGGGTCACGTTCGTGGGTGTCACGACCGAGTCGCGCGGGGCAGGGCACTGGGACTCGCACAATAACAACTTCGGCATGCTCAAGACGTTCAACCTGCCCAACCTCGATCAAATCGCGACCGCCCTGGTCGATGACCTCGCGCAGCGTGGCCTCCTCGAAACCACCCTGGTCGCGATCATGGGCGAGATGGGCCGTGCCCCCAAGGTCAACCGCGCAGCGGGCCGTGATCACTGGCCGCAGTGCGGCTTCGCCCTGCTCGTGGGCGCCGGGGTCAAGGAAGGGTTCGTCCTGGGCGCGAGTGACAAGCTCGGCGCCTACCCCACCGATCATCCCATCACTCCGGGCGACCTCGTCGCGACAATCTATCACTTGCTCGGCGTCGACCCGGAACTGATGGTTCCCGACCTCACAGGGCGACCGATCGCGATCGCCCACGGCGGCAAACCGATCGAGGCGATCCTCGCCTGAAAGTCACCGCGCCCTGAATCATGCCCGCGAAGTCCGGTGGACTTCGCGAATAATACCATAATTAGCACATAAACGCGAGTGCAACGGTTTTGCGACGCCTTGGTTCGCAATCAGGACCGTTGGTCCATCTCACGTTTGAAAAAGTACGAGAAGAACGAGTAGCCGTGCAGCGATGTGGGGTCGTATTCCCTGCGATAGCTTTGTTGAACGACCGAGACCAACTCCCATCCTTCACGTCCAAAGCGATCCAGCAGTGCGATGCGCTCGGCATCGTCCTCGGCGTCGAGGTTGCCGAGACCGGCCAGGACTTTCTGCCTCACCACCTTGTACTGCCAACGGGTCATCGGCAAATCCTTATCGATGTCGCCGGGGGGAGGAGATCGGTCGACGTTGATGCGCACTCCAACCATAGCACAGAACGTCCGTTTCCGCCCCTACGAATTCTTACGCGATCGCGAATCGGCGCACCCGAACATCCGAGAGTGTGAGCATGCATGAAGCGGAGCAGCTCGACGGCCGAGCAAATCGAGCCAAAAAACTAACATCTCGATATATTTGAGATTTTCTGCGATTTGAAAAATCAGCATCTCAAGATTTGCCGAGAACGGGCGATTCCGTTCTGACGGCCGTCGTCCTAACCGCTCCTAACAACATGGCACACACAAGATGCAAAATGGCAGACGATGCCTCACGGACGATCGCACGAGCCGCGAAGTTAAGCTCTCAACACTCTTCCTGCCATTGCCATTCTGCATCTGCCATCCGCCATTTTGCATTCGGCATCAAACCTCACCCAGCTCTTCTTCCAGCTTTGCCACTTGCTCCTTGAGCACTTCGTCAGGCTGCCGCAGCAGCTCGAGTAAAGGAATCCCGGGCTCGAGCAGGAGGAGCATCTCGGCGGTGTTCGCTGGCAAGCCCAGGGCTCGGCAACGGCGTTCGAGTGTCCCGGCGATGATTTCGTCGGCACCGAACGCCGAGCATGCATCGCTGATGCGCCGAACGATTTCCTCGAGATCCCCCCGCTCGAGCCGCCCTCGACCATCGAGCCGGGCTCCTTCGGTGATCAGAAACAACGCCTCGGCAAAGTGCTCGCAGGCCTGCCGCTGCTGTTTCGTGGGCTTCGTTGCCATCAGCGTCCTCGACTGTGTCCTAACTCGCCGCGCGTGTCACGCGGCCGTCATTCCGCCGCCATCCGCCCACGCCCGGTCACGAAACGCGTGTTCAATCGCTCGCAAAAGTTCGTCTTGGAGCATATCCGCCGGAACGCCCGCCGTCGGCCCAAGCGAGACCGTTCCCCACCATAGTTGAGACTTTGCCCACATCATACCGTCCAAGGGTTTTCATGGCCAATCCGACTCAGATTCCTTCACGCTCCAGCGTCACAACGGCCCATACTGGGACCGAGCGCGAAGTTGGAGCCAGTTTCGATCGATATGACGGAGCCACTCGCGCTATCCGACTGAGGCATGTCGGGCTCTGCGCAAGCGCCCACGCCACTCGGCGCGCTACGAAGAGCGCGGAGTCAGGTCGGTCCA
>DAIDJG010000047.1 GCA_027451445.1 Singulisphaera sp.
TGTGCCAATTGAGCACGCGCCAACAGAAAATGGGAAAGCGTTGCGGATCGAACGGGAAATCACGGAAGTTGCGATCGAATGGGTCAGACGAAACCGACTGCGGGGTCCATGATCCCTATCGAAGGATATCCCGTTTTTACCATGTCTCGCAAAAGTTCGAAGGAAGAATCTGCTAACGGCCCGGCTCGGCATCGCGGTCGATGACCAGGAAGCAGCAGCCATTTGCCGTGAGGCTCGCCGCCACCTTGACGCGGCCGTCGGCCTCGCCAGCGACTGTGGCCGTGCGCGTCGGGCGGCATTCACACAGCTTGACGACGCGCTCAACGTCGGCCTTCGGATAGGCGCGGGGGCCCATGGCACCTCGGATTGCGCTCATTGCGGATTCGCGGACGTCCGTATCCTTCGCCGACTGCGCCAGTTGCAGGATCGTCGCGATGATGGTTTGATGTGCGGCCGCGTCGAGCCGGGGAAGTGACTTCAAGGCTTTGATCTGGGCCGCCGGATCGGAACCGGCGAGATCGCGTTCGAGGGCCGCGAGGCGCTCGGGATCCGGCGAGCCGGTGGTCGGCGGCTGATCGTGCAAGGTGCGCGCTGTGCGGAAGGGGGAGTTGTGATCGCGGTCGAACCGGTACTCGCGCAGCCGGGCGGGGCCTTGCCAGCCGATCTTTTCGAGATTCACCGTGATGTCGAAGCTGGCTCCTGAGCGCGACTGGGTGTCCTGGGCTTGATGAGCGTAGAGCAAGAGCCGAACGGTGCCGCGATCGTCGCTCGACGCGAACCCGCTGACGATGTGGCCGCTCGCCCGCTGGTCGGGCAGAACCCAGTAGCGGTCGCCCATGTCGGAAAGGAGGCCGAGAGCGTGAAAGATCGGGAACGGAACCGTCACGGTCCGGTCGGCGCGGCCATCGCCGTCGTCGTCGCACTGGAGCACGCGGGTGATGCCATTGATCCCGGTGAAGTTTGCCGGCGGGGGCCAGACCGTGAGAATGGTCTCGCCGTAAGCGTAGCGCGGGTCGGCCGCCGCGCGGAGGAGCTGGCGGTGAACGACGTCCAGGCACCAGGTCGGGAAGTAACCGTTCCCCAGGTACGAGTCGGTCGCGGCCTCGTCCGGCGGCGGCATCCAGTCGGGGCACGACTCATGCGAGTTCACCCAGAGCTTGCTGTAGTACTCCGCGTCGACCTCGAGCGCCAACTCCTTGGCACGGATGAGCTTGTTCGCCATCAGCTCCGCCCGGTTGTAGGAGTGGATCGACACGAAGTCGCAGGGCGAGCCCTTGCCTACGTGAGCCTTGCAGAAGGCCTCGACGCGCTTCGAGCGTTTGCCCTCGAGCCGAGAGTCGGCGAACGCAGCGTTCGCCGGCAACGCATCGTCGGCCTGCCGGCTTGGCGAACAGTGGACGAGGAACTCGCGGAGCTTCACCAGGTTCGTGCCAAAGATCGCACCAAGTTCCAGGCCACCGATGAAAACTTTGCTGGAGTCGTAGCCGCGGTCCTCGAAGGCGCGGAGGATCCCATCGGTCGTGTAGTCGTAAAAAGTCAGGAGCTCCTTGAAGTCGGCCCGCCAGAACAGGGGGCCGAGGTCGGGCTCGTTGAACACGCTCCACGTGAAGTCGAGCGAGTCCTTCCCGTAACGGTCGATCACGTGGCCGGCGATCGTGCGGACGGCGTCGTGCCACTGGGCGTAATCTTTGACCGTGGTCCAGCTCCGGCCGTCGCGGGAGAGGTCTCCCGTGGCATCGGCGAAGTTCACCATCAGCCGGCGGCCATACTTGCGATGGGCGAGGTCCCACTCCTTGTCGAGCCGGCCCCAGTAGTAGCACGCCGTGCCGTGCGGGGCAAACTTGCGCAGATAGCAGCCGCCTGGCGGCACCAGCCCCGGCGCATCGGGGTCTTCCTTGGTCGGGAGCGCACCCTCATAGGCGATCTTCCAGCCGCCCGCCGGTTCGGCAACCTTGGCGACCGTGACCGAACCCGCGCGACGATCGACGCTTACGACCTTGGTGCGGGCGTCGTGGATGCCGTCGGCAATCAGCACCTCGTCGCCCGGATGGTAGTCGTCGTCCACGGGCCGGCCGTCGGGGATGCCGTACTGGACGTTCCCGAACACGTCTTCCAGGCGCAAGACAAGGTTCCCATTGCGCGGTTCGATCGCGGCGATCCGGCGAGTTTCGCGCTCGCGGACGATGTTAGGCAGTCTCTGGGGGAGGAATCCCGCTGGCCGGAATTCGGTCCCGGTCGGCCAGAAGTCGCGCTGAAAGGCCCAGGCACGAGGATGCTCCTTCCGAGCCTCAGCCATCAGCTCGTACGTCGCCCCGTAGTTCTCGGCCTGAGAGCAGAAGATCACGTTACATAAACCCGAGAAGAACCGGCCGTGCCATTGCACCGGCTCCGACCCGAGGTCCAGCGGAAAGGCAATGGGGTGCGCCGCAGGGGCTGCCTCGGTCGAGAAGCGCCAGGAGCCTGCCTTGTTCTCGCCCACCGACACCGCGACGCTGTACGACTTCGACGGCAGGAGCGGCTCGCCCGGCTCGATGTAGACGGCCAGCGACCTGGCGCCCGAAAGGTCCTGCTTGTGGCGCAGCCATCCCGAGGCACCCGGGCCGAACCGTTGCTCGGGTCCGAGGAGGGTGCGGGAGGGACCGTCCTCCGGTTGCAGCGTCACCGTCACGGTCTTGGGGTCGGCGACGCCTTCCTTGACCCCATTGAGCTCGAAGTAGAGGCTGGTTTGGAGCGGTACATCGCGCGCGTCGCGCGGCGGGCGAGGGCTGCCGTGGGGGTCGAGCGGGCGTTCGTCGAGCTTGACCGTTTGCGCGGGGCAGGTCCACGCGCTGAGCATTCCCACAGCGATGAGGATCGCGCGTAACGTACGACTGCGCTTTGATGATCCAACCAACGGGGCGGCTCCCTCCGCGTGGATCGCGGCATTGGGACGGCGACAGAACCTCGTTCCCCGATTCGAGTCCTCGAGGCCGGTACATGCGCGGATTGTCCCACTCGGCGCAGCCTGAATCAAGCAGGAGAGCGCGGTGCGGGTGCACCTCCCGCATAGGCGTTCGATCAGCGACGATCGGCAAAAACCGAATCGTTGATGCCGTGAACTCCCAAAACGCCCGCGCGACGCGCGCGCTTTCGGGTTCCGCCTGCGCTCGATAATAACAGGGTGTGTTGCGAAACCGATGCGCCCCGGTGGCCCCATCGACGTCTCATCCCTGTTGCGAGCGGGGGATTGAGGGCCTGGTTGGCCGACGAAGGATGTCGGAATCGAGGCACGATGCGCGCCGCGAATCGCTCTCAACCCAAAACCAATCCCTACGCCAGGCCCCACCGTCGTGATCGTCATCATACGATCGGAGGGCGCGATTCCAGGGCGGGTTTCAGCGCTCGTTGAGGGTGGCGGGGTTATCCTTAAGCCGGGAGAATGAGCTTCATTTGCACCATTGTCAAACCTTTAGCTCACGACGACCGTAGTACTGAGCGAGTCAAAGGCAGACATCCAAAGCGCCGCCGCAAGGCTCTTATCGTCGGGTTCCCCACAGGAAAAACGTCCGCGATGGAGTCGCACCGCTTGAAGGAGCATCAGATCGGCCCAGCGAACGGATGGGTGACTGCGAACCCGCGTTGAAGGGACGTGTCCACCACGCTCAATCGTACGCGCGTCGCCCGTGCGCACGCAAGCCTGATCGCCAACGGGTGACGTCGACAGGCGCCCTCGACAACCGGCCTAGCCCGGAGATCGGGCACCTTCCTACGCAGCCTTGGCCGTCACCTTACGTCGAGTCCTTGCGACGGGTCGCGGTCTAAACTTGATGAAACGCGCAGAATGAAGTCCGCGAAACGACAGGTATCGCCCGGCGATGAGCCCCCCCCTTCGCAGTCCTCGGTTAGCGATTGTACAATAACGATTCAGCTATCCTTGAATGATCGACGAGGTTGATGCGTCACCATGTTGCCGCCCTATAAGAAAGTAAGACCTGCGCGCTTCGGCCCCATGCGGTTACGAGGCGACCGGCGTGCCCGCCAACTGCGACCCAGCCTCCAGCCGCTCGAGCAGCGCGTGGTTTTGGCGCTCACATTTCCGAGCATCACCGGCGTGACGTTCGACGCCTCGGGCGACGTGTTTGTCAGCTACGATAGCTCCACGGTGTTTTCCGGCCAGCAGCAGTCGGTGGCCAAGGTCAGCCCGAATGGCACCCTGGTCAATGCCAATCTCTTTGGAACGACTGGCACGAGCGCATTCCCCGGTGTCTTGACCACAGTGAGCGCATCGGACACGCTCCCTAAAGTCGCGACCAACAATATCCTCGAGCTCCAGCCGGACGGCGAGCTGTTCGACTTCAATCCCGTCACCGGAGCCGGCGCCAGTTACGATGTCTTGTCCAACTACACGCCCAACGCGTCGAACGTCTACGACGTCCAGACGGGAAAATCCACCAACCTCAGCAGCCAGATCAATCTCTCCACGGCCACGTTCGGCGATTTCGGCGTCTACGGCAGTTCGCTCGTGGTCTCGGCCGAGTCGAATAATTGGGACTTCATCCTGCGGGTGACGTATAACGCGTCGGGCGTGGGGACGGCCACGGTGCTGGTGGCTTCGCCAACGAGCGGCGGGCTCTCGTCCTCACCGGGCGGGGTCGCGGTCGACTCGCAAGGGACCGTGCTGACGACCGTTCCTTACGTGCCCGCCGGGGGCGCAGCGATCCACGTGGCGGTGGGGTTCAACCTCTTCTTCGATCAGGGGCAGAGTCCGCAGCCAACCATCCCCAACCTTGGCTTGCAGACCCAGTCCGACATCGACAGCACCGGCATCACGGTTGACTCCCAGAACAACTTCATTCTGGTTCTGAACACGTCGTCGCTGTACGGCGGGGGTTCCGGCGTCGCGCACATCAACTCGGCGCTCACCGCCTTCCTCGCGGACCCAATCGTGGGCACGCCGGGCACGCCGTACGGAATCGCCTTCCAGGACGTGGGGGGCACCAACTACCTGGCGATCACCACGCCGTCCCAGGGAACCTACACGCTTGCCTACGAGCTATCGCTCTTCAGCGGCCAGGTCTCTCCCGCTCAGCTTCGACACGCGTACGGCATCGATCAGATCAGCTTCCCCGGTCCCAACGGGACCACGGTCACCGGCGATGGCACCGGCCAGACGATCGCCATCGTCGAAGAGGGGGAAGACCCCACTCTGGCCGCGGACTTAACGACGTTCGACCAGTATTTCGGCATCCCCGCGCCGCCGAGCCTTCAGATCATCAACCAGAACGGCGTGGCGACGCCGAACCTCGACATCGTCGGCGAAGCGTCGCTCGACGTCGAATGGGCGCACGCCATCGCCCCCGGCGCATCGATCATCATTTACAATTCCCAGTACAACGCGAACAACTCCACGCTATCAACGCAAAACCTCCTGAACGCGATCCATCAGGCCTCGCTGCTGCCGGGCGTCAGCGTGGTCAGCCTGAGCTACGGGATCCCCGAGAACGGTCTCGCGAGCAACGGCCTCAACCAGCAGACGCTTGACGCCAGTTTCAAGACGGCGGGCGTGACGTTCGTCTCGGCATCGGGCGATACCGGCATCTACGGCGGTGGCGGCAGCCAGGTGGTGGCCGACTACCCCGCCTCGTCGCCGAACATGCTGGCCGTGGGCGGCACCTCGATCACGATCGACGCGAACGGCAACTACCCGGGGACGGGCTCGTCCGGCGAGATCGGTTGGGGTGCGGGGACGCAGAGCGGCCAGTCGGGTTCCATCGGCGGCAGTGGCGGCGGCCTGAGCTCCGTGGAGTCCGAACCTTCCTATCAGAGCCAGAGCGGCGTTGTCTCCTCGAGCATCGACTCGACCGGCAAGCGCGCTGTGCCTGACGTCGCCATCGATTCCGGCTCGGCTCAGCCCTACGACGTCTTTACCAGCACCGTCGGCCTCTCGTCCGTGGACGCGAACCCGGCGGTCGGCTGGCTCGGCGACGCCGGCACGAGCGCCGCCGCGCCGATCTGGGCGGGGTTGATCGCCATCGCCGACCAGGGCCGGGCCCTGCGAGGGGGCACGCCGCTGACCGGCTACAGCCAGACCTTGCCCGCCCTCTACGCGCTGCCCGCCACCGATTTCCACGATATCGTCAACGGCAACAACGGCGACCCCGCGGGCGTGGGCTACGACCTCGTCACCGGCCGAGGCTCGCCAGTCGCGAACCTGCTGGTCTCCGATCTCGCGGGTTACCAACTCCCGGCCCAGCTTACGTTCTCCACCGAACCGCCGGCGTCCGTCGGCGCCGGGCAGACATTTACGGTCACGGTCAAGGTCCAGGACAGCCTGGGCAACGCGATTACCAGCGGCAACGTGACGATCGCGCTGGCGAACAACTCCGGCAACGTGACCCTCGGCGGTACCCTGACCGAGCCGGTCGTGAACGGACTCGCCTCGTTCCCCAACCTGTCCATCAGCCAGCCCGACACTGGTTACAGCCTGACCGCGTCCGACGCGACGGTCTCGACCGCCCAGCCGTCGACGTCCATCGACGTGACGTCCGGCACGATCGCCACCCAGATCGTCGTGCAGACGAACCCCCTCGCGCCGGTGTTCGGCCAGCCGGTCACGATCAGTGCCACCGTCGAGCCGCTCACCCAGGGGTCCGGGACGCCGACCGGCACGGTGACGTTCAATCAGGGGAGCACCGTCCTCGGCACCGCGACACTGAACAACGGCGTCGCGAGCATTTCCATCACCCCTTCGGCCGCGGGGACGGAGTCGATCACGATCAACTACGCCGGCTCCGGGAGCGACCAACCGAGCAGCGTGCTGGACTCACTGACCGTCGGCCAGGCCGCGGCGACGCTCGCCCTCAGCAACCTGAGCGACACCTACAACGGCTCGGCCCAGTTCGCGAGCGCCAGCACCACTCCGGCGGGATTGTCGGGAGTCTCGATCGCGTACTCGCAAAATGGTGTCACCGTCGCCTCGCCGACGCAAGCCGGCTCGTACACGGTCACCGCCACGCTCGACAACGCGAACTACACCGCCACGCCCGTCACGGGCACGCTCGTCATCGGCCAGGCAACGCCCACCATCACCTGGTCCAACCCGGCCGATATCACCCAGGGGACCGCGTTGGGCTCCTCGCAGCTCGACGCCTCGGCGTCGGTGCCGGGCACGTTCGCTTACACGCCCAGCTCGGGTACCGTGCTGAGTGCAGGGGCGGGACAAACGTTGTCGGTAACGTTCACGCCCAGCGATTCGACCGATTACAGCGCGGTGAGCGCAACGGCGAAGATCAACGTTCTGAGCAACACGAGGACGAGTCCGACAGTCACCTGGACAAACCCCGGCGACATCGTCTTTGGCACGGCGCTCGGCGCCTCGCAACTCGACGCCAGTGCGTCCGTCCCCGGCACGTTCGTCTACACGCCAGCGGCAGGAACCGTATTGGCGGCGGGGCAGGGGCAGACGCTCTCCGTGACGTTTACGCCAACGGACACGGTCGACTACAACTCCGTCACGACGACCGCGACTATCAACGTCAACCAGGCGGTACCGACCGTTACTTGGTCGAAACCCGCTGATATCACCCAGGGGACCGCGCTCGGCGCCTCGCAGCTCGACGCCACGGCGTCGGTGCCAGGTACGTTCGTCTACACGCCCGCGGCGGGCACGGTGCTGGGTGTGGGGACGGGACAGACGTTATCCGCGACCTTCACGCCGACCGATGCGACCGACTACAAGACCGTGACGGCCACGACGACCATCAATGTCCTGAGTCCCGTGAAGACCACCCCCACGGTGACCTGGACCAATCCGGGGGCCATCGTCTACGGGACAGCGCTCAGTGCCTCGCAGCTCGACGCGACCGCGTCGGTTCCTGGGACGTTCGCCTACTCGCCTCCGTTGGGAACTGTTCTGGGCGCAGGCCAGAACCAGGTCCTCTCTGTCACATTCACGCCCAACGACACGACCGATTACAACACGGTGACGTCGTCGACGACGATCAACGTGGAGCAGGCCACGCCCACCGTCTCGTGGACGAAGCCCGCAGACATCGACTACGGCACAGCACTCGGGGCGTCGCAGCTCAACGCGACGGCATCCGTTCCCGGCATATTCAGCTATACGCCTGCGTTAGGGACCGTTTTGAAGGCTGGGCTGGCACAAAAGCTCTCCGTCACGTTTACACCCAACGACGGCATCGACTACGCGTCCGTGACGATAAGCACGACGATCAACGTCCAACAAGCCACACCCACCGTCACCTGGCCCAGCCCCGCGGACATCGTGTTCGGCACCCCGCTCGGCGCCTCGCAGCTTGACGCCTCGGCGTCGGTGGCCGGGACGTTCACCTACAACCCGCCCTCGGGAACGGTGATGGGCATCGGACCGCGACAGACGCTATCGGTCGAGTTCACGCCATCCGACACGACCGACTACACGACCGTGACCGCGACGACCATGCTCAACGTCGACGCGCCGGTGTCCCTCGGAATCCCGAACGCACCCGTCTTGAGCGCAACGAGCGACACGGGCAGCAGCACGACGGACGGGATCACGCGCGACGACGGCTCGGCCGGCGCCCCGCTGACGTTCACGGTCTCGAACGTGAGTCCGCCCAATGCGTTCGTCCAGCTCTACGACGTCACCAATGGAGTGTCCGTCGCGCTCGGGAGCCCGACGCAGGCACAGAATGGCACGGCCACCATCACCCTGAGCGGCACGCCGCTGACCGACGGGACCCACCAGATCGCCGCCACAGCCGCTCTGACGCTAGGCGGCTCGCAGAGCTTAATGTCCGCGGCAACCTCAGTGACCGTCCAAACGGCGCTTCGGGTCACGAGCGTCACTCCCAACCTCAACTACTACAACAACACCACCCAGCCCCTGCCCAACAACGGCCAGGTCGTCGTCACCTTCAATCACTGGCTGGCCGGGATCACCGTGAACGCCACGACGGGTTACGCCAGTCCCGCCTTCAGCGTCATGCTGATCCCCGCCGGGCCCGACGCGTTGACGACGCAGGCCAGCACCGGCGTACTCTGGTCCGCGCCCTCAGGTCAGGACTCCGGCGACTTGCCCGTGCCCGCGACTCTCAAGTATCACCAGAACGCGGACGGGACCTCCACCCTGACGCTCACCCCCAAACAACCGCTCACCACCGACGTCTATCTCATCACCGTCGATGGTCTCTCCGACCTCGCGGGCAACCCTTTGGAAAACATCTCGGGGGCGCCGGGGAACTACTTCGCATCGTTCGAGTACCAGGCTCTCCCCGCGAACACCTCCGCGCCCACCGTGACTTCCATCACGGCCCAACAGGGCACCGTTGTCATCGCCAACAACCAGATCGCGCAGCCGGACACCATCGGCATTACGTTTAGCAAGCCCATGGATCCCTTCACGATCAACACGAACACCGTCCAGCTCTTCGCTCAGGGTGATTCCATCCCCTTGACGGCGTCGGTCGCCTACAGTCCCTCGACCCAGACAGCCTACCTCACGCCGGGGACCCTGCTGCAACCGGGGACGCAGTACACGATCACGGTCAGCACCGGCGTCACCGACGACCAGCGCTTTCCGTCGCCCGGTCAGTCGCTCCCCGGGACCTACACCGACACGTTCACCGTCAGCAACAGCGCTCCCAACAGCGACTCGACCCCGCTGGCGGTGAAAAACACGGCGCCGCTGAATGGCTCGCCGTGGTTTTCCGCCCTCGGCTATGGTTCCGTCACCTTCAATAATCCAATCGTCCTGTCATCGTTCACCCGCTTCTCCGCCATGCTCGTCCCGCAAACCGGCGGCGTGACCACGGGCTCGTCCGGATACGCCGATGTGCCGGTTGACGCCAAGCTCGCGTTCAACCCCAACACCAACCAGCTCATCATCGTCCCAACCGGCATCCTGCCCGGAAGCGGGACCGTCTACGCGTTCGCCCTCTCCAACATCCCCGCCAAGAACGGTAGTACGCTCACCGGCCCCTACTACTCAACCTTCGAGCTCGCCAGCGCCGCGCAACCGCAAGTCGAGACCCGTACGGGCGTCGCCGCCGAGGAAACGGTGATCCCACCCGTCGCTCCCGCGAAGGGATCGGCAACGTCGGCCGTCGTTCCGTCGCCTCTCGCCGTGCAACCTCGAGGCACAACGATCAGCACTCGCGTCTCCATCCTGACGAGTCCTCGTAAGGCAACGCCCGCCGGACCGCTCCTGATCGCGAAGGGAACCCAGCGCAGCTTGTGACTCAGAGTCTGTCCCGGAAGTGGAGCGGAGCTGGAAAAGGGGGACTGGCTCCGAGTCTTCGAGGTGCCTGTCCCCCTTTTCCGGCGGAGCGGGCGTGGAAATAGGGACAGGCACCGTCCGAAGACGGCCGGAGCCAGTCCCCATTTCCACGCTCCCGGGACTCGTGCGACAGGCTCTCAGCCGCTGCAAGCTCCCATACGCCAACGACACCCCACGGAACCCGCCCTGTCGCTGACCGTGGCGACGTGCTACACTGCCCTCTTCCCAAGCCGTTGCGTCGAGAGGCCGCGACCTTCTTGATCTCTGCCCTCCTTGTCCGAATCGGTGCCGACCACACCACGGTCCCGGTGCTCTCCGTACTCTTCCTCGCGACCTTGATCCGATCCGCGTTCGGCTTCGGCGAGGCGCTCGTCGCGGTGCCGCTACTCGTGTTGATCATCCCGGTCGACATCGCCGTCCCGGTGGCCGTCCTCGTGTCCGTCACGGTCGCCGGATTGATCTTGCTGCAAGACTGGCGACATGTTCATATGGGCAGCGCAGGGCGACTGATCGTTTCGACCCTGTTCGGCATTCCGTTCGGTCTGCTCTTGCTGGTGACCGTCCCCGGACCCGTCGTGAAGGCAATTCTCGGGGTGGTCATCATCACCTTCGCGCTGTACTGCCTTTTTCTCCGCGGCCAGTTCGCGCTCGAGGACGACCGCCACGCCTGGATATTCGGATTCGGGGCCGGCGTGCTCGGAGGCGCGTACGGCATGAACGGGCCTCCGCTGGTCGCATACGGGGCGCTTCGACGCTGGTCCCCGGAACGGTTCCGGGCCACGTTGCAAGGCTACTTCCTGCCCGCCAGCTTCGTGAGCATGGCCGGCTACTGGCTCGCCGGCCTCTGGGTCCCCGCGGTTACGCGCTACTATCTCCTGTCCTTGCCCGTCGTGCTCGCCGCAACCCTCCTGGGCCGGGTCCTCAACCGGCGGATGGACGGTCGGCGGTTCTTGCTCTACCTTCACATCGGCCTGGTCGTCATTGGCGGGATGCTTCTGGCCCAGTCGGTGTGGGGCTCCCGACGCGCACCACGGAACCCACGGCCGGCAGACCGGATTCGCGTGAGCGCGACGCGCGTCGTCGAGAGAAGTTGCCGCCGTTCTTTGCCCCGGACGGGGCAATTGACAATAGCCCAGCGTTTTAACGCTGAGATTCACGAATCTGCAAATTAACATAAGTAACAGCGGGACGGTAAGAATCCGGCGTCGCGCGAAAGCCGACCCCAACCGCCCCTCCGGGGCAATCACAGTTCATTCAGACAATCATCGTCCGAACCCAGCGTTAAAACGCTGGGCTACTCTCAATTGCCCCATCTGGGGCAAGGAGACACGTTGACCACTCGTCCGCCGGCACACCTAACGCCAGGCTCATCCCAATGGAATGTTCGGCCGTCGTTCCCAATCATATAAAGTCTTAGCCCGTAAACGTGTTGAAGATCTCCGAGAACTCATACGGCGACTGGACGATCGAGCTCGACGTGCTCTCCGCGTAAGTGAGCGCCCCCCTGGGATCCTCCTGATCGCGTTCCAGCGACCAGAACGAGAGGCCTCCCAGGCCGACCTTCTCAGCGAACGCGACAAGCTGCTGGGCGTCCGAGGGCTCGAAGACCTCGTCGGAGGCATCGTTGACGCCGATCATCGGAGTGACGGCGATCATGCCCCACAACTGGCTCGTCGAGAGCGTGCTGCCGTACAGGGTCGACAACTGGTTGAAGACGCTCTGTGCCGAATCGATCGCGTACGTCCCCATCTGCCCCTGCGGATTCGGTGCGGCGCCGTCGCCGAAGTCCATGGCCATGACGTTGACCAGCGAAATCTTCACACCATACTTCAGGGCCGACTGGAGCACGTACAGCCCGTCGGCCGTGAGACCGGTGGGGAGCACCGGGAGCGTGAACGACACGTTGAGCGTCTTCCCCGCCGCGGCTGCGGCTTGCTCGAGCGCAGCAATCGCTTGCGAGCGACGGTCGATCGAGGCGTGATCCGCGACGGCTCCGCCTTCGATGTCGAAGTCGATATGCGTCAAGCCATAGGCGTTGATCACTTGCTGGTAGGCCGTCGTCAGCGTGCTTACGTTCGTAATCGCCTGAGCGAGCTCCTGGCCATTCTCGCCGCCGAACGACACACTGACGTCGCCGCCGAGCTGCCGGACCTGGTTGATCTGGGTGCGGATCGACTGGTCGAACGTACCACCGTTGACCTCGTAGCTGCTGTAGCCTCCCCACGCCGGCGCATTGCTGGAATCGGCAACAATGAATGCCAGCGTGAAGTACTTGAGGCTCGCCGACTGCATCGCTGTGACAAGGTTGTACGTGGGGTAGAGCGTCATATCGACATAAGGCGCAAAGACGTGCGCCGGCCAGTTGGTGGCTGTCGCGGGGGCGACGACCGTCACCGAGATTGTCCCCGTCGCCGACTGGCCATGGCCATCGGAGACGGTGTACGTGAACGCGTCAGCGCCCAGATAACCCGAGGCCGGCGTGTAGGTGAGCGATTGGTCGCTGTTTTCCGTCACGGTGCCGTGAGCCGGCTGCGAGAATGACGCGAGTGACAGTGCGTAGCCGAGCGGGTCGGTTGCATCCGCGAGCACGTTCACGTCGACGGCGGTCCCCTCGATGGTCTCGGTCGAGGCGTTATTCGCCACGGGGGGCGCCGGGGATGTCCCGATCGTGTCAATGATCGTGGCGGTACCCGAGGTCGTCCCCAGGCTTGCGCCACTCGCGTTGGAGAGTACGACCTGGAAGCTTTCGTTTGGCTTCGCGACGGTGTCCGGAAGAATGGGCACGGCGATCGTTTGGGAGACGACGCCGGGGTTGAACGTCAAGGTACCGGAGCTGGCTGTGTAGTCGGTCCCCGCGTGCGCGGTGCCGTCGGTCGTGGCGTAGCTCGCGGTGACCGGGGCGGTCGAAGGTTGCGAGAGCGTGACCGTAAAGTTGGCCGATGCGCCGGACGAACCGTCGTTCACCGTCACGCTATTGATGCTCAACGCGGGCACGCTCGGCCCAAGCGCCGCGCCGTTGAGCGCGTAGTTGGAGGGTACATCGGTCCCGACGTTCCCCGGCGAGGCGTTGAAGCCGAACGACACTGAACCTTGCGCCAGGATCGCCGCATTCCAGCCTGCGCTCGTGATCACGTAGCTGTTACCCGTATGGCCGCTGATCGTACCATCCCAGATCTGCGCAATCGTACGGTCCCAGTTGAACGAGAGCGACCAGTTATTGATCGGAGTGGACTGGGTGTTGGTGATCGTGATCTGACCGCCGAACCCGCTTCCCCAATCGCTCGTCACCTGAAACGAGACCGTGGCAGGCGCCGAGGCCGGCGGGGTCGCGGGAACGGTATCGACGATCGTGGCCGTCCCGGCTGCGGATGTGCCGAGCGTTGCACCCGTCGGATTCGCGAGCGCCACCTGGAACGTCTCGTTCGGCCTGGCGACCGTGTCCGGGTTGATCGGCACGGCGATCGTTTGAGAGACCACGCCCGGGCTGAACGTCAACGTCCCGGCAACCGCGGTGTAATCCGTGCCAGCGTGTGCGGTTCCGTCCGCCGAGCTGTAAGCCACGGTCACTGGTGCGGTCGATGCCTGCGAGAGCGTCACCGTGAAGCTGGCTGACGCCCCCGAGGGACCGTCGTTGACCGACACGTTATTGATGCTCAAGCTGGGCACGTTGGCACCGAGCGCGACGCCGTTGAGCGTGTAGCCCGTCGGCACGTCGGCACCGACGTTCCCGGGCGATCCGTTGAAGCCAAACGAGACCGACCCACCGGCCGGGATCGACGTGTCCCAGCTCGCCCCTTTGACGACGTAGCTGCTTCCCGAATGGCTGCTGATGGTGCCGTTCCAGATCTGACTGATCGCGCGGTCCCAGTGAAACGCCAGAGACCAGTTGTTGATGGGAGTCGACTGGGTGTTCGTGATCGTGATCTGACCCCCGAACCCTGTGCCCCAATCGCTCGTGACCGAGAACGCCGCGGACGAGAGCAGCCTGCGCTCTTCCAGCAGCTCCGGGCGCCAGCCGCCCCATGCGCCCAGTTTCCGACCCACACGCTTCCTCGTCGAGGGGCGTCGCAAAATCGCCATGCGGATACACTCCCTTCACGACTCGAAGAACGAACAACGCACTGTTCCACTCCACGCCGAACACGTGGGCAGACGCTCCGAAGTCAACCGTGTTGACTTAAGGGACCGTTATTTCAACTTGAACCATTACAATGAGAAATGTACGAATATTGCGAGGATTTGGTCTCCACCATTGGCTCGCGATGACCCTTGCTTTAGAAGAATAGGTCGATTCGCGACAATGTCATGTCACTCCACCCTCGGATTCCGAAAAAAAGTGCGTAATGAAGACGTTCGTACACTATGCATGATGTCATGGATGCACAATCGACTCGCGGAACCGGCTTGAGTTGACCGGACAGAACTTTTGTTATGGCGCCATGGGGCGAGTCGTGCATGTCAGGACAGATGGTTCGCTGGCGAACAGGGCGTGAAAGGGCGGCTCACACACGCGAAACAATTGTTTTTGAACTGACATCAATTGTTTTTCGAGGAGCGTTGCGGGGCTCACGTCGGAATTTGGATGGGGGCTTCCATTCTCGCGTGCAATCAGGTAACATCTTGGAACGTCGATCGTCGCGCGGGCCAGCGGCGGCTCCCGGATTGGGTGAGGAACCGATTGGTCACCGCGGAACAGCGAAGTTTTCGACGCCCTCGCAACCACCTGTTTCGCGGCCGGATTTCCCCTCCCGTCCAAAAAGCCGCCATCGTACCTCGTGCGGTGTCATCAAAATTATGCTTGGGCGCGAATCGTTCGCATTAAACTGACGCCGCCACGCCCGAATCGGTCTTGCTCCAAGGGAGGACACAAGTCTCCTGAGCTAGGTTAATGACGAACGGCTCTTAATCGCGCTGATGCGGGAGTCGCGTCGATTCAAAATCTGATTCGCAGGTTTGGCTTTGCCCCCCGGTTTCGTTGCTCACGATGTTGTTCGTTTCCGGAAAACTGGGTTTCTTGCGGCCTCCCCCTCCTCTTCCCCCCTCCCCCTGCCGACTCGATACCTTCCTCTTTCCACATGCACTGATGAAAGAGATGGTGTTTCATGACGGTCTCTCAGCAACCCCTGGCCTTTGGCCGGTGCGCTGTCTACAGCACCACGGGCTGTGACGACGCAGGATCGGAGCGGCGAGTCCGCGGTTCGTCGGACTCGCAGAAGAGACGACCATAGCGGGTCATAAACGCCGACGCGGTGGCGAATGCGCAGGCTGGTTGCGTCCCCTCTCGACCCGTGCGGCGGGTTGAGGCAGGCGGTTTCGCGCCTACCCGACACTCTGTGTCACGGGAAACGCGGCACCGGTGTGTCTCTGGGTGGGGTGGTGTGCAGGACGTCTTGATCGCGCGGACGCTGCGCGTTCGGGCGGGACGGGCTTCCTGATGCGACGTTGGAAAGCGCGTTGCGATGATCCTTTGAGCCCGAGCCGGGAGGCGCGCTCGTTGCGCGCCCGAATCTTGTTGGCTCGGGTGGCGGCTCGTGAGTGAGTGGAGAACCATCGAATGTCCGGAAAATCAAGAAGCGGATTCACCTTGATCGAATTGCTCGTCGTGATCGCGATCATCGCCGTCCTGATCGCCCTTTTGCTGCCTGCCGTTCAGGCGGCTCGAGAGGCCGCACGGCGCTCGCAGTGCATCAACAACCTCAAGCAGATCGGCCTGGCGCTTCAGAACTACCATCAGGCCAACGACAAGTTTCCGATTGGCGGGTCCTTCAACTGGGCCGGCGGCGCCACCATGGCGACCAGCGCATACAGCATGAGCGCCCAGGCGCAGATGCTCAGCTTCATGGAGCAGGTCCAGATCTACAATTCGATCAACTTCTCCGTGCAGTCGGTCGGCACGGCGCAGAACACGACCGCGGCCTACACCAAGATCAACACCTTTCTCTGCCCTTCCGACGGCAACGCAGGCACCGTGCAGAACACGACCGGTCTCTTCAATTTCAACAGCTATGCCGGCTCAATGGGCACGACGAGCGGTTACACCGGCGGCACAATCCCCTCGGCCCCATCCCCGACGACCGGCAACTATGCCTCGCAGTCGACGGGCGTGTTCGCCTATTCGCAATGCTATGGCATTGCACAAGTAACCGACGGAACATCCAACACGGTTGCGTTCAGCGAGGTCCTCGTGGGGGGCACGCAGGCCGTCCCCACCCAGCGCAGCAATGCCGTGATGGGGGCGGGGTGCACGGGCTACTATGATGTGGAACAGTACGGCGTCACCACGCTCCAAAGCGGCGACCTCGCGACTTGCAACTCGAGCTACATGAGCGGCAGCTCGCTTTACAACTCCGTGGGTTCTCTATGGATCATCGGCACGATGGGCCAATCGATGTTCAACACCATCGTGCCGCCGAACTCGACGCAGTACAAGTTTGGCGGCTGCAAGAATTCCACTTCGCTGGTAACGGTCGGGTCGGGGCCGCTGGCTGAGGGGTTGAACTACGTTCAGGCGTCTAGCAATCACTCCGGCGGCGTTAATGCCGTCTTCGTCGATGGGAGCGTCCACTTTATCAAGAGCTCGATCAACATGTACACCTGGTGGAACCTCGGTACGCGTGCCAACGGTGAGGTCGTCAGCGCGAACTCGTACTGAGTCGCGTGGCGCACAAAAGTGTACATACCAAAATATACTAGTATATTTTGTATGTCAACTTTTTGGTTCCATGAATCCTACCGAGGATTCGATGACGACTATGGCAGCGTCGCCAGTAAGAGTCTGTCCCGGAAGTGGAGCGGAGCCGGAAAACAGGGAGTGGCTCCGAGTCTTCGAGGTGCCTGTCCCCATTTCTCGCTTCCCGCCCTATTGGGACAGACTCTTACTCTCTCGATCGGACTTTGGACACAGGAGGGACCGAGGAACGCTTCGTCGAGCTAGATCACAGACCCGTCGCCCTTCCGGTTGGGATTTCATTTGAACTGGAACGAAAACAAGTCGGCCTCGTTGGAGTTGAATCGAATTCGCACGGACTTGCCCGCGAGAGTTGACAGGTCGCTCCCCGTTGACCAGGTGACAACAGCCGCGGTGGAATCGCCCGTCACGGGACGGCAATCCGTTGCGCGGAAGCCGTCGAGCGGGTTGCCTTCGGCGTCTTGAAGCTCGACGACAACCCGCCCACGTGCGGTGGTCCGGGCGTTGAGAATGAGCTGCTTGCCCTGGAAGCGAACAGGTCGAGTGACGGCCTCGCCGCTGTCGGGGCCGGTGTGGAGAGAGACGAAGCCGTCGAGGCGATAGGCGAACCGGCGCACCCGGCTGCCGGGACCTTTGTAATAGGCTTCGGTCCCGTAGACGGAGAGCTCGCCGTCGTGATCGGGGAGCTGCAGCAAGCCCCAGGTCATGTAGTTGCTGCGGTTGCCGTCGCGGTCTTGCGGAGCGGTCCGAGGAATGACGGGTTCCTCGTAGCGCCTGAAGTTCAGGCCGTCCCGGCTTGCCATGAAGGTCGGTTCGACCTGCTCGGTTCCGGGCAGGTAGCGGGTCGGGAAGCCGATCAGGATGTGAGGCGCCCGGAAGTAGGGCATGACTGCGTTCGTGTAGAGATGCTGACGAGGTGCGCCGGTGATGACGAGGAAGATGGGGTCCGTCCAGTGCAGGAAGTCGGCCGAGGTACCGGTCATGATGTCGCGGATCGCACGGAACTGGCGGTGGTATTCGCGATAGGTCCCGGCGTGAGCATCCCAGAATGCGAGGTTCTGCGAGTCGAACGCCCCCTTCGTGATGACCGGGGTTTCGTTCAGCTTTGACCAGTGAATGCCATCCGCCGACTTGTAGGGAATCAAGCCGCCACTGGTTCCCGCGAGGGCCTTGTACTTCGCGTCGGCGGTGCAGGCGGGGTTCGTGTCCAGGAACGGCGTGAAGTTATGCGTGCCAGGGCCGTCCCAGACGATGTTGTTCTGCTTCGAGCCGTCGAAATCGAACAGGCCGAGCTCGGGCTTGGTCCAGTGGATGCCATCTCGGCTCTCGGCGTAGCAGGTGACTTCGCGATGGGCCGCCTTCTTCCTGGCTTCATCCCAGTGCGCGCCTCGGTAATACATCCTGTAGCGATCGCCATCCTGGAAGAGGGTGAAGTAGGCACTCGTATTGCCCTCCCAGGGCTTGTCGGCGGTGAGGACGAGTTCCCTGGGCTCGGGGCGCTGAACTTCCAGTCGAGCCGAGCCGGCAAGTCGGTCGAGCAAGTGATCGTCGACGAACGGCTCCAGCCGCGAGCCGATCTTTTCGGGTTCCAGGGAAAGCTTCACCCTGGCAAGGTAAATCGACGTCTTCCCTTCATGCGATGCGTAGTAGCTGATCCAGAGCAGACCATCGTGCCAGACAAGACCCGGATAACTGCTGTCGCCCGAGGACGGAAGGGTGAGGATTGGCTCATACGAATCGCGCGTCATGCGGGCAACAGCGGTCTTGGCGCTCCCTTCATGGAAGCTGCGGCCGGCGGCGATGAGCGAGCCGTCGGGGAGACGAATGAAATTCGGACCACCCAGCCGTTGTGTGGTCTCCTTCCACTTCCATTCCGTGTAAGGAGGGCGGCTTGTGCCGATCCAGCCGGGGGCACCTTTGGCCTCTCGGCGGACCAGGGCCATCATCTCGCCGTCGGGGAGAAACCGGATTGTGGATTCATTGGGGTGTCCGGGAACGTCGAGAACCTTGAGGAGGTCGTACTTTACCCCGTCGTTGCTGACGAACAGCTTGAGTGCCCATTCGGTAGGCCCGTTGGGGTCCGTGGCCGGCGGGTTGTACGCGATGCCATACGCCTTGCCATCGTGCCAGGTGACACGCCAGAGCCATTCACCCTCGGAGAGGATACGCTTCGGCGCGGTCCAGTCGCGACCGTTGTTCGAGAAGCACACGCGCGGTTGTCGGCCCTTCAGTGTCTTCGTGCCCTGGTACACGGAGCCTCCCGCGACGATCATCAAGCGGTCGTCCGGCGTGATGGACAGCTTCGGGTCGCGGAGGTCGATTCCCTCCTCGGCGATCAGTGCGGCCGACGTCCAGGTCTTGCCGTCGGCCGACTCGAGAACCCGGAGCTTCCCATCGCCACCAACATGACCGTCGGCCTCCCGGAAGGTGCAGTACCACTTGCCCTGCCAGCGGATCAGGTCCGTGAAGGCATTATGCCCTCCCTTGTCCCAGATCTTCTCGACCGAAATGATCTCGGGAGCGGCGGCATGCGCGGGGCCCGCAAGGAGGACGACGGCAGCAGCGTAAATCATCCAGACAAGTTGCTGTTTCATGGGATGGGTCTCCTCCACGTTGGAAGACTGATCGAGACGGAACACGCTCACTGTCCGTCCTTCGAGAAACGGAGGGCATACAGGTCTGCATCTTGGAGCACGAACCGCAGCCGGACCGGCTTGCCGGCCAGAGAGCCAACGTCAGCGCGACCTTTCCAGGTCACCTCGCGGTCGAGTGAGTCGCCAAACAGATCGTCGCATTCGGCCTGGGAAAACCCAGGGAAAGGCTTGCCCTCGGGATCCTGGACTTCGACGCGGAGCGTACCGGCGGCCGACGTCGAGACGTTCAGGAGCAATCGGTTGCCGTCGAAGGTCAGAGGCTTTGTTACGAGCTCACCCCCGCGCATCGGCGCGCTCACCGAGACAAAGCCGTCCGTGCGGAGTGTGTAGCGGCGGACCGCACTGCTCGAGCCGGTCCAGTAGCTCTCGGACGCGTACAGCGACAATTCCGGGGGAGCGCCTTCGAGGTCGGAGGGCGTCTCCACAAGCTGCCAGGCGAGGTATTGATGCCCATAGTTCCATGCCCCCGGGCGCTCGATCCCCGGACGCAGAAACGCCTCGTTCCAGCGCGTGAACGTGACGCCGTCTCGGCTGGCCATCACGAGCGCCTCGGTCACTGCCGTGCCGTAGCGGGGCTGGGCCGACGACCGCATCTCCCGGTGCGCGAACTCCGGCAGGGCCTTCATGGACGGGGACCAGCCGCGGTCGGTATACCGCGTTGGGAAGCCGATCAGGATGTGCGGAGCGCGATGATAGGGCTTGATTTGATTGGTGTACATTTCCTCGGGCGGCGAGTCGACGTACGACAGATCCGTGGGGTTGCTCCAGTGGAGAAAGTCAGGAGAGGTCGCGGTGCGGATCGCGCGGATGCTGCGGCCCTTTTTGGCGTCGGTGAAGAAGCGCCAGTAGGCGCGATATGTCCCGGCATTCGCGTCCCAGAACGCGAGGTTCTGCGAGTCGAACGCCCCATCCGTGAGGACCGGACCATCGCTCATGGGCGACCAGTGCAGGCCGTCGGGCGACTTGAACGGGAGCAGCCCGTTGGGCTTCGCCGAGCGGACAAACGCCTTGTAGCGCTCGTCGGCAGGGGCAGCAGGGTTCTCGTCCTTGAACACGGCGGGATGGCCGGCATCGACATGGAGCGGTCCCCGGGTTCCGCTGGCGAGGACGATGTTGTTGTCCTTCGAACCCTGGAACTCGACCAGACCCAGCTTGGGCTTGCGCCAGTGGATCCCGTCGTCGCTCTCAGCGTAACAACAGTAGAGCGGATGGGCGTTGGTTACGACCTTCCCCGGTGAGACGTTGAGGTGCCAGGCCTTGTAGTACATCCGATAGAGGAGTCCGTCCTGGAAAACGCTGTGGTAGCCGCTCCCGCTCCCCTCCCACGGTTCGTCGTGCACGAGCACCACTTCTCGGGGCTGAGGATGATGCAAACGACGGTCGGCCTTGCCGGACAAGCTGTCGATCAAGAAGTCGTCGAGGAACAGCTCGCGGCGGGTGCCGATCGCCAACGGCGATGGAGTATCGGCCGCGTGCAGTTCCTTCGAAGGGGCCCATTTTCCCAATATCCCGGCGAGCCCCGTGCCCGTCGCGCAGGCCAGCACCAAGCGCCGCGTCACCGGCCGATTATCTGGGAGCGTCATCGTGTCGATCTCCGCTGGTGTTCTCGGCGGTCGCGAGGGAGGAAGGAGCGATCAGACCGGCTGTTCCGCGGGCGTTGCTTCGGGCGTCTTCAAGGTAGACCACGTCAGCCCGTCGATCTGATCCTGCGAAGGAGCGGGTTCGAGGAGGCTTACGAGGGAACCCACCGTGATTGTCGTCACACAGCCGATCAGGGCGAACCACAGGAAGGACGTTCGGGTCGCGAAGCAGATCGGGATCAGGACCAAAACACCCGCACCCCAGCCGGCGAGAGCCCCGCGCGCGGTGGCTCGGGGCACCAAAATACCGAGCAAGAACAGGCCGAGCAACGGACCGCCGACCAGGCTAATCACCGAATTGCTCGCCTCGAGCAACGTACCGAGGTGCTTGACGAAGAACGCCAGCACGATCACGAGTGCCCCATACATCAACGTCAGGCGGCGGGCGAGTCGGAGCGTGGAATGCTCCGAAAGGTTTGGGTTCTTCCACAGTCGCTGATAGAAGTCGATCAGTGATGCCGAGGTCAACGAATTGATCCCGGCGGAGATCGTCGACATGCTGGCCGCGTAGATCGCCGCGATGAACAGGCCGGGGAAGCCGTGTGGCAGCTCGGTCACCACGAAGTAGGGGAGGATCTGGTCGGGCCGGCTGATCTTGCCCGCAGCCAGCGGGTCGCCGTGAACGTGGTAAAAGGCGTAGAGCACAATTCCGGTGCCGTAGAAGACCGCCGTGACCGGCAGGACCAGCCAGAGCTTCAGCCAGAGTCCGCGCTGGGCTTCCTTCAAGCTCGTCGCGGTCAGGTAGCGCTGGACCGAGACCTGGTCGGTCGCCATCTGCACGAGGTGCATGAACGCCGAGCCGACGAGTATGCCCCAGAGCGTCACCCGTACGGTCGGGTCGAAGCTCGTGCTGAGCGCGAACTTACCGCCCTGGCGGGCGATCGACGCCACGCCGCCGAGTCCGCCAGGGACTCGCGACATGGCTGAAAGGGCGATGACGAGTTGGCCCCCGAACAGAACTCCGAGCTGCATGACGTCGGTCCAGATGACCGCCTTCATGCCACCCAGAGTGGTGTAGAAGGTGGTGAGAATACCCGTGCAAAGGATCGTGAACCAGAGCGGCAGCCCGGTCGCTTGCTCAAGGGCCAGAGCGGGGGCATACGTCGCCAGGGCCAGCCAGAGCAGGACGCGCACGATGAACGAGGCCGAGGCGAGCGTCCGCACCTGGACCGAGAACCGCTCCTCCAGGTATTGGTAAGCCGTGAAAAACTGCGAGTGATAGAAAAACGGCATGAACAGGAGTGTCGTCGCGGGCGTCGCGATGAAGAAGCCAAGGTTCACGAGATAGAACGCCGACCCGTTCGCGTACCCCTCGCTCGGCGACGCGAGGAAGCTGATCCCGGAGAAAAGCGCCGCGAGGATGGTCATGGCGATCACGA
>DAIDJG010000048.1 GCA_027451445.1 Singulisphaera sp.
AAGATCCGTCAGTACGACAATTGGACCAATCTCAGAACCCTCTGGGGAGCGATCAAGAAGAAGGATACACCTGGCTGGCCGGCTGGGAAGGCGTTCGAGTACCTGGTCCTTCAGGCGTTTCTATTGGACGGTGGATCGGTCCGCTGGCCGTATATGGTCGAGATCGAGAACGAGGTGGTCGAGCAAATCGACGGCTTTGTCCATATCGGTCGGTTTTCTTGCATCGTGGAGAGCAAGCATACCGAGAAGCCAATTGCCATCGCGCCGATCGCCAAGATGCGGAACCAATTGCTGCGCCGGCATTCAGGAGCGATCGGCTTGATTTTCAGCTTCGCCGGCTTCACGGAGGCAGCCGTCATTCTGGCCAAGTACATTGCCCCCCAATCGATCCTTCTCTGGACTGGCCTTGAGATTGAACAGGCAATTGCTGATAATAAAATCTTAGATTACCTGGAATACAAGTACCGAACGTGTTTGGAGACAGGGATACCCGACGCCGGTATCCTGCATTCGAGCACGCCGCCGGCGCCATAGCGTCGAGATACGGTAAGGGTCGAGCCGATGTGCATCCACGTTCTGGCCAAGTCGAATTTCGATGGAGCCTTCCTCGCCACGCTGCTCGCGGAAGAGCAAAAACGCGGCAGCGTCGAGGTCGGCGTTATCAACGATCTCCCTTCGGCCTATTCCGTTGCGCGAACAATGCTCGCCGTGAAACGGACGCCCGTCGCGATGGTGATCGACGCGAATTCACCCGAACCGGAAGTTGCCTCGGAACGGAAACTCCGCGCCGAGGAATTGCTCGGTGACGCCGCCGGTGGCGTACCCTTCCGAGTCCTTGTCGCCGTTCCCGAGTTGGCCGTGTTGTTCTTTGGTAGGCCGGAACTGCTCCGCCGCGTGTTTGACACGGTCGACGATCATCTGATCGAATTGGCTCAGTTGAGTCCGCGCCGCGCTCTCCAGAAGTTGGCTCCGCGCGAACCCCACGAACAGGCCGTCTTTCGAATCCTGCGCGCCATGGAATCGAACGACGTCGACGCGCTGCGCGAGACTGAACTTATCCGCGATCTCCGAGGCTTCATTGACGAAGCGGCCGAATCCTCGATGCGCTTCGCCGGCGCGAGGGTTTGATCCCACGAGCGAAGGGCTGCGCTGGCCCTGTGGCCCTGTGTTCGTAGATTGATTGATTCTCGCCATGACCTGCATAGGCCCGGTATCATCGACGGATCCCGGGAGATGAGCCATGGTCAGAACCGCAATCCTGATTGTCGCTGCGGTGACGGTAGCGTGGACGAGGGGAACGACCGCTTTACGGAAAGCCTCGAACGCCCCTATTTCGAGGCCGATCTTGCGCTCGTCCGCCTCTACGTAGTCGTCGCCAGCCGCGACCTGCTTTTGCCAAAACGCGTCGCAGAAGGAAAGGAGAGCAGAGCAGAGCAGAGGAGATCGCAGGCAAGGTTCCCGACGACGGTCGCTTCCCCCATCTCAAAACACCGCAGCACATTTCTGTGATCATCAGTCCATGGCTCGACCTCCACGTAAGCCACAAGGATGCCGTCGGCGTTCTTCATCAAATGCCTCCGTCGGCAACGCCAGGTCCGTCCTGGAGTGTCGCGTCCCTTGCACGGAAGCTCGGCCTGAGCGTTCGATTCGACCCCTGGGACTCTTCCAGGATCGTAAAGGATCGTTCCGCAAGATTGCAGGAATGATCACGAGCGCCCACTCATTCAATCGTGAGGCTGGGAATTGCTCCAGATCCGCGCCCTCGGATGATTGAGACGATCGCGCCCGACATCAACAAACATACCAACGAACGTAACAAATAAACTTTTAACGATCCAACCCACACGCAAGGCGGCCATGCCGGCGTGCGGACGCTTTGGCTCCAGACGCTGGCTCGCTTGCGCACGGAGCTGGGACAGCGAAGCTTCCCTGACGGTGCGAGGCTCAATGATCCACGAGATTCCAAACGTGCACGGTTGACGGTTGATCGCGGGTCACCAACACGACGCGCCGGCCGTTTGCCGCGACAACAAGTTGGGTGATGTCCTTCGTCAGTTTCACGTCCCGAACGCGCCACGCGGGAAAAGGATCATCCCCAACCGCATTGGAATCGAGATCCACGACGACCAGGCTCCGCCAGCCGACGATCATGAAGTGGCGCCCGTCGGCCGTGAACCGGGTCTCCTGGGGGAGCAGAACCGGCTCGAACGTGGCCTGGCCAACCGGCTCCCACGCCGGGGCGCGTCGGAAGATCACGCGGCCGGACCGGGGGTTTTGCCGAGGGTTCAGTCCCGACGGGCTATCGTGCGCGAGCAGGGTCCCATCGGGGGAAAAAGCTGCCCAGAGTACAGGCCGATCCAGGGATCGGGTCGCATCGGCGGTCCTCAAGGGGACGAGCGCGAGGGGGCTGTCGTTGTGCTTCATGACGGCAAGGCTCAACCCCGCGGGCTCAATCGCCGCGAGTGATCGGCCCGAGAAGACGGTTGCCGGCAAGTAGGTTGCGACGCGGTGCGCGTCCATGTTCAGGATCCGCAGGCCGCGGAACGCGACGAGGCGGCCGTCGCTCGTCGCGGCGGCCACATCCCCGAAGTACAGCCCGTCGTCGAACGCATTGTCGCCCAGCGCGACGCCGTCGGCATCGTAGACGCGCAGCGAGCGGCCGTGATCGACGAGCAAGAAGCGGCCATCGGGCGTAAACATCAGCGCGCGTACCGGCGGATGCCTGGGGAACCCCGGCCGCTTCGGCGGAAGAGTCAAATCACGCAACAGCGACCACTCGGGCACGCGAAACAGACGGACCGTGGCGCTCATCGAAACCGCGGCAAAGCGGGAGCCGTCGGGAGAGAACGCGCCGACGGTCGTTGGACCCAACACGTAAGAGGGGTCGCCGACGAAGCTATCAAACTCGGCGAGGACCTCACCACTGGGCAGGGCGATCGCGCGGTCCATGTTCCGCGCGCGAAACACCACCAACTGTGTGCCGTCGGGCGAGAGGGCCATGGCGGGAAGTTTGGCGCCCTGGTCGAGCGCGGCAATCGGTTCGCCGAGCGGCTCGGAGGCCGACTCGCGGGTATCGGCGGCGGCGGGAAGCCGGGGAGGCCCCGGCCTGCGTTCGAGCTCACGAAAACGCCGGTGGCGGACCCGAGCGGCGAGCGGCGCGTCCGAGCCCGGCGCGGGAAAATGGGACGCGACCGATTCCCGCAGACGCGCCATCTGCGGGGCGCGGACGGGGTACGTGAACAGCACCTCCAGCCGGTCGAGGACGGCATCCGGTTGGCCGTCGGCGACAAGTCTCGCGACCTCCTGGTCGAAGGGGGCGATGAGCTGGTCGCCCAGGGCGCGGCGGTAATCGCGGTAGGCGTCGATCGCAGCGCTCAGGTCCTTGGGATCGACCGACCAGTGGCCCTTGGGCGAGTTGATCGATTTGAACGCATTGATCAACGCGGCGCGATCGCCCTTGTGGACGCGTTGAGCTTCGAGCGCCGCGGCGTCCTGGCGTTCCTTCACGATACGGGCCGAGACGTCTTCAGGCGTAGGGCCGTGGAGCGGGCCGAGCCGTTGGTCGACCTCTTCGTATGCGTAGAGGAAAGCTTCGAGGACCTCACCCCTTCGGAACCGGAACCCCTGGTCCAGTCCAAAAGCGCGATCGTATTCGTCATATGTCATCACGCGATTGGTCCGCCAGTGGGCCACGACGTGGCTGCCGGGCCATTCGAGCCGCGACATGACCGACGGCCACGGCCACGAAGGCCAAACGAGCGGGTGAAGCACCTTCGCGTCCGGCAGCGGGGGGAGCGTAATGCTGCTGTTTCCCAGGTAGGGCCGGAACGCCCGCAAGTCCGCGCGGACCGAATCCCAGAACGCTCGCAAGGCCTTGCGCTCGGAGCCACCCCAGTCGCCCGGCCGGAGCATGAACTCGCGCGTGTAGGCTTCGGCCGCTTCCGGACTCAACGCCTGCGGCGCATCATCCTCGGCCGCTTCCAGGGTGTGCTCGAGGACCGCGATGGCCGCCGCAAGATCCCGACGGTGGCCGGGGAGATAGGCACGCCGGACCTCCGCGTCGATCGACAGCAGAGCGGGGTCGGTCTCCCGATCGATGACCCAGGGGGGGCCCGGCTCCTTCGAGGAGCGACGGGGGTTCTGGCCCAAGGGGTCGGTTGCGTCGCTTCGGTTCAGCCATTCGTAGGGAAACGTCGGCTTCGGGTCGCGAACGGGCAGGTCCGGGATCTTGTCGGGAGGGATGTCCTTCTGGAGAACGAGCGAGATGAACGCGTTGCGATAACGTGCCGCCTCGTACTCGGCCGTCTCGAGCGCGGCGTCGGCGATGGGGAGGGCGGCGGTGAGCTTGGCAAGTTGTGCTCGCAGTTGCGCTTTGTTGGCTTCGATAGGACCAACGGCGGCGACCCGCGCAGGCGACGGTTCATCAAGATCCGCAGGAGGCGGCATCACCGCCGGTCGCTGTCCCGGCGGCGGGGTAATGGTCGTGGTTCTGGGGACGGGGACACGTACCGACGGCGGAGGCTGGGGCTGAGGTTGGCCGGCGGGTCCTTCCGAACCGCAGCCGGCGACGACAACAATCAGCGCGATCCAAAACTCGGAGCGCATCGCATTAACACTCGAGCAGACGAAGCTGGGGCATCTCGCGAGCGGAATGGCTCAAACCTCCACCGGCTCGCCGACGGGCTTGGCGATCTTCTCTTCTTCGCGGAACAGAAGGGCGAAGAGCGCCATGCAGATCAGCGTCATCACGAACGGGCCGGCCCAGACGGCGGTCCAGTTCGTGACTTTATCGGTGGTCGTGAACGTGTCCTTGATAAAGCCCGCGAGCAGGTTACCCGCGATCGTGCCGATGCCGTAGACGATGAACACAAACAGGTTCTGTGCCGAGGCCTTGATGTCTCCCGAGGCGGCTCGGTCAACGAACATCTGGGCCACGACGAAAAAGAACCCGAAGCAGAAGCCGTGGAAGCCGATCGTCGCGATCATGAGCCACCAGGGCTGGCCGATCATCGAGAGCAGGAACCGCAACGCCCAACCGCCCGCTCCGATGAGCATGGTCCGCTTCACGCCGAAGGTCGCCACGGCGAGAGGAACCAACGGCATCACGGCCCATTCGGCGATCTGCCCGATCGTCATATAACCGCCCGTATCGGCCGCTGGGGTGCCAATGGCTTCGAGGAAGGGGTTCTCGAGCTGGAAGTAAAAGGCGAGCATGATGCCGATCAGCCCGGAGACGAAAATGAGGATCGCGAACGAGCGGTGCCTCAACAGCTCCAGGCTCTCGAGCACGGCCGACTTCTTGTCGATCGGGTCCGTCTCCTTCGCGGGGACGGGCGGCGTGTGAGGAAGCAGGAAGCAGTAGACACCGTAGATCAAGGAGACGATGCCGGCGATCCGCAGGCAGTCGCGGCTCGAAGGCTGGCCGACCATGTCGAACAGCGGTTTCAAGGCGGGCAGATCCGCGCTGCGGCGATAGGCGGTAAAGAAGAGACCCGCCGCGATCCAGCCGATCGTGCCGAACATCCGGATAATCGCGAACTGGTCTTGCCGCTCGTCGCCGAGGCTGCGGAACGTGATCGAGTTCGAGAGCGCCATCGTCGGCATGTAGAGATTGCAGTACACGAAAAGCAGTACAAAGATCGGCCAGAAGGTGCTCATCTGGGTCGTCGCCAGCAGCAGCACGCCGCCGATCAGGTGTGCGACGGCCATGACCTTTTCGGTGGCGAAGTAGCGGTCGGCAAGCTGTCCGATGACGAACGGTCCGAGGATTGCGCCGAACCCGTAGACCATGAAGATGTACGCGATCTGCATGTTGCTGAGGTTCAGACCATTCGGGCCAATCCACTGATAGAGGACCGGAAGCCAGAGCCCCCAGACGAAATACTGAAGAAACATCATCACGAACAGCCGCAGGCGCAGGCCGAAACTCATCGATTCCGCTCCCGATCAGAAAAAGCGTGGGGCGCTGTGGTAGCAAACTCAACGAAATCTACCCGCTTCGCGAGCGCAAAGCTACCGGCTACCTGGCGCTTCAACCGTCGGGACGGGGGGCGCCTTGGAGCGTCTCGCAATAGCGTCGCGCACAGCCGGGAGGGCGAGGCTCCGTCCGAGCCAGCCTTGTTCGGAGGACGAGTCTTCGAGTCCTACGAACATCGCGTGTGACGGGCCCTCCCGCGTGGCGGCTCGCGATGATCCACCGGCTCGAAGACTCTCCGGCGGATCAAGGCTGGCTCGGACGGAGCCTCGCCCTCCCGAATTGCGTCCACCGCTCAATGGTTCAACGCTGTTAGCCGATCGGCAGCCAGTCGAGCAGGCGGTCGGCCACACGCCGGCATGTGTTGAGCCGGGCCCAATCGACGCGCTGGGCAGCGCGGCCGTCATCGGAGTGCAGATCGAGAACGGCACGCACGGCGTCGAGGAAATCGTCCTCGGTGGCGGCCACGTGAAAGAGGTGGTCGTAGAGCAGGCATTCCGGCAGCGCGGTCGACACGATGGGCCGGCCGGTGCCCATGTAGTCCATGATCTTTGTGGGACTGCACGCGCGGTTGAACGGATGGTCGACCCGATAAGGGATCAAGCAGACATCGAACGATCGGTTATATTCGTGGATCACATTTTGAGGACGCCAGCCGAGGGCGTGGACGTTTGGCCTCGCCAGGAAGCGCTGGGCTTCCGCGTACCACGCTCCGTCCTGTTTCGGGGCGAGCTTGCCGACGATCACGATCGAGGCATGCGGGAACGACGTGCTCAGGCGGTCGAGGAGATTCCAGTCGAGCCGGTCTTCGAGCGTGCCGACGTAGCCGATCAGCGGACGTGGCAAGGACGCGATGTCCGGCGGCGGAGGGGCGGGTTGGTCCCAGGGCTCTTCGGCGAGAGTGTTCGACGCGGAGCCGTGGGGCAGATGCCGGATTCTGGCCGCAGCCTCGGGCACGGCGGCGCACAGTTCCTCGGCGCGGAGGCGGGAGACACAGACGGTCAGGTCCGCCTCGCGGACGGCCTGCTGCTCGAGCAAGCTCACGCTCTGAGCCCAGCGCGGCCAGTACTGGGTGTAATCATCAACATTGAAGTAGATCTGATAGTCGGGCCGGACGATATCGCGCAGGTAGAGGTAGTGCGGGTAGGTCATGACGAGGGCGAGTTGGCCCCCCTCAACGTGCTGGCGGCACCACTCGCGAATCGACCGTCCAATCGGCCGCATCCCCAGGGCGGGGAACGACTTCATCCAGCCGCTCGGCAAGACCAAGTCGCGCTGCCAGAGGTCGGGCCCGCATTGCGTCAGGGCTCGGCCCCAGGCCCAGGGGGGCAACCCTCGCATCCAGGCGTTGTAGTAATCGATGCACTTCAGCAGGAGGGTCGAGACATTGGCTCGCTGCACCTCGCGGAACAGGTTCTCGGTCGTGTACCAGTTCGCGTCGGCCACCGCCAGCGCCAGTCGGAGCGCGGTCCCCTCGGTGACGTCCTTGCGCCGGGTGGAAATCGTGGCCATTGGGGTTCCTGACGCTCAGGCTCCGAGCCTACAGCCCTGCCGCACAGAGCGCTCTCTCGGAAGCGCTGAGCGCGAAGGACCAGCACCGCCGGGCCGCAGTCCACGGATGCGGGGGCATCGTGACCCACCGCGGCACCCGTCCATGCGGCGCACAGCTTAAGGAAGGCTCGCAAGTGTGTCAACCAGAGGAGTCGCATCCGCGGACCGGCTCGACCGGGTTTTGCATGCACGGTTCAACACCCGATGTCACATCATCGCTCGATTCATTGCAGAACCCGCAGTCTCTCTGTCTTATGGGGATCAAGTCTATCCGGCCACCCTATTTGATACAAAATGTCCAGACGAATGTACCTCCAGGGGTTCTAACATCTTACGCATCGTTCGCAGATTTATTTTCTGGGCAATTTACGCACTATGGGCAGGTAAAAAACTCGTCGAATTCCTCAAAATCGGTGCAAAACACGAAATCCGAGGTAGGCGCGCTGGGAGCGCTCTCCTAGAATCGTCCCCCGACTTGGTGGCAGCGGCCGGCCCCCTGGGGTCGGGTGTTGTGTCGCCGAGCGGCAGCCTGCGTCTGGGAGAGACGGGGGTAGAGCCATGGGCTTCCGGTCAGGGGGCTGATGGACTTGCCAACACGCCTGTAGCCCGAGCCCTGCCAGGGGCGAAGGGCACCCGATGCGGAGCCACTCCGCATTCACCACTCGATCTTGCAATTTGAAAGGGGTTCTGTCGATGCATTCGATCGTTCTGCTCACTGCGCTGACGGCGACGTCAGGCCTGTTCGGCGGCCGCCACTGCGGCACAAACCAGTGCGGCCGCCCGGCTTGGGGCCAGCACTGCGGCGCCCGCCAGGTTTGCCAGGCGCCCGTCTATTACTATGCTCCGCAGCAATGCGCTCCGTGTGCCGCCCAGCGCCCGGTCGTCGTTCCGGCCCCGCAGGCCGCTCCGGCCCCCCAGAAGACCACCCCGGCTCCGCAGGCTGCCTTCGTTCCCATGGCCCGGCCGGTTTACTACACCGCCGGCTACTACTACAACGCGGCGCCGACCTGCGCGACGGGCACATGCCCGAATCGTTGATCGCTTGAATGGGCTCGCCCGGCGAGCCCAGATTCGCTCCTTGGCGGCCGTCTCGGAGGCACCGGTTAAACACCGATGCCGTCGGGGCGGCCGCTCGCAATATCGACCTTGTTCATCGAATCGGCGGGGAAACCGAAGAATCCAGAGGTCAAAACCTTCGCAAAAGCCGATGATAAGACGGGTTGCCCGTCAGGCTCACGGCTTTGGGAGGTATGACGGTGAGAAAGCCAGTCTATCGTCCGCTGCTCGACTCGCTCGAACCTTTGGCCCTGCTGTCCGTCACCCCGGCAGCACTCTATGTCCCGCCCAACACACCCGTGACGTCCGCGACGGCCCACTCGATCACCCTCACCGAGTCAATGAAGGGAAGCTATCGCGCGAAGGAGATCCCCGACGCTGGTAAGACTTACACGTTTTCGGGGGCGGGCAAGCTATCGTCGATTGGTGAAACCTCGGTTGCAGGAACCGTCCACTTGCCCGGTCTTTTGATTTCGCCGTCCGCCAATCCCTCGGCGCCCCAGGCCCAGGGTCAACTCATTCTCTCGAATCGACATGGGCGCTTGACCCTGGCCCTCACGGCACCGTCAACGGACAACGCCTCGGCCCTGCCGCCGTATTTCAACTTCACGATCCAGACCGGCACCGGCTCCTACGCCCATGATTCGGGGTCCGGCTACGCCACGATCGAGGTCACCCCATCGTCGACCAGGCTGGCGCCGGGGGGATTGGAGCACGGTCACTTCACGGTCTCATTCTCGACCGCCCCCCCGCCCGTCCCCGGCCCGGTCCTGACTTGAGGTTCACGGCGTAACGGTCGCGAAGGCCGAGAGCTTCGTGGCCGGCTCGTTCGCGAGGTCGGTGCCGATCTCGAACACGGCGTTGAACGGGCCCGGCTGGCTCGGTGCCTTGAAGGTGAGTTTCACCAGGTGGCTCGGCTTGGACTCCTCCGAATCCGACGTACCGGTGAGCTCGGATTTCGTCCCCTTGAGGGACGTGAGCTTGAACCCGTGATTCGACCGCACCAACACCTGCTTCACGACCTGCTGTCCCGGCTTGACGTGTCCCAGCACGAGGATGCTGGGCGAGACCGTGACGGCGGTTTGCACGTTGGCGCTGACGGAGATCGGAATCGTGGGGCTGGACGGATCGTTCGTCACCAGGGTGATCTCGTCCTTGAAGTAGCCGGTCGGGACCGTGGGTTTGAGGACGGCGGTCAAAAGGTAATGGACCTGCCCATCGGACCGGCTTTGCTCCTGGAGCCGCGCGGAGACGTGGGCGGTCTGGGTCTGCATCTTGCTGACGCCCCAGTTGGGAATCCCCCCCGCGTAGCTCAAGTTCATTGAGACGGTGGGGTTGGAGGAGCGCTGAACGACCCCGAAATCGGCCTGGCCCGGGTTCAGCGTGAGGTCGGTGCGAATGAAACACGACAGGTTCAGGTCGATCCGTGTGTATTCCGGCCGGTCGATGATCAGGGTCAATCCCGAGGGTTTGAACCCCTGAAACCGGGTTGTATCGATCGCGGCGTCAATCACGGTCTGCGTCCCCGGCGGGATGTCCTGCGCGCCAACCTTGATCGAGGTGCAACCGCACTTGGCCTCCCAGCTCAGGATGTGGATATCCTGGGTGGTGCGGTTAATCAACTTGAACGAGTGCTGTACCTTGGAGCCGCGCGCCACGGTCCCGAAGTCGTAGGAGCGCTCGGGGAAGGCCGACTCGAGCCAATGTTGCGCGAAGGCGGGTCGAACTGCCAGAAGCGCCCAGGCTGTCAGAAGATACGTAATTGCGCGCATGGGAGTAAAATCCCTTCTTCCGGCGATCCCTCGGAACGGACGGCCCGCCGCTGCCCTGAGGTCCGTTCGCCAGCGGCCCAGCCTCGCCTCGTTCTGCCGTGAGCCTCGCGAGGTACGACCGCCCGTGCACTGCTGACAAGATATCATACGGTCTCCTCGGCGGCAGAAGGACCCTCTCCCGAGATTTTGAAAGAATCTCGGACGTTCGCTTCAACCCACACAACCGATCGCGGATTCACATAACTTTGTCCGCAAGGGTCTGGTGATCGGCCTGAACCTGTGTTACCATACATAGCCGAACCCACCAAAATGGGATGAAGCGGCGCTGAAAGTCGTATCACGACTGACGGGGTTGCATTCTCTCACCCCCCTTTCTTCGCCTCACTCCGGCTCGCACTCTTCCCTAGTGCTGTCCTGGGCCTTAGATCGCCCTCATTTTTGATCGGCCATTCGCGGACATCTTCTTCTATGCTGAATCCCAAGGTTGAGACCACGGTCGTCGACGGAATGCTGGTCGCGGAGTTCTGGGACTGCCTGCGCCTGGTCCCGGGTCCAATTCAGGATCTCAGCGCCAAATACGATTCACACGTGCAGGCCAAAGGACGTCCCGAGCTCATCGTCGACTTTCTCGGAGTTGGCATCGCAGGATCGGCCGCCCTCGGCCACTTTGTTCGCCTGCAAAAAACGGTCCGCCAGCGCGGGGGCCGCATCGTTTTTTGCAACATCGATCCCCACGTTCAAGAGGCGTTTCGGGTTAGCAAGCTCGAGACCCTCTTCACATTCGTCGCCGATCGCGACGCCGCGCTCGTGTTTTTCAAACCCGACCCCGGCGCTAACGGCTCGAGCGTCCCACCCGCCTCGTAGCGCATTCCCTGGCGGACTTCTCAACGGTTTGCGGTTCTCTTCTTCTAAAGGAGAGTTCCTCCTTCGCCCACGTCTCGAATTCGCCCCACAAGCAGGAAGGGCCTTGTCTGCCGGGCACCTTCGCTGGAAACTGTCGTGATTCCACGATATCAAGACTTGGAGCGCCCCCATGGCCAATGCGCCTCGGATCACGGTTCGAGAGACCGATGGAGTCATCGTGATCCGGTTTCAGGAGCAGCACGTTTTCGACGAACGGACCGTCCGCGAAGTCTCCGACCAGATCGCCGCCGTCCTTCCCAACGACGGCAGCCCGATCCGGCTCGTCCTCGATTTCACGGGGGTGAACCTCATCTCCAGCTCCCTCCTGAGCAAGCTGATCCTCCTCCAGCGCCGGGTCGACGGCACTGGGGGCAAACTCCGCCTCTGCGAGATCTCGCCGCTGCTCCAGCAGGTGTTCCGCACGTCGAACCTCGATCGCCTCTTCAGCCTCGACCGCGACCAACGCGCCGCACTCTCCGCTTTTGAGTAATCGCGAAACGCCCACCTTTCTCGACGCGCGCAGCGACGATCACACCTCTACCCTCCGCCATCCCCCTTGCAAGAAACGCCCGGCCACGAGGATCGCCCGGGCGTGCAAGTCGGCAAACATGGCGATCCAGGCCCCGATCAGGCCCCAGCCCCATCCCCCTCCGGCAACCGGCGTCGTGAGTCCGTACGTCAACGGGATCCGGACGAGCAGATAGCCCAACAGCACGAACACCCAAGGCCAGCGCGTGTCGCCAGCGCCCCGCAAGGCCCCGGTCAGCACGTTGATCGTCGCCAATGCCGGCAAGGCGAACGCCACCACGCGCAGCACGGGGACCCCCTCATAAACGACCGACGGCTTGTTGTCCCCCAGGAACATACGGAACATCGGCTCCGCCTGGGTGTAGACCACCACCCCGATCGCCGCCAGGACCCCGGCGCCGATCGCCCACGCCGTGAACGCCGCCCGGCGCGCCAGGTCGGGCCTCCCCGCGCCGAGATACTGGCCCGTCAGCGTGCTCGCCGCCACGGCGAACGCCGTCACCGGCAAATACGCGATCGCCTCGCAACGGATCGCCACCCCATGCGCCGCCGTCGCCGTCGGCCCCAGAAGGTTGATCAGGCCGAGGAACCAAAGCTGGCAGCAACTACTCGTCAGGTTCTCCCCCGCCGCCGGCACGCTGATCCGCAAGATCCGCCGAATCTGCGGCCAGACGGGGACCAACCCCCTCCGGTCCAACCCCAGCCCCGACCGCCCCTTCGCCAGGAGCATCAAAACGACGATTCCCCCGGCCCCCTCACCGCACGCTGTCCCCGCCGCGATCCCCGCGAACCCCAGCTTTGGAAAGGGCCCCAACCCCTGCGCGAGCGACCAACTCAGCCCCACGTTGATCAGGTTGACGAGGATCATGACCCACATCCCCGTCCTCGTATCCCCCGAGCCTCGCAGACATGCCACACCGACCGTGGTACAGGCCAGCAGGGGCGTCACCGGCAACACAATCCTCAAAAACAGCGCCGCCTGATCTGCCGGCTCCGCCGACAACCCCAGCCCTCTCACAACCCAAGGCACGCTCGGCCAGCCGACGAGGACGACCCCCGCGCCGAGCAGCACCACCATCACGATCGCCTGCTGGGTGATCTGCCGCGCTTCCTCGCGCCGATTGGACCCGATGAGGCGCGCGACCAGCGCCGTTCCGCCCACGGAGACCAGCGTCAACAGGCTACCGAGGAACCACAGCAGATAGGTCGCCACCGACACCGCCGCGAGGTGCTCAACCTTGAAGAACCGCCCCGTCAGCAAGGTGTCGGAGAACAGCACGAGGTAGAGCAACACCTGCTCGACCAGCACGGGACCGGCGAGCCAGAGCACCTGGCGGGGGATCGTCGCGCCGGGCACCGCCAGCGGCAAGTTGGCCTGCATCCGGTTTCCTGCAAGGGGAAGAGCTTGGGAATCGCCCCCGACCGGGGCTATGATAGCGACCTGGACAATCCCAATGTCGCCGGAGTTCACGCCGTGACCGCCCGTATCCTCGACGGTAAAGCACTCGCTCAACAGGTTCGCCAGGAGATTACCGCCGAGGTCGCCCTCCTGAAAGCCCAGCGCCACGTGACCCCCGGCCTCACCGTGGTCCTCGTCGGCGACAATCCCGCGAGCCACGTCTACGTCCGCAACAAGCAAAACGCCTGCAACGCCGCCGGCATGTCCGGCCAGACCCTGCGACTCCCCGCCGACGTCACCCCGGCGAGCCTGATCGAGACCGTCGAGTCACTGAACGCTGACCCCTCGGTCCACGGCATCCTCGTCCAGTTGCCCCTGCCTTCTCACATCGACGAACGCGCCGTGCTGACCCGGATCGACCCGCTCAAGGACGTCGACGGCTTCCACCCCGCCAACGTCGGCCTCCTCGCCAGCGGCTCCCCGCGCTTCGTCCCCTGTACGCCCTTGGGCGTTCGCGAACTGTTGCTGAACGGCGGGGTCGAGACCCGAGGCGCCCACGTCGTCGTCCTCGGCCGCTCCCAGATCGTCGGCAAACCCATGGCCCTGCTTCTTCTCCAGCGCGGACCCGGCGGCGACGCCACCGTCACCGTCTGCCACACCGGTACCCGCGACCCTGCCAGCTTCGCGCGACAGGCCGACATCCTCATCGCCGCGATGGGGCAGCCCGAAAAGGTCAACGCCGACTGGATCAAGCCGGGCGCCGTGGTCATCGACGTCGGCATGCACAAACGCGCCGACGGCACACTCTGCGGCGACGTCCATTACCCTAGCGTCGCCGAGGTCGCCTCCGCCATCACCCCGGTCCCCGGCGGCGTTGGTCCGATGACCGTCGCCATGCTCCTGCGCAACACGCTCCAGGCCGCCCAACGCTCTTGAACCCCCCTGCTCCGCCCGGTTAAAACGACGGGCGACTTTGAACGAGCCGTGCCGAACCAAGGAGCAACCGCGATGATCAAGCTGGGCATCTGCAACGAGCTATTCGAAGGCTGGGATTTCGCGGACGTCTGCCGCACCGTCAAGTCGCTCGGCTACGACGGCCTGGAGATCGCCCCCTTCACCCTCGCCCCGCTGATCACCGACGTCTCCCCAGCCCAAAGGCGTACCCTGCGCGCCCAGGTCGAGGACGCCGGCCTGGAAACCATCGGCCTGCACTGGCTCCTGGCCAAGACGGAAGGGTTTTACCTGACCACTCGCGACACGTCTGTGCGGCAGCGCACGGCTGATTACTTCATCGCCCTGGCCCAGGCCACGCACGACCTGGGGGGCACCCTCATGGTCCTCGGCTCTCCCAAACAGCGCGACCTCCTCCCCGGCGTCTCTTATGATGAGGCGTGCGACCTCGCCCTCGACGTCTTCCAGCGCGCCATGCCCGCGATCGGCAACCTGGGCGTCGACCTCTGCCTCGAGCCTCTGGCTCCCAACGACACCAATTTCCTCAACACCTGCGACCAGGCCAACGCGATGATCGCCCGCGTCAACCATCCTCACTTCAAGCTCCACATGGACGTGAAAGCCCAGAGCGCCGAGCCCTCCACGACCGTCCCTGAGCTGATCGCCCGCCACGCCCGTGTCGCCGGCCACTTCCACGCCCAGGACGTCAACCTCCGCGGCCCCGGTATGGGTGCCGTCGACTTCGGCCCCATCATGAAGGCCCTCGTCGCCTCCGGCTACGATCGCTGGGTCTCCGTCGAAGTCTTCGACTACACCCCCGGCGCCGAGGAAACCGCCCGCCAAAGCATCGCCTGCCTCCGCGGTGCGCTCAACGCCGCCACGTGCTCATAACACGACCCCAACGATACAAGGAGGCTGGGGTCGGGAGATGGCGTGCGACGTACCTCGGGACTAACCATAGAGCGTCGCAGACACCAGGTGGACGCTCAAACAGAAGCCGCTCACGTGTCCTCACGTCTGGCTTGCATGTGCCATTTTGCGCCCATTGCGTCGCCAATCGCCATAACCCCTTATCCACCTTGCTCTTCCGAATAACGGTCCAAATCGATCATTCGGTAATTCGGAACCCCTTGTTAGCCTTGGGGTTCCGAATTACCGAATGGGAGCGCGCACATGCGCACGCTCGTAGCCGGCACGACCTTGCCGTGATTGAAGCACGTCCGAGCGCGCTGTAGCTGTACCTCGAAGTTGCACTGTATGCATCCCCTTCGTGTTCGTGTCCGCCTCATGAGCCACCGACGATTCGGAACGTCGCTGGGATCCGTTGCCCGGGACAACGCGGAGAGTCGAGACTTGCGCATCTCCCTACTCTATATACTCCGGGTAACGTGTTAGCTTTTGCCAGCCCAGAGGGTGCTTCGACGCGGTGTTTTTCGGGGTTTCGTGCGATTTTTGTGTGGCAAGTTTTTCGTCATCGAATACGGTTGATCGCTCTCAGGGCGCACGATCCGCTTCGGCATGTTGATCGCCCTCGTCACGGGCGTAACGTACATTCCGCCCTTCGTCCGGGAGCCCGCCGTGTTGGGCGAATCGATTCGATCTGTGAATTATGTTCTGACCATTCCGGCCTACGGAGTGCCGATCGTCAGTGTGTTGCACGTTTCTTCCCTACATCAGCTTTTCTCGTGCAGTGCGAGCTCGACAAAGAACGGCGAGCAGAGGACGCGCAGCGCGGCCGATTCGTCAATTCACGGCAGCAGTTCTGGAGCCCCTTCACTCGGCCTCGTCTTCGACGAGAGCCCTTCATTTGACGCACGGGTCTGAAAGATCGTAACGAAAGGGGGGCTGGCTCAGAGTCTTCGAAGGTGCCAGTCCCCCTTGTGTTCGGCGGTACTCGCTTCCGGATCAGCGTAACGTCCGGAATCTCGGTGCTCCGATCGTGCCCGGGGGCGGGCCAGCCCATTCGCGGAACGTTTGGTATTCCGAAAGTGGACCCAGGCTCGGTGAGGTCAGATCGAATAGCTTGATATTCGTCGCGCCGCAGACCATCCCCTTATTCTTGTCCAGGTCAACGATGAAGTAGATCCCGAATTGTTGCGCATCAGTGGCCGTGTTCGGAACCAGGCCCGTGACCGGCGCAAGCGCCAGGCGTTCACCATGGGGAGGCATCGGGATAAAGGCGTGGAAGGGGAAGACAAACCGCTCCTGGAGCCAGCCTTGCCATTCACGCTGCGCCCAGCGTTGAAGGTAGGTATGTCGGGCCGATCGGTTCGCGGTCCAGGGCCAGGGGCGGGCAGCGATGTCGGGATGGCGGAGGCCGAGATGGCTGGCAAGCCGAATGCGGTCGGAATGCGGAAGTATCGCGCTGTAACCCATCTCACAGACGATGTTCTGCTCAGGTGCCCACGGCGCGACGTAGGACGCGATAAACCGGCCCTCTCGACCCCGAAATGCATTTACACCGCCGATGCACAGGGAAATCGCGCGGAGCGTCGGGCCAACGGCCCCGTCGGCGATCGGGTCCCACTCCTGGAGTTCCAGCGTGTCGTCGTGGATGCCGCCAAGCCGATAAAGCCCGACGCGCGCGTCTTTCCAGCGGCGAAGCTGGACCTGCCCGGCCGGCGTGAACCGTTCGCCGTGACGCTCGAGATAGGCGTCGATGGGGTGCCACGAATCGCCGGGAATGCCATGATAGAAGAACTCTTCCATGGCCCAGTGTTCGATCGAGTTGACATAGCCGATCGGTCCCTGGACCATGGCGTTTTCCAGTTGCTGCATCTTTGACTTGCCCGGCTCGCGCCGGCTGAGCCAGTCGCCATAGTGTGCCTTGATATGATCCGGACGTTCCAGTTCCGGCGTGCTGGCGCCCGGCCAACGGGCGGGTTCGGGAATCGCGATCGCTTCCTTCAAATTCGTCAATACGCGGCGTAGCGAGGGCTCGACCTCGCGGCGGGCGCTGTGGGCGGCTCGCTTTTGCCGGCGCTTCCGTTTTGCCTCATCACGGCGCGACATCGGTCCAAGATCCTTCGACGGTCAACGTGTACGACGCTCGGAGGCCACATCCTGGCTCCGGAATCTCGCTGAGGGTCAGCATAGCGTTCGACCGGATGCGTGAACAGGCGCCAAAAAGACGAGCTCCATGGAACACCCTGTTGGTGTCCGTTCACTTTACCCCCGGATGAATCGAGCCGGTACCGGTTCGGGTAGAACCGGGGAGAATGCACGACGTTGCGAGCTGAGTGTCCTCGTGAGCCAACGTGAGCGGCTCGGACAGCCCGCGAAACATCGCAATCATCTCAGCGTCCCTGTAAAACGGAAACCGAAGTCATACCAATTCCGGTCCGAAGCGGACTGGGGCTCCCAGACATTGGCGGCTCCGGACCTGACGCAGTACAATCGTGTTGGGTGACTGCACATTCCGGTTTTATCGAGATCGAACGATGACTCGTGCGTGCCCATCGATCGGACTTCTGCTGCTGCTTTGCCTGTCATCGTCGGTCCTCGCGGGCGAATCCATCCTGGTGCCACGTGCCACGACGGCACAGGTGCACGGCTCGGTCGAACGTGCCATCGAGTATCTGCAAACGGAAAGCGAAACGTGGCTCAGCGCCCGCCGTTGCGCCGCGTGTCATCACGTCCCGATGCCTTCATGGGCACTCACGGAAGCCGGACTCCGGGGATATGCCATCGACAAGGAGTTCGTCGCGACGACCGCGGAGTCGCTACTGGGCGGCAAGGAAGCGTTGCTGGCCTCGAAGATCTTCCCCGATCCGGCGGCCGTGTCCGATCCGCGCCCTCAGGGTCGAGGCTTGAACATGGGGCTGCCGATGCTGGCCGTCGCTGCGCGGGCGTTGCCCTCTCTGACAGCGGGGCAAGAACAAAGCCTCAAGCGGATCGCGGAGGAGATCGTCAAGAAGCAGCAGCCCGACGGCTCCTGGGAGTTCTTCGCCACCCTCCGGCGGCCGCCGATCAACGAATGCCAGACGACGGACGCCGCCTGGATCGTCATGGCACTCCAGGCGACCTCGGGGCCGGATGCCCCCGATTCGCAGCGGGATGCGTTAACGAAAGCCCTGACATGGCTCGACCGGGCCGAGAACGCCCACACCCATCAGGACAAGGCCCTGAGGGTCATACTCGGTGTGCGCTTTGGTAAGTCGTCCGAAGCACTCCAAACGACAATCGACGAACTGCGGGCGTTGCAACGCGACGACGGCGGTTGGAGCCAGACCGTACCGGAATCGAAGAGCGACGCCTTTGCAACCGGCCAGACGCTCTACGCACTCTCGCTCGCACGTCTTACGGCCGAGCGGCCGGAAATCCAGCGCGGAATCGACTTTCTGATCGCCACGCAACAACCCGATGGCAGTTGGCCGATGACCTCGCGAGCGACCCCCAACGGCGAACCCGGCAGCGCAAAACTCTTGACGCCGATTACGTGCGCCGCGAGCTCCTGGGCGACGCTCGGCCTGGCGCGAGTGGTGCCAAAGGAATGATCCACGGAGAACAGGGGACATCGCTAACGTTGACTACCAAAGATCCATGAAATCGTGCCACTCCAATCGGGGGATCCCGCTCTTCGTGGGCAAGTTAATTGTTGGGGAACAGGGGGTATCTGAGCGGCGTCGGTGAAGCCGGTGCCAGACCAGAGAAGAGGCCACCGGTAGTTTCCAAGCCCGCCCACGGGCCTGTGAGGTCCCCTCACTAAGCTCGACCCCGAATCCGTTGATTATCGTGACGACTCTCACTCCGCGGAATCTCGTTTCCGAAATCATGACTGTCCTGGGGGGTGAGCGTCTCAAACGTAGGCGGAGAACCCCTGACGACGGTGCCTTCCGAGGCGTTGCGCAGGTGTGATCGCGCATCCGTTCCGGAGAGCATCCTGACTTAACCCGGTATCCACCAAGCGAGCTACTCGACCGCGAAGGACGCGGTTTGATCGCCCACAAGGCGCGCGATCCGGGGTCACTCTCGACACTCAGAGTGCCTGGAAAGATCAACAACGGCCGATTGCGTTGGTGTGCCGCGTGAGAGTGGCCGTGGAGTGGCGCAGTCCGCGCCGGCTACGCCGATTTCATGCGTGGCCGTTATCCTCGGTCCCGATCAACGACGTTACTCACATTTCTGCCGGCGCTTTGAACTTTTCTGACCTCTGCCGCGACCTCCTTATGTGTCGAGAATCCGAGTCGTGTGACTTGCTTGCGGAGGTAGACCGTGAAAACGCTCTTGGTCCTGGCGGTGGGCCTGCTGATTGCCGCCGACGGTGGTAACGTGGCAACCAAGGAGAGGGAAAGACTCGAGGGAACGTGGACGATCACATCGGTCGTGCGCAACCGCAACCCTCTCCCTGAGGGCAGGCTGAAGGACGCCAAGTTCATTTTCCAGGGCGAGCGGTTCGCCCAGGAACTGGGAGACAAGAACCTGGCCAAGGGGACATTCCGCCTTGACCGGGGATCGAAACCTCAGACGATCGACCTAATGGTGAACGAGGGTGGAGAAAAGGGGAAAACGATCCTCGGCATTTATCAACTGGAAGACGACGTGCTCACGATCTGTGGCGCTGCTGCCGGTGGCGAACGGCCCACGGAGTTTGCCGCGAAGGACGGGAGTGGTTGCACTCTGATCACTTGCCAACGCGTGAAGCCGTGAGTCGACGGGGCCGACGCCAGGCGGGTAACCCGTCGCTGCGCCCGATCTTCCCTTGATGGGCAGGACCTGGATTGACCAACTCAGCGAATCGGCTGTACGAGCGCGTCTTGCTGTTGCGGTGCCAGGCCGGTGACCAGGCCGCGCTCGAAGAACTGGTCGGGGTTTACACTCCGCGCCTGCGCTACTACCTGCGGAAGCTACTCCGGGAAGTGGATTGGACCGAAGACGTTCTCCAGGACGTCTGGCTTCAGGTGCTCCGGGGACTGCCCAAGCTGGCGGACCCCGGGGCCTTTCCTGCGTGGCTGTACCGGATCGCACGAAACCGTGCCTGCGGCGCGTTCCGGGAACGGCGACCGGTCTGTGCCCTGGAAGAGTTCGACCTCGCGGAAGAAACCGGCGACGAGCTCCGACTGGAAGACGCCGATGCCATTCACCGGGCGCTGGATGGACTGGCCCCGGAACACCGGGAAGTGCTGGTGCTCCGTTTCCTGGAAGGCATGACGTACGAGAACATCGCCCGAGTGACCGGCTGCCCGGTCGGCACCGTGCGTTCCCGCATCCATTATGCGCGACGGGCGCTGCACGGCGCCTTGGAAAGGACAAGTGGTCATGAATGACGAAGAAATCGGCAAGGCGCTCCTCAACCTGAATTCCGGAACGTCCGCGGGTGCTCCTGATCCTCGGCAACTTCCCGCGAAAATGTTGCAACACGAGCGAGGTCGCATCCAGCTCCTCACGGGGCTGACGATTCTGCTCTGGCTGGTCGCGGCCGCAGGAGTGTTCTTCGTCGTCTACGTGGCCATTTGGCACATGTATCCGAAGCAGCATAAACTGATGCGCGACGCCGCGCTCGGCAACGTTCCGGTGGAAGAAATCGTCGCGCTCCAGGCGATTCATTTTCAGGTACTGGATCTCTGCACGCGCGTGGTTGCAGCGGCTTTTGTCGCCCTCACCCTGGCCGCGCTCTGCACCGTGCTCCTCGTCCTGGTCTCGCGCCGGATCACCCTTCGGCAAATCAATACGCAGTTGGCGGAGATCTCGGAGCAACTGAGACAATTACAACATCCCGCACCGGACCAATCCCATCGACCTCCGTTCTGACCACGCGGCAGTCGATGACGGGGCGTTCCGGTTGTTCCCGATTCCGAGCTCGTGCAGTCCCGGGGTTGCGGAGCTGCTGGGTTCGGGAATCCATCATGATTTTCGAATCCAGGCGCGGCGGTGAACGGGCAACCGCAGAACCTCTTCCTCGTCACATTGATGGACACTCACGCCGATTGGGCCGAGATCCCGGCCACGAGTCGCTCCAGCGACTCGGGTTCGACGGGTTTGACCAGGTGGAAGTCGAAACCGGCTTCTTCCGACCTGCGCTGATCCTCCGCCTGTCCCCAGCCGGTCAAGGCCGCGAGCGTGATGGACTGTCCCCAGGGTTGGGCGCGGATGGACCGCGCGACGTCGTATCCATTCAGTTTCGGCATGCCGATGTCCAGCAGGATCAGGGCCGGCTGGAACTCGATCGCCGCCTCGAGCCCCGATTTTCCGTCGTAGGCCGTGCGGACTTCGTGGCCCATGAGATTCAAGACCTTCGCCAGGGTCGTGGCGGAGTCGACGTTGTCGTCCACGACCAGGATCCGGCAGCCGGTCGCCGCCTGGGTCGGGGCTTTGACAGTCTCCCGCGACGGCGCCTCCACGGGCGCTGCGATGGTGGGCAAGCGGATGATGAACTCGCTCCCCTTGTCCTCGCCTTCGCTCCGCGCTTCCACGCGGCCACCGTGCATCTCGCTGAGCCGCTTCACGATGGCCAGTCCGACCCCCAGGCCTCCCTGCGACTTTTCCAGCGATCGATCCACCTGCATGAACATGTCGAACACCCGCGGCAGCATCTCGGGCGGGATGCCGATCCCCTCATCCTTCACTCGGATGACGGCCTCTTGGCCTTCCCGCGCGACGGTGAGCCAGATCCGGCTCCCCTTATCGCTGTATTTCGATGCGTTGCTCAAAAGGTTACACACCGCCTGCGCCAACCGCGTCTTGTCGGCATCGAGATACATCGGCTCGTCCGGCTGGCTGATAATGAGCTCCTGCTCCTGTTCGTTGATGATCGGCGCACACACATCAAGCGCGTGGCTCACCGCCACTGACAGCAGCAACGTCTCCCTGCGGAGCTCGAGCTTGCCCCGGCTGATGCGGCTCACGTCGAGCAGGTCGTCCACGAGGCGGACCATGTGTTCCAACTGACGCTCCATCAAGGCGCGGGCTTTCTCAACCGCGTCCGGGTGCTTGGCAGCGAGGCGGATGACTTGCAGGCCGTTGCGGAGTGGGGCCAGCGGGTTGCGCAGCTCGTGGGCGAGCAGCGCGAGGAACTCCGTCTTGCGGCGGTCCTCCTCCTTCTGGGCCGTGATGTCGCGGGCGATCTTCGAGGCGCCGATGAACTTGCCTTCGGCGTCTTTGACCGGTGAGATGGTCAGGGACACGTCGACACGGCTGCCGTCCTTGCGCAGGCGCTGGGTTTCGAAGTGCTCGATGGATTCTCCTCGCCTGAGCCGGTCCAGGATCATTGGCAGTTCGTCGGGGTGGTCGGGGGGAACCAGGAGCGCGAGGGGTTGGCCGATGATCTCCGAGGCTTTGTAGCCGTACAGCCGTTCGGCGCCTCGGTTCCAGGCGGCGATTTCGCCGTCGAGGGTGTGGCCGATGATGGCATCGTCGGACGACTCGACGATGGCGGCCAGGTAAAGGCTCGCCTCCATCGCCCGGCGGGCTGCGGTCACATCGCGGAAGACCAGCACGGCGCCGCCGATCGTGCCGTCCTTGCCGCGGATCGGCGCGGCGGAGTCCTCGATCGGGATCTCCCGGCCGTCCCTGGTGACGAGGGCCGTGTGGTTCGCCATTTCGACCACCCGGTTCTCCCGGAACACGATGCTGACGGGGTTCTCGACATCCTGTCGCGTTTCCTCGTTGATGACGCGGAGCACTCGCTCCAGGGGCTGACCCGTCGCCTCGTGCGGCTCCCACCCGGTCAGGGCGGCGGCCACCGGGTTCACAAAGTTGATGATACCCTTCTCATCGGTGACAACGACGGCGTCGCCGATGCTGGACAGGGTGACGTGAAGTTGCTCGCGCTGGCGCTCGATCGCCTCGGCGGCTTCCTCCGCTGCCTTGCGGGCCGCCTCCTCTTGCAACAGGAGCCGGTTGCTCTCCTCCGCCTGCCGGCGCTCGGTCAGATCACGAGTGAGTTCCGCGAAGCCCTGGAGTGTACCGGTCTCGTCCCGAAGTGCGGTAATGACGACGCCGGCCCAGAACTGCGACCCGTCCTTGCGGATCCGCCATCCCTCGTCCTCGGTCCGGCCCTCCACGGTTGCCCCTCGCAACAGCTCTTCGGGCCAGTCGCGCGCGACGGCTTCCGGCGGATAGAAGCGGGAAAAATGCGCACCCACGATTTCCGAGGCCTGATAGCCCTTGAGGTGCTCAGCCCCGGCGTTCCAGGTGACGACAAATCCCTTCGGGTCGAGCATGTAGATGGCGTAGTCCTTCACCCCCTCGACCAGGAGCCGGAACCGCTCCTCGCTGAGCCGGAGCTTCTCCTCAGCCTGCTTTCGGTCGGTCACGTCGCGCGTGATCTTGAGGAAGCCCTGGACCTCGCCCGACGCGTCCCGGATCGCCGTGATGACGACGCTGGCCCAGAACCGCGACCCATCTTTGCGGACCCGCCACCCCTCGTCCTCGAATCGGCCCGTCAGCGAGGCGACCCTGAGCTCGTGGGCCGGCCATCCGGAGTACAGAGCTTCGCTCGGGTAGAAACGCGAGAAATGCTGGCCTACAATCTCATCGGCACGGTAGCCCTTGATGCGCTCGGCGCCGGCGTTCCAGGTCAGAATGTGGCCGTTCCTATCGAGCAGGAACACGGCGTAATCGCGTACACCAGATACCAAATTCGCGAATTGTTCCGCATTGTCCAACAAGCCGGACCCGGTCGGAGACTGGTTGACGACGCCGCTCGACCGCCGGCCGAGCCGCTTCCTGAGAAACCCGAACATCGTTCCTCACTTCCAATCATCGCTGCCAGTTCGTCCACGTGGTTTGGGAGCACTGAACCGCCATCGATGCGTCGCGCGACATCGTGCAAGCATCGTTCCTTCGTCAGTCAAGCTCCACCGCCGCCAATCGAGCAACAGCTTTCCCAACAAAACGCAGCCAGGGACACAATATTGGAACCAAGAGAGCACGCAAGTGAAAGACAAGGACGCAACGGACCTTCCGGGGTCAAGTTATCGTCGCCGGGTTGTCAGAAATAGCCTGGGAGTCGTTAGGGGAAACCTCTAACAGGACCGTGCAAAAACTGGTCCACTCCGAAGCTGGCGCCAACTGGGTTGGCTCGGCTCAGGCCGTCGACGTTCGGCGCAGACTTTCGAAGCGCTTGTGCCAGGTTGTGGACGCGAAGACGCTCGGCGACACCTGGGTCAATCGACGACAGCCACTTGCCGAATCCGGCGTGGCGAGGCTTGCTGGGGTTGCGGTCAAATCCCGTGGTCCGACGTCTTTCACTCTGATAACCTGAAGCGCTCACTCAGGGTCTGGATCCCGAGCACGCGCGGTCGAAGCCGACGGACGCGATGGGGCGGCTTTGATTCCGGCGCAAGTTCCTGGACACCCCGACGTCTGTTCTAAGGCACGTGGGAAAAACCATATCTCAGCCAAACGGAGCAGAACGGAGAATCGCCATGTGCGCAGAGCGGTTCTTAAACCCGATTCGGCTCATGCGAATCGCCCTGGCGTGCGCGCTGACCGTGGGTCCGGTGCTGAGCAAAGCCGCGCGGGGACAGTACGTCGGGCGTTCGGGGGTTACGGCTCAAGGGGATGCGTTTCGCGCCCAGGGGCGTTTCCTGCGCGGGATGGCGTGGTACGAGCTCGGGACCGCGCGGGCGGGGGCGATTGAGGCCGATGCCCTGTTCGCGTGGAACCGCGCGGTTCAGGCCGACTACAACGCATACCTGCTCGAGCGCGCCCAGCGGCTGGCCGCCAGAAAGGCGGTTCGCAACGAGCGCGAGCAGGACGCGGCGCTGCGACTCGAGGCGTTGCGGCGACGCTGGCGCGAGCAGCCTACGGTGGATGACATTCGTTCGGGGCTCGCGCAAAACGCGCTGGTCAGCGACCTCGCCGACCCCAAGTTCCCGGCGTCGCTTTGGGTGTCGGCCCCGGTTGCGTTGCCACCGGAGGTGACGTTGGAGTCGCTCGCATTCCGGTTCGCCGACGCACCGAAGGCGAAGCTTCCCGCTCCGTTCGCGATGGGGACCGTGGCGGTCGGTCGGATGAAGGGGGAGCACTGGCCCGTTTCCCTCCGGCGCTCCGAGCTGGAAGCTGGCCGTGCGGCGTACCGGCGTGCCGTCGCCAGGGTCGTCTCCGCGTGCGAACGACAAACGCCGCTTCAGGCGTCGGACGTTGACGCGGTCCGCGAAGCCCTGTTCGCATTGAGGGATCGAGCCACCGAGTCGGTACCGGCCGAAGGGGGCCGGCGCAAGCAGGCGCTGGCGTATCTCGACCGGCTCGACGAGGCCACGAAGATCTTCCTCGATCGTGATTTCGCCGAAGAGCTCATCCGCGACGTGGAAAGGCACAAGGCAGCAACGGTCGCGCAACTGCTCGGCTTCATGCGGAAGTACCGCCTCCTCTTCGCCGAGGCCGACGACGATCCCGATTGCTGGGCGACGTACCAGACCCTCCAAGACTTGCTGAAACAACAGAAAGGAGCGCTCGACTTCGCGGTCGTTGAGCCTGAGAAGAAAGACGAAAACCCTTGACCTTTGAGCAAAACAGATCGACGCGTGACCCGACCTACCAAGGTGCGCGGTTCTGACCGTGTATCGAAAGTCTCTAGCGCGATGCCACTGGAGTCCGCGGGCAAGACGGCCCGTGATCACCCCCCCTGACAACGGTGCGGCCAACCATGCATAGAATGCTGATCGTAACGATCGTCCTGTCGTTCGCCTTGAATGCTGCGACCCATTCCCGAGCCCAAACCGCTCAGGGAGATATCCTCCGAGGCGAGGGCCGGTATCTCGAGGGCGCTGGCTGGTACAATTTCAACACGGCCCGCGCCGGCCGGATCAATGTTGAGACGTGGAAGGCATACAATCGGGAAGTTCAGCGCCTGTACCGCGACTACATGATCGACCGTGCGCGTCGCATCCGGTACAAGAAGGATCTGACCAACAAGGTCCAGGCCGACATCGAGCGCCGCTTTGAGGAAGACCAGCGGCGCTGGCGCGAGAACCCCACGCCGGGCGACATATCCTCGGGCGACGCCCTCAACGCCATCGCGGGAGACCTCGCGGACCCATCGATCGACCCGTCCAATTGGCGATTGAAGAATGTGGAGTTGCCGACGGGCATGACGCTCACCGCCCTGGCGTTCAAAGTTGCCGATCCCCGGAAGTCCCGGCTGCTTCAGAGCACCGTTGCAATCGAACGAATGCTGGTGAAGGACGGCTGGCCCCTCGCGTTCCGCCGGCCGGAGATTCAGCGGGAGTGTGCCGATTACGAGAAGGCCGTCAACGCCATCATCGAAAAGTGTCGCAAAGGGATTGAGATCCAGGCGGCCGACTACGACCGGCTGCGCGACTCGGTCGCCGTGCTTCAGAAGGCGGTCGAAACCGCCGTGCCCACGCGTGACAACCAGCGTGCCCAGGCGCGCGAGTACGTGCGCCGGCTCGACGAAACGTCCCGGATCTTCGCCGAGCAGGACTATGCCGAACAACTGATTCGAGATGTGAGCGAACACAAGGCCACGAACATCGCCGAGCTGCTCGCGTTCATGCGCGACTATCGTTTGATGTTCGCGGATCCCGGCAGCGCTCCCGAAGTCACCTCGCTCTACGAGGGACTTTACGGACTCCTTCGCCAGCAGAAAGAGGCTCTGGGAATCCGCGATCCCGCTCGCGCGAGCGACGTGTTCCGTGCCGGTACGGTCTGGGTCACCACCGAACCGAATCATCACATGCGCCTGCGCGTGGTCGAGCGGGACGGAAGCCGGTTCACCGCGATGTTTCACGTCGGTAAGCAGGGCGACCTTGTTCGGGAAATCCATGGCGAGGTTGGCAACAACACCGTCTCGTGGCGCGCGGCGGACGTGCGCGTGATCAAGGGCCCGCAGGTGAAGGCGAAAGCCCAAGCCAAGGCCCAAGGACACGATAACCGCGGTACCATCAAGGGTGATGAAATCAACTTCACCTTTAGCGGCTTTGGCCAGCAGGGCTCATACACACTCCGCAAAGTCCCGTAACGGGCTTCGGCGAGTCGGATATGATTTCAGAACGGGTGCGTGGCGCGTTTGACAATTCGCCCTTCAAAAAAGGCCTGGCGCCCAACAGTTCGTGCGCCCCAACGAGCCGGATGGGTGGCCGGGGCAAAGGGGAGCGCAGCTCCACGTGCCCCGGTGGGCCGCGAGACGCTTCCGGGGCACGTCGGCCTTCCGGCCTCCTCTGCCCCGGCCACCCCAGGTCTCCCACATTCACGAACAATCTCTTGGGCGCCAGGAAAAAAGTTACGTTCCCGTTTTCCCGGGCGCTACGTCCCCGCTTTTGCCGGTCTCGGAATGGTTCTGGCCGTCGGACGGGTCGCGAAGCGGGCTCGCGGCGGGGTGTGGGGCGCGCACGCGCACGGCGCGGCCCTGGGCCCAGGCTTCGAGGTTCTTCAGTCGCTGGACTCCCTTGACGTAGTAGAATTCGTCGAGCGAGGCGAGTTGCCGGGCATAGAGGCGGTCGCGCTCGGCCTCCCAGCCTTTCTCGGGAGGGCGGGCCCAGCCCTGGCGCACCATCTCATCAAGCACGGCACGCGCAATCAGCTTGTGGCCCGTGATCGAGGGATGGACGTGGTCGACCAGCCACGCGTTGCCGGTGATTTTCCCGGGGCTTCGGGCGGCGATCAGCGCCTGGACGTCGACCAGGGGCGTGTGGGTTTCGGTTGCGATCCTGGCGATCAGGTCGTTCATCGGGCTGAGGATGCGGAGCGGGCAGATATCGAGGTCTCGGGCGCGGTTTAGCGATGCACGGGCGGCGTCGAGGCGGTCGAGACGCTGCTGACAGACGCCGAGCGTATACCAGATCCCGGCGTGCTCATCGTCGAGGCGAACGGCCTGCTCGAGCGCGGCGGCCGCAGCGGGGAGCGAGCGTGTGTACAACGAACGCGCCTCCTCCCACGACGCGTCGAAGCGAGCAAGCCGGCGCTCGCCCAGACCTGGCCGGTGGGCAGTCTTGAACGGCGGCGTTTCGAGGTTCGCGACCGGGTTCAAGAGCAGGACCGGCACTCCGCGAGCGCGGGCCATCGCGATCATCCGCCGGAGGTTGAACCCGAAATGGGCCATGACCCCCTCGCGCCAGCCGTCGTCGCGGTGGTAGGCTTCGAGTCCTCCCTTGTAGTCGAGCAGGGCTTCGACCTCAGTCGGCAGGATCGGCCGGTCCTGGTCGATCTGGTCGGCCGATCGGCCGACAACCGCCTCGACCCCCCGATGGAGGAGCGCAAACGCCCGCAGCCGTGCCGCTGCGCTCAGCGCAGAGCGCACTGGGGCAGGCAGATTGGCGAGCCCAGGATACGTCCGCGCTTCGAGGAATTCGTTGTGCCCGGAGTAGAGCACGATCAGGTCGGGCTCGTAGTCGAGGACCTCTTCCACAATCGGGGCGAGGCGGTAACTCGCGTAGGAGACGCCGCCGCAGTTGATCACCTCCCACGTCCGCGACGGATCCGCGGCCCGGAGGCTCAAGGCGAGCCAGGACGTGAACGACGTCTCGACGGCGAACGGCCGGCCCTGGACCGTCGACCCTCCCAGACAGAAGATGCGGAACGTCCCCGGCGCCTTCTGCGCCGCGAACGTCTGCGGTCGGAAGCACTTCAACCGCGTCGTCGCGGTCTTGTAGCGCCCGGCTCGCTTGTCGAGCACGAACAGCGGCTCGCGGCCCGCGAACCCCACGAAGGGGTCATTCGCGCTTGCCTCCGGTGCCCCAAGGTCCAGCACGCGGAGGGCACACTCAACCACGAACAGCGGCGATAGACCGAGCATGACCGCGATGACGCGGAACAGGAGACGCTTCCGCGGACCGTGGCGGTTCCGGTATCGTTCGCCTCCGAGCTCGTCCACGACCGATCGATCCTCCTCCCGACTCCGGCGCCCAACCACTCAATCATACGCAACACCCGCGTTGCGAGCGACCGGTTGATCGACGTCGGCCGGCTTGCCCGGCTGGTGAAGGAGGTCGGTGGCTCGACAAGCCGTTGCCGTCAGGGCTTGGCTTCGGAATCGGGCGGCGGGTTCGGATCCTGGCCAGGCTTAAACGCGAATTCGGTGTACGTCTCCGTGTGGCCCCGGACGGCCGTGGCATAGACCAACCGGGGCGCGGTCCAGACGAGCTGACCCCGGTGGCTAATGCGGATCTCCAGGTGAGTCATCCGCGCGAGCGCATACTCCCAACGCGGCTCTCGGTCCGAAAGCCGCGACTCGATCAGCAAGACGCCATCAGGGTCGGTCCCTAGCACGAATACGAACAGGCCGCCGTCGATGGGATGATCGCCGGTCGTCTCGTAGCGATAGAGGGGTTGGTTGAGCAGTCGCATGTCACGCTCGGTCTTATCTTCGTCAACGTGCCGGGCGGTGAAGTCCTTGGCCAGCTCGCGCATCTGCCGGAGCCGCTGTGGCGAGGTCGAGGCGGGTGCCGGAGCGCCGGGGATCGGCTGGAAGCTCACCCCTGGCCCGCGGGTCGTCCACACGCGTTGCCCCAGGCGGTCCGTCTCGACGGGCGTGGCGGCGAGCGACGTGAATTCGTTCGCACGATGGCGGAATGGCGAGAACCACCGGTAGAACGAGCCCAGCACCTCCGGCCGGCCGTTCTCGGTCCAGACGAACGTCTCGCCGCAAATCGATCCCGATACCGGGTTCGACCAATGGAGAAGCGACTCGGGACTTCTCGTAAACGCCTTCCCGGTCGCGCCCGCACGTCGGAACGTGTAACGATCGGCTTCCTGGAACGCAAACGCCCGGAATGTGGAGGCGCGCGCTTTCTCGTCCACGGCCTCTTCGGTTTCTGCCACCGACGGGTGGAATAGGATCGCTGCAGAGAGCAGGGCGTAAGGCCACGCCGTCACCCGGCGAGGGGCGAGGCCCGATCGGGAATCGATCATGACGTTCTCCTAAGCCCATCAGCGGTTCGTCGACGAATCCGAGCGATTACGGACTCGACAGTACCTTGTCCGGCGAGAGTCAGGCAAGTTCTTTGACCGACAGCCAGCAGAAACCACGATTCATCCGAATGGCGATGCTCCCGAGAATTGCGGCTGGCCAAACGATTCGGGGCCTCACGAGTCAGTTTCCTTACGAGCGACGGCCTCGTTGCGGGGCCTGTGTTTTGGTACATTGGCGATTGGCAGCGCCGCACTCGGATGAACCGGATCGGGAGGGCCAAGCGATGACCGACACCACGACGAAAGAGCCTCTTTACGTTTCCACGGACGGGACCGCCGGACCGTATATCATGGTGCCGGTCAGCCAGCTCGAGCAGCTTCGTCAAGTCCTTGACCAACAGAGAGTCCCCTACTCGGTGGAAGAGGATGTGATCTCCCTGGACGGCGCACCAGAGGTCGCGGTTGTTGACCTGGGTCGAGGAGCAAACGCTCATGCAATCCAGGCGCTCCTCGATCGTGTCCGTTGACCGGAGCCGACGGACATGGCCCTATCGAACGATATCCTGACTCTTCGTGACGAAGTGCTCGGGAATCTCATTACGGCTCATGATTATTATGTAGATACAAAGGCCGCTTGGCGCATCGTTCACAAAGTCATCGCGACCGGCCACACGTTTACCATCCGAAATACGACAACCGGAACGGTGACGACGCAGGTGGAGCTTGGAGCAAGGGCACGCGGATATGTCAGCGCGCAGCTTGCCGAAGCAACATTTCAACAGTTCGTCTCGTTATTCGAGAATTTCTTCTTCGATTTGCTCCGCCTTTGGCTGACGGCCTATCCACAAAGTCTGGGCAGGAAAACCGTGGATCTCAAAACGATTCTGGAACTGCCGGACCGAGACGCCATTACGCAACTCGTCATCGGAAAAGAGTTGAACGAAGTCGTTTACGGCCGACCAGCAGAGTGGTTCGCGTATCTCGAGGAGAAGGTGAAACTCGGTTGCCCAACTCCAAATGAGATCGAGTGGATCGCAGAGGCCAAAGCGTCGCGCGACGTGCTTGTCCACAGCAAGGGAATTGCGAACAAGCTCTACGTATCAAAGGCGGGACGTCTCGCTCGTTTCCATGAGGGCGACCTGATCAACATCCCCGAACATTACCACCGGGAGATTTGGGAACTGCTTCGCAAGGTTGTCAGTGACGTCTCGAACGCGGCGAGCGCGAAGGCGCTTTGAGGATGCAACGGCCGCCGTAGCTCCGACGCAGTTCCGTAATCAAGTCCCTTCGCCCCCCCGTTGGGACTGTAGCTTGGCCGGCAACTTGGAGCATTTCCTGCGCATCGGCCACTCGCTGTTTGCGCTGGTCACCGCGTGAATTGGCGGCCAGATCTCTCGCCGGCTCGATGCCCAGAACCGGTGCGCGGCGTAGGCGGTCAACGCGCGAAACGGAGCCGCCGCCGAATACGCCGGGCGTGCGCAATGGTACGGCTTGGCGACCGCCGCGCCCGGCTGCGAAGACCAAACCGTAACGCGGCCGAATTTTTTCGGGCCCACCGCACCGAAAACGACGCATTTCTTAAGAGACAGCGTTCTTCCCCCCTTTGCGATAACCGCACACCCGGGCTGCTCCGGTCTCCGAGGATGAACTGCGTCGTGGCTCTAAACGACGTGGGGGGAAGTCCTTGCGCGCCGGCTGCCTCTTCTGCGAGAGCTCGGCGTTGATGAATCACAACCGTCACACCGGACGCGTTCTGGCCAGGTTGGCCTCGCGTCGTCGAAAAGCAGCCGCGGTGCTGCTCCTGGTGGTCGCGATCCCGGCGGCGGTCGCACTGGTCGGTCTTGGTCGCAACACAACGGTTGCGAGCGGAACGGAGCCGGGACGGACCGTGTGGCCGGAGCATGTGACGATCGGCCGAGGCGTCATGCGGATGGACAATGGCGTGTTGGTGTACGATGCTCCAGGAATCCACGATCCGTGCATGCGCCCCGCCTCGGAGGTGGAACTCGCCGACACAGCGGAGGTGCTCGGTGTCTCGATCGGAAACGAGCATCGTGCCTACCGCGTGGAGGGGCTCTCGCATTCGCCCGACCGGCACGTGGTCAACGACGTGATCGCGGGCAAGGCGGTCAGTGTGACCTATTGCGACCTGAGCCGCTGTGCCCGCGCATTCATCGACGATGAATCGGCGTCCCCGCTCCCGATTGGCATCGCAGGGCTGGAGACGAAGGGTCAGCGGCTCGTGCTCTCGATCGACGGTAAGCGGTATCTTCAGGAGACCGGCGAACCGTTGGAGCCCAACGCCGACGCCAAGCCCTTGCCGTACCGTTCCCAAACGCTCGTCCCGACGACCTGGGGAAAGTGGCGCGCGGCACATCCCGATAGCCTGGTGTACATGGGCGGCTAAGAAACAGGCGGGGAATAACGACTTTCCTCGCCCAACACCGCCGATGCACATACCGGTCGGCCGAGTCACCGAATGCTCGAGCCGACACGGTCGACCACGTCGCGAATCGCCCGAATCACGAGCTCTGGCTCTTCGAAGACGACGCCATGTCCGCTTCGATCCGTGACGATGTGACGGCTTCCTGGAATGCCGGCAAGCCAGTCGTTGTGAGCGGCGAGCCAGGCCGGCGTCGTTTCGCGGGCAAGCGCACTCCTACAACTACGTTTACAGATTATCAAACTCACAGGGATCCCGCTCGGTGAGCCCGCAGGGGCTCCGACTCGTTCCTCATCCCAGGCTGCGGTGCTGCCTGCGGTATTCAGCGGCGAGCAGGTCGTTGAGGAACTGCAACCGCTGATCGTAGGGCGGAGATTCGACGTGGAGGCGTGCGACGAGCGGAGGAACAAGCTGGCCGAGAAACGTCTCCTGCTGGATTGCGTTCAACTGGTCCCAGCGCTCCAGGATCTTTTCCACCGCGTTGAAGTCCTCGGGACGCGCACGCTTGAGCGTCGGAGCGTCGAAAACGAACTGAGCCTCGACCGCGGGTCGCTGTGCCAGGGACAGCCGCAGGTTGCTGATCGACTCGGGCTTGTTGGAAACGACCACTGTGCCCGCGACCATGTCCCCCAGACGCTGCGATTGCCTGGAGAGGAGCGGGACGAGCCAGAGCGGTGGCAAGTGGTCGATGATGCGAAAGAGGTTTCGCACGAAGATGCCCGGCGGGTCGAGCGCGAAACCGTCGAGCCGGACGACGCGGATGCTCGACATGCGTTTGCCCAAGGTCTGCCCGCGCAACAAGAGCTCGCTCAGAAAGGGCGCGGAAACTTAGGCAATTCCAGTTCCCGCCTTCTTGGTGAGGCGACGCAGCATCAAGTGGATCATCGCTAGATGAATCATCGCCTCACCGGTCTCGTTCCAATATTCATAGTGCTTGCTCAGGCGTCGATAGTTTGACAGCCATGAGAAGGTCCGTTCGACGACCCAACGTTTCGGCAGCAGCTTGAACCCTTTCACATCATCGTTGCGTTTGACGATCTCCAGGATCCACTGACACAGTGAAGAGACCCAACCGATCAACTTCCCTGCGTAGCCACCATCGGCCCAGACACGAACCATGCGGAGCCATTTCCCCTTGGCTTGGGCTTTGGCAAAGACCAGTTTGGCGCCGTCACGGTCTTGGATGTTCGCCGAGTGGACGACGACCACGAGAATGAGACCGAGCGTGTCCACCAGGATATGTCGCTTGATGCCGTTGATTTTTTTTTCCCGCGTCGTAACCCCGCGTGCCGCTGGTTCGAGTTCCCTTGGTGATCTGGCTGTCGATGCTGCCGGCACTGGGCTCGGGCTCTTTGCCAGCTTGTACCCGCACTTGACGTCGTAAGGCGTCGTGAATCTCCTCCCACAAGCCACTCCGGCGCCACTGATGGAAGTAATCTCGCACGGTTCCTTCGGGAGGAAAATCATGCGGTAAGGCGTGCCACGCACAGCCGCTGGTCAAGACATAAAAGATGGCGTTGAGCACCTCCCGGAGGTCGGTGGTCCGTGGTTTCCCCGCTGGGACTGGAGGCGGCAACAAGGGCTCCAAAATGGCCCACTGTGCATCGTTCAGGTCACTGGAGTAGGGCTTACGAGAGGGCGCACCCATGCCGAGGACTCCGTTCTGTGTGATGTCGATCCTTGCCGCAGTTAACCTAAACGCTCAGGCCATGTCTAGATGAACTACATTTCCGCGCCCTTTCTGAGAGCTTGTTCCCGCTTCCGCATCACAACCATCCAGAGGTCCGCCCAGGAACGAAAGCGGGAGCAAGCCCCCGCACTCCAAAGCCTGCGGCAAACGCTGGTGGAGCACAAAACAGCCCCGCGTCGCGGCCGAGTTCATACGCGGAGACTCGCGCATCGATGCAAGCCCGTCCGAATCTGGCGCGAGACTTGCACGTATGGCGACCGTCCTTCACGTGCCCGCGCGTCAATGCCGACGTCGGCCATTCCATCAAAACCTCACGAACTTTCTCACGCGATGACCTGATAAGCCTCGCAAGAGTTTCCATGTAAGGAGGATAGAGCCTTGTTGCGTTCCAGGATCGCGCAGGGAATCGAGGCGACAACCGGCGGATTCCGGCTTGACCGGGATGGCGTGAAGACCGATACTGCTGCCGCCGGTGCCAGGGAGAAGGTGCCGGGACGTTTGGACGAGGTGAACCCTCGCGCGATCGAGTCAAGGAAGACGGCCTCTTCACGGTGGCAGGTGCGACGGCGCAGGCACACCGAGACGGATTCGGCTCACTCTTCCCCTCACACCTCCGGGTCTCGAGTCGAACCGCGCGTTTTCGCCCCGTCCCCCGCCAGGCCAGGCCGTCAAGGCTCCTACCGGCCCACACAATGGGTCACTCGTGATACGGGTCTGATTTCACCTAGACGTTCAAACACTCGCGAACCAAGACCATGGACGAGCTTCAACCCCTTATCCACAATCCCTTTCCGATGCGATCCGCCAAGTTAGAACTTTGGCCGGGCCGTGTCGTAGATTAATGGATAGAGACGCCGCGGGGCTCGCGCCAGGGATGGACTTCAGGGTCCTCGACGTTTGACCGAGGTTGGTGAGGGTGGTTCAATTCAATGATGATCTCCAACTCGTTCGGGCTGATTTTCGCCGTCGCGTTCATGGGCTGCGTGCTCGTCACGCCACTCGTGACCCGGGTCGCCGTCTGGGCAGGCGCGATCGACCGGCCGGATCAATTTCGGCGCATTCACAAGGGAGCCACCCCGCGCCTCGGCGGCCTCGGACTGGCCGCGGGCCTACTCGCAGGCCTGCTCCTGGTGGCGTTCGGCGGGATCGTCGACTACGGCCTGGAGCTCAGCGTTTGGTGGGCCAAGCAGTGGTCGATCCTGCTCGCTGGGCTCATGGTCCTGGGCGTTGGGTTCGTCGATGACACCCGCGGACTCGGCCCGCGCGTCAAGCTGCTGGGACAGGCCGCAGCCGTCCTGGTGCTTTACGTCGGCGGGATCCGCATCGATGGCGTCGATATCCTCGGCTATAGCCTGAACTTCACTCACCCGAGCTTCGAGGCCCAGTTCCTCGGCTGGTCGATTCACCTGGCCCCGGTCAGCCTCATGTGCACGATGTTCTGGTTCCTGGGCTGCATGAACGTCTGGAACCTGATCGACGGCATGGATGGACTCGCCTCGGGCGTCGGGCTGCTGGTTTGCGGCACATTGACCCTGGTCGCAATCCATAACAACAACACCGGCGCGGCGGTGATGGCCTCGGCCCTGGCCGGAAGCCTGGCGGGGTTCCTGCTTTATAACTGGCACCCGGCATGTATCTTCCTGGGCGATAGCGGCAGCCTGCTCATCGGGCTCTTGATCGGGGTAATCGGGGTGCAGGGGTGCCTGAAGGGGCCGTCGGCCATCTCGATCCTGTTCCCGATCCTGGCGATGGGCCTGCCGATCTCGGACACGGCCATGGCCATCTTCCGGCGCTGGGTGCGCAACCTGCCGCTCAGCTCGGCGGATCGTAAGCACGTTCACCACTTGCTGATCGGTTTCGGGCTCAACCCCCGCCAGGCGGCCCTGCTGCTCTACTGCTTCACCGGGTTCTTCTGCGGTGTGGTGCTGCTGGGCGTGCGTTTGCGGAGTCAAGGGCTGGCCCTGATCCTGGGGCTCTCGGGGTGCCTGGCGTTCCTGATCATCTTGATGAGCCGCCGGGACGAGCTGGCGAACCTCCGGGGCGACCTGGCGGCCCGCATGGTCCGGAAACGCCAGGAGCGATTCGCGGCGAAGGTCACGTGGGAGGCTATCCAGCGGGTCGAACTCTGTGACAAGGTTGAGTCAATCTACGCGATTCTGCTGGAGACGAGCGTCAAGCTGGGGTGTGATCGTATCCGGTTGGAATACACGCTGGGCGAACAGGTTAGGGAGCAGTGGGACTCCCGGGGCGATGCGCCGGAAGGGGCTGTGTCGGGGGCGTCGGCCGTTTTTCGACTCTCCAGTGGACAGAGCCTGTCGCTGACGGTTTCAGTCCACCAGGCCAAAGATTCGAACCTGGCGGCTGATATCGCGTTCCGGTTCCTCCAACGGCTCTCCTTGACAACGGTCGAGTGCCTGGACCGGCTCTTGACCGAGGCCGCGGTAGAGACGGTCGTGGCCGGAACCGGGGGCGAACTTGCCGACGACGCGGGGCCCGAGGGTCACGACGCGCGGTCGGAGGCCGTCCCAGCGACGGTGCTGGCTCCGTCCTTGCTGAGCTGCGCCCGAGGGGCGATCCACGGTGTCCGCATCCTGCTCGGATGGCAAACACGGCCCGTGGCACCTCGACCGTCGCTGATCAGCAAGGAGTAACAAGCCGTCGATTCCGTTTAAACCGTCTTACACCTTGAGGACAGAGGAACATAAGTACTCCCTCCCCCCTTGTGGGGGAGGGCCGGGGTGGGGGGTGTCGTACCACCCGTGGCCGTTCGCCCCCCCACCCCAACCCTCCCCCACAAAGGGGGGAGGGAGTTAAATTCCTCGTCCGCAACGGTTTAGGGTGGGTTGAACGGGGTTGTGACGAGCCGCACACACCCCCAACGGATTGCCTTGGAGCGGAGCTATCCATGGACGGAATTCAGCCTTACGGGGGGTCGGCCCGTCCTCCCGCGACCGCCCAACCGCATCAGCATCAGCCAACAAGCTTCCACGTCACCCCGACGCTGACCAAGACGCCCAGTGACTACCTCCGCGCTCTGCGCAGGCGGATCTGGCTGGTCCTGGCCGTGAGTGTTCCGCTCGCGACAACGCTGGCGATCCTCGCACTCAAACAGCCGGCGATCTACCGGGCGGTCGCCCAGATCCAGATCCAGCAGCCGCAGTACGACCCGGTGCTATCGACCCTCGTGTCACACGACGTCGGCCACCGCGAAGCCGAACCGCTCGAACGCTATATCCCCAATCGCCTGGCCCTGCTCAAGAGCAAGGTGCTGGTCGACCAGGTGCTGAACAGCCCCGAGCTCGTTCAGGGGGGCTCCAGCGACGACCAGGCCGACGAGATCCTCGCGAACCTCCAGGCGCGGCCGATCCCTCTCTCGAATTATGTGCTCGTGACCCTGGAAGGAACCGACCCGGCACGTACGACAAAACAGCTCGAATTGCTGCTCAAGACCTTCCACGACAAGAGCCGCGATGAGAACCAGGGCTCGATCGACGAATCGAAAAGGCAGGCCGAGACTAGCCTCAAGAAGCTTCAGAAAGACCTGGAGGAGGTCGAGCTACTGCGGCGCGACACCCTCAGGATGTCCAAAACGATCGGGCCGGGCGGCCGGAACCTGCTGGAAGAGCAGTGGGTGAGCATGGGTTCGATGCTCGCGGCGAAGCGCGCCCGCATGGACGAAATGCGGCAGCAGGCACTCGTCGCTCAGCTCTTTCCCAACGCCAAGGCGCAGGCGAGCCCTGAGCTCGCCGAGCGCCGCACGGCCCTCTCGGAACTCGAAGGGCAAAGGCGCAAGCTCGCACGCGACCTCAAGATGGTCATGAAGAAGGCCCGCAACCCCGAGTCCGACCATGCCGCGCGCTTCAAGGCCCAGCAATTGGAAGATGTCCTCGACGAAATCAAGCGTCTGAAGGCAACCCCGCTGGACTCGGGCCTGGAATCCGCGTCCGTTGCGGAGCCGCTGGAAGCCATGGTCCGGCAGATGGGGGATGAGATCCAGGGACTCGAGGACAGGACCCGTGAGATGCTGGGCGGAGTCCAGGAGTCGGCGCCGGAGCACCAGAAGTACCTCGATTACGAGGAGGATCGCAAGGCGCTCAAAGAGCGAATCGCCGACATGCAGACGAAGCTCTCCGAGTTCGACATCCTGGCGAAGTCGCAGAAAGACCCGGTCGTCCTCCCGCCGAGCATCGCCGAGCCGCTCGTCCCGGTCCGGCCCAAGCGGGCCCTCATGATCGCGCTCAGTCTGTTCTTCAGCCTCGCGGTGGGGATTGGCCTCGTCTGCCTGCTGGAGTTCCTCGACCACTCGGTGAAGGTGCCCGAGCATCTGTCGATCGGTCTGACGCTGCCGCTCTTCGGCGTGATCCCCCGCATCCGCCGCACCGCCCTGACCCACCGCGCGGGCCACCTCTGGACCCCCGGCGCACCCGACTCGGTCGAGGCCGACGCCTACCGCAACCTCCGCGCCAGCCTCCTCGGCGCCAGCGACAAGCGCGGGCCGATCACGACCCTCCTCGTCACCAGCGCCAAGGCCGGCGAAGGAAAGAGCACGACCTCCCTCAACCTCGCCGCCACCTGTGCTCGAGCGGGCGAGCGTACGCTGCTGGTCGACATCGACCTTCGGCGCCCGAGCCTCAACGACGTGTTTGTCCGCGACGGGCACGAGCTCGGCCTGGTCGACGCCCTGCGCGGCGAGATCCCCTGGCAGCGTGGGCTTGTGTCGACCGACCTGCCGAACCTCGACTTCCTGCCCACCGGCGACACCCGCAACGTCCCCATCGAGATCCTGGGGACGCTCGAGCTCCGCCAATTGCTGATCGCCCTCTCGAACCATTACGACCGCGTGATCCTCGACGGACCCGCAGTGCTCGGCCTGGCCGATTGCCGCATGCTGGGCCGGATCGTCGACGCCGCGCTCATGGTGGTCCGCTCGGGCTCGCACGGTTTGCAACCCTTGATGCGGGCCAAGACGATGCTCGAGCAGTCGCACGTCGTGATCGCCGGGGTCGTGTTCAACGGTCTGTACGAAGACCTGAAGAACTGGTCGAGCTACGGCCCCTATCAGCCCTACGGCGACGGCTACGGCGGGCGATCGGGCCCGGTGGGCGCCCTCGCGGACGACCGTGCGACGCTTTCGGTTTGAGCCTGAAGGGAACGCTTCATGAGTCTGCGACTTCGTCTCCTTTATGGCACCGACCGCCTCCTCGCCGTGGCCCTGGCGAGCGTTCTCGTGGGCACGACGCTCGCCTTCGGGGGCGCTGTCTGGTGGGCACGGCCGGTATTGGCCTTGCTCACGGCGGTGTTCGTCGTGCTGGGGATGGTGCGTACGCTGCTCGAAGGAAAACTACGCATCCTGAAGAGCCCCCTGGCGTTCTTCGGCCTGCTGGCGCTCGGTCTGGCCGCGGTTCAGCTCGCACCCTTGCCGGCCAAGGCAGCACGCGTCCTCTCGCCCCGGTCGCGAGAGGTCTACACCATGGGCACCCTGCCCAAGCTCGCACTCGCGGACAACCCCGCGCTCGAATTGCCCGAGACGCCGCAGAACCGCTCGCCGGTGACACTCGACCGAGCGGCCACCTTGCGCTGGCTGGCGGGCGGCCTGGTCTGCCTCGCCCTGTTCTGGGGCGTCTCCCACTTCGCCGACCGCCTCGGGCGGCTCTACCTGGTGTGGGGCTGTATTGTCGCGGCGTTCGCGCTGAACACGGTTTTTGCCCTGGTACAGATCCTCTGCCGGGCCAATGGTCTCTTCGGATTCATCGAGCCGGGCAACGGACCGATCTGGGCCCCTTCGTATGAGGATTTGCTGAACACACCGAACTCGGTCGTCCTGCGAGGCGCCGGCGGTGAGACGCTCCCCGACTGGGCCACGTACGTGCCGGAGCGGACGTTCCAGCTCGGCAGCATGCTCGGCGGCCCCGCGGCGTACCTGGCGCTGGGGTCGATCGGACTGCCACTGACACTGGCGCTCATGCTTCAGATCATGGCGCCGAGGGGGAGTCGCGAAGGGCTGTCGGCGAGGCTCGGCGAGTCGGGCCAGGGGAGCCTGGTGCTCTTGCTGGCCGGTTTGCTCGTGGCCTCGGGGGTGCTCGTGGGGCTGATCGCCGGCCCCTGGTTGAGTCTGCCGTTCCTCATTGCGTTGCTGATTGCGGGGATCCCCTGTGCCCGGCCGACCGGCCTGCGCTGGACGGCCGTGGCGATGACATTCCTGGGGGTGTCGGCCGTGGGATTGGGGATTGGTTGGGGCGTGCTGGCGGACCGGACGCCCAACCTGGTGCCCGAGGTTCGGGTCGAAGCCCCGAGCTCGCTGGCACGAACCTGGTCGGATACGTGGAAGATCGTCCGCGACTTCCCAGTGCTCGGGACAGGGCTGGGGAGCTTCGCGACGGTCCACCCGTACTACAAGGCGCAGGACCAGGCCCAGACCACCGCGCTCAGCAGCGTGGCGCAGTGGGTTTCGGAAACCGGGCTGATGGGCCTGGCGCTGCTGTTAACGGCCGGGCTCTGGTCACTCTCGCGGCTGCGGGTGTCCGTGCTGCGGGTCGGGTCGGCCGACCGGGCGCTCGTGTTCGGCTTGATTGGAGCAGCGCTGGGCTTTAGTCTGTACTCGACGGTTTACTGGACCGTCGAGCTCGCCGCGGTTGCCGTGTCCGTCAGCGCCCTGGGTGGAACCTGGAACCGCTGGCTGGCGGGGGGCACCGACCTGTTCATCGAGCGTGCATAACCTCAGGACGTGCCTCAAGGAGGAGACCGTCGCTACGATGCCGGAAACCGCCTGCCTCCATATCCAGGCTTCCGAGACCGACCCGATCCGGGTTGTGCCGTTGCCTGGCCTCTCCGTACGCATCGGCCGGGCCCCGTTCTGCGAGGTCCGGCTGACCGAGCCCACCGTGGCGGAGGAAGAATTCCAGTTGCGCCGACGAGGCGCATCGTGGCACTTGGTTCCCGTCGCATCGCCGGGATCGGTGACAGTCGACGGGCGCGTGGTCGATCGGCCTCGTCCCATCGCTTACGGTGTGCCCCTGCGGGTGGGCAACCTTTCGTTGACCTTGAGGCCGGTGGGCGCATCGCCTCCGGAATGGACCGCGACGGCGTCGGCGGCCTCAACGGTATCGAAGGCCATCCCCGCGCATGCCGTCGAGAGTGCCGTTCCGCGGCTCCCGCTCCGCCACGAGCGTGACGCGAGGAAGCACCGGTCGCGCCCGACGGTGGAGGAACGTGAGAAGCAATGGGGAGCACGCTGGAAGGCCGCTGGCGAGCGTTTGCGAACCAGCGCGGCGACTGTCGCACCGCCGCCCCCTGCACCGGAGCGGCCGCGGGCTGCGGAGCCTCTGGCGGGTTGGAGGGCGGCGGAGCTTCCTCAACGCGATCAACCCAGGGCGCGGAAGGCCGCCCGGCCGCTGGACTCGGCCGCGTTTCCATCGGTCCGAGCTGTGGACGTTCCGCCCGCGTATCCTCCGGTCTCCAAAGTCACGCGGCCGGCCCAGGCGCCGAAGGCGGGGCGCGTGCGGGCTGCCGAGGAGGCGAAAGGGCGGGTGCCGGTTGTCGAGGCGATCGCGCCTGTAACGCCCGAAGCAGCGAATGGCATCCACGACGCTGCTGCAACTTTGGAACTGCTGTCTACGGACCACGACGGTACGGAGGGCACTGCGTCTCTGGAACTGGCCAATAATGAGCCGGCCTCGCTGATGCAACCTTTCGCACCCGGAGATGTCGAGAGCACGGTGTCAGAATACGCCGAGCTTGCATCCGATTCGGGTCCGCAGTCTTCACTGTACGTGACCAGCCCTCTGCCTCCCTCCCCCCTCGTGGGGGAGGGCTGGGGTGGGGGGGCTGGGACTGGCGCAGCGTCACGGGGAACCCCCCACCCTAACCCTCCCCCACAAGGGGGGAGGGAACCGGAAGACGCGGCGACGGGCGCATCGGGACTGCTTTCCGATCTTCGGGCCGCCTCACCGGAAATCGCTCCACCGCTCGACCTGCCTCCCGCACCCCTCACCCCGCCGCTGTGCGGCGACCCTCTCCCACAAGGGGAGAGGGGTGATTTTGCATTGGCGACGGGCAAAGACGAATTCCACACCTCTCCCCTTGTGGGAGAGGTCGGCCCTCAACGAGGGCCGGGTGAGGGGTGCGGGCAAGACGATCCGGAGACGTCTTCTGTCGGCAACGATGTTTCCGAAGTAAGTCCTCGGGGAAATCAAGCCCAGAAGCTCGCCAACGGTTTTCGAAGGGTCCTGGGGCTTTTCGTTCAGTTTTCGGACGAGGCGAATCCGTCGAACCCCGAGAATGGCGAAGCGATCGAACCTGCGCGGGCCAAGCGACGCTCCCTCTTCGGTCGCAGACGGGCCGAGTCAGATAGAGCGCAACATGTCTCCGAGCTCGACGCAAGTCCTCAGACCGCGGAGACTGCGAGCGATTCGAGCCGGGCCAGTCTCCAAGACAACCTCTCGTCAAGGGATCCCGCATCGGGGTCTGAAGTCGCACCCCCGCCCCAACCAGCCGCCAAACCCAATAACTCCCCCCCTTGGGAAGGGGGGGTTGGGGGGGTGGGGAGTGAGCGCACGCATACGGCTGGTCCCGTTACGCCGCAACCGTTAAGCGCAGGAGATCGGCTCACGGCTGAATCGCCCACAGCGGACGGCCAATGCCCACCCCCCCTACCCCCCCTTCCCAAGGGGGGGAGTTATGAGGTTCCTCCGCTTCCGACGGGCGTGCCGTCAAGCGATACCGTGCGCGATCCAGGCGTCAGCCCGCCTCAGACCGCCCCAATCGAGATCTCGAATCCTCCCACACCCACCGCCGACATCCCCACCACTCCAATCGTCGAGGCCCTTTCCCCCGACACCGCCCCTCCCGAGCCGGCCCCCTCGCACGACCTCTTCAGCCCCCAAACGTGGCAGGCGCATACCGGCGGCTGGGCCCACGAGGGCCTCGCAGTCTCCTCCGGAACCTGGGAGCACGTCGTCGTCCGCCATTCGCCCCGGACCATCGACGACCCAACCAACGCCCGGCCCACCCCGACCGAACACTGGCCGTCCGCGCGTGATATCCTGGCCGCCTGCGCTGCGGCGAAACCCGCAGAGCCGCCGAGAGCCGCGCCCACCGCCCGCAAGCCGCGGCCGAAACGCCCTGCGCCGACGGTCGGCCTGGAGCCGAATGCCTGGACTGTGCCGCTCTGGCTCGGTTGGCTCCCCATGACACTCTCAGCACTGGCGGCGGGCATCTTCGGCGTCGCCCTGGCCTGGACGTGGGCGCAAGAGGCCAAGACGACGGCCATCCTCGCCAACCACCTGGCACGCAGTACACCGGGAGCCAAGTTCCCCCTCGAACCCGAAGAACTCAGCGCACCCTCCTGGTGGCGCGGAACCGCAGGCGGCCTGACCCGCCGGGCCATCGCGCTGGCGTCGTCCGACCGCCCGGACATGCAGGAAGCCCAGACCGTGTTGCGAACCGCACTCCAGGCTTCGCCCCTGGAGCCCGCCGCACGGCTTGCCTGGGTCCACCTCAATCCGGGGGGTGACGAGAAAGCAGCGCTCGTGCTCAGCGCGGGGCTCAGCCGCGACGTGCTCTCGCTGGCCTGGACCGGCCGGCAGTTGCTCAAGAATGGGCAGAAGGACGCGGCACTCCGGGCCTATCAGGCCGCCCTCGAACTCGCCGCTACGGCCGACGTGGCGCGGTTCGCCGACCCCGTCTACAACGAAGACGACCCGCAAGCTCGCCGCTACTTCCTGCCCGGTGAAGACCTCATCGGCCAGGTCGTACGCGACATGGCCGCGCAGACCGCCTGGACGTTCAACGACTGGTCCGAGGCCCTGCCCCGCTACGCAGTGCCGTCCCTGGTGGCCGCCCGTCTGCTGCGCGATGGCGACCGCCTCGCCTCCGACACCGCCCTCGAACGGATCACCGGCAGCGACGAGAGCCAGCTTCCGCCGCCAGGCGTCTCCCCAGCCGTCCACATGGCCGCGAGGGCCGAGGCACACGCCCTCAAGGGCGACTGGGGACAGGCCCAGACGCTCTACCAGCAGGCGATCGATCTCACGACCCTGGACCGCGTCAAGCGCTCCTGGCAGGTCAATCTCGCGGATGTCGCCCTCCGGCTCCACGACGATTCCGCCCGGCAGAAGGCACTCGACGCGGCGAACAATCACGACCCCAACGACCCGATCACCCTGCGCGTCGTCGAACTCCAGAAATCCGGCGGCGAACGCACCGTGAATCGGGACCGCGACGCGGGCGTCGCACGCACCAGCCTGGAAAAGCAACGCTGACGATGACCCGGCCCGCCGGATCCCCTCAAGGACGAACCGACATGGCGACCACCTCGGAGACTTCGCGAAACCCCGCCTTGCTCGACCTCCTGCGCGAGGCGTGGCGCCGCCCCGACCAGCGCGTCACCCTCCTCGGTGCGCTCGCCGGAGGGCTCCTGCTCGGCCTGATGTACCTCGCGAACCTGCGCCATTTCGTCTACGCCTGGACGACCGACGACAACTACAGTCACGGCTTCCTCGTCCCGTTGATCAGCCTCTATTTCGCCAACCTCGCCGCCCAGCGCGGCCCTGTCGAAGTGCGCTCGGGAGTCGGACTCGGTGTGAGCCTGCTGGGCGTGTCGATCGCCGGCCGGCTGCTCACGGTTCTGGTGCCGGTGCCGTTCCTGGGCGACCTTACGCTCCTGCTGGGCATCGCGGGGCTGTGCTCTCTAGTCGCGGGCACAGCCGTCCTGCGCCGGTACTGGTTCGCGATCTTCTTCCTGATTTTCATGGTCCCCTTGCCCATCGCCCTTTACACCGAGATCGCCTCACCGCTGCAAATGAAAGTCAGCGAGGTCGCCTCGCACGTGCTGAACCTCACCGGGCTGCCTGTGCTGCGCGAGGGCAACAAGATGACTCTCCCGGGCGGCACCCAGATGTTCGTGGCCGAAGCGTGCAGCGGAATGCGGCAACTCACCGGCTTCATCGCCCTCACGGCCGCCATCGCCTACGTGACGTGCCGCCCCGTCTGGTACCGCTCGATCGTCATCGCCTCGTCGATCCCCATCGCCATGACCGCCAACATCGCGCGCGTGGTCCTGACCGGCTACATCATGCACGCCAACCCTGCCTATGCGTCGGGCACGTTCCACACGGCGGAGGGCCTGATCATGATGGGCTTCGGGCTTGCGCTGCTGCGAGTTGAGTGCTGGGTGCTGGACCAGGTTGTCGCACTGTTTGAACCGGTGGAAGGCAATACGGTGAGTGAGCCATCATTCCCACGGTCCTCCGTGGGAATGCCGTCTTGATCGCACGACGGTTCGCGGGAAAGTGCCGGCGATGAAGGGGGAGTGATCGCTTGAATGCATTTGGGAGGGCGAGGCTCCGTCCGAGCCAGCTTTGATCCCGCGGCGAGTCTTCGAGCCGCGGAATCACCGCGAGCCGTCAGCCGCTCCGCCCACGCGATGTTCCGATGACTCGAAGACTCGTCATCGGAACAAGGCTGGCTCGGACGGAGCCTCGCCCTCCCGATATCTTCGAGCCCGAATAAACATTGTCGACACGATGACTGCCCAGGCCCTAAGTGGTCCGTTTCACAAATAACGTCGTAGTTTCGACGGTCTCTTGGTAGAAGGAGGCGGGATCCAAGAAAATGCCGGCTAAGGAAAGGATGCCGCTATGCCAGGACCGAGACCCGCTGTCTGTACCTTTCCCGACGGATTCTTGCAAGAGGCCATCGACACCGTATCTCGTCGAACCGTGGCGGTCCAAACTGTCCAACGCTTTCGGCTCGTGCTTCTGTTTCATCGTCAGCCTTCCCTGGCGACCGCTGAGGCGGCCAGGGTGGTCGGC
>DAIDJG010000049.1 GCA_027451445.1 Singulisphaera sp.
CCAGAGCTGGATGCTGTGCCGTCTCGCTTCACCGTCGAACGGACCGTGGGCGCCGAAGTCGCCCTCGGCGTCGACGGGTTCCCAGAGGTTATCCGGCCTCGACGGGTTGGCCGGCTCCTCGGTCTGCTGACCTTTGTAGGCGGTCCTGGCCCCGTACCAGTCGCCGAACCCCGGCGCGACCCGCTGGACGAGGATCGCCTCCACGGTCGACGGAGCGACCCATAGCTCGCGGCGGCGATGGTGGGCCGACCAGACGATCGCCTCGGCGGCAACCTCAGGCTGGTACACCGGGGGGACAGGCCGAATTCGCCGGGGCATCTTGCTGCGGCCCCACTCGAACTGGGGTGTGTTCAAGCCCGGCATCTGGACCATCGTCAGGTGGACACGGCTTTTGTCGTGGATCAGTTCCGACCGGAGCGAGTCAGTGAAACCGCGGATGGCGGATTTGGCCGCGCAGTAAGCTGACTGGAGGGGGATGCTCCGGTAGGCCAGGGCCGACCCGACCTGGATGATCGTGCCGCGGTCGCGCGGCTTCATCCGACGCAAGGCGGCGAGGGTGCCGTGGACGTAGCCGAGGTAAGTGACCTCGGTGACGCGACGATATTCCGCCGCTTCCATCCGATCAACTGGTGCGAGGACGGTGGCCATCGCGGCGTTGACCCAGACGTCGATCGGTCCGAACTCCCGCTCAATAGCCTCGGCGGCGGCCTCGACCTGATCGGGGTCGGAGACGTCCGTCGGGAGGACGAGCCCCCGTCCGCCCGCCGCCTCAACGTCACGTTGGGCCGCCTCGAGCCCGCCGCGGCCGCGGGCCAGCAGGCCGACGTGAGCCCCTCGGCGGGCGAAGGCGACCGCGGCGGCGCGGCCGACACCGCCGGAGGCCCCAGTGATGACGACGACTTCAGACCCGCATGTTCGGCTCATTGGACTCTCCCGGCCCCATCCGCCCCGACATCGGCCGCGACGGGATGCCGCCTCCTTCGGTTTCTTGGTGAACGCCCTCCTCGATCCGCACGACCGAGGGCGCGATCGAATCGACTGACCGGCTCGTTGGCCACCCTGGCTCTCTCCAGAAGACGGTCAATTAGACCGTGCGAGACACACAAGCTCGCACTTTCCGCGCCTTCGAACCCGTGGAGTCCAACCGACTGCTTCCGGCCCACGACCGCCTGTTGACATTTCGCGTTCTACTCGAAGCGCGCGCGCTTTCACGCAGACGTGCTACGAGAGCCGTCGAGCACATCAGACGTAAAGAAACGCCCATATCAACCCAGGCAATCGCGAGCGGAGGAAGCTCTATCCGCGCTCAGCCCGCTGCGTTAACCCTGAATCGCGTTCGTCCGCCCCAGCGCGATATCAAACTCACTCACCGCGGGCACGAGCATCGCCAAGAGCGCAAACCCGTAAATCCCAGCGCTGAACAGGAACGCGGCGAGGATGTCGCCGTTGAGCAAGCTGATCACGCAGTAGAACGACCAGAACGGCGTCAGCAGGGCGACCAGGCCGATGGCTCGCGACGGGTTGCGGGCACCGAGCGAGCCGAACAGCGCCACGCTGCCGGCGCCGATGAAGATCAGGAAGCTCAGCAACTGCCGGCCGAACTCGCGATCGCTCAGTACGATCAGATAGGCGCAGATCAAAATCCCGATCAGCAGGAAGAAGATCGTTCCCAGGCTATTGGCAACGGCGGTACGGCTGTTTGTGTAGGTGATCGCCGCATGCAGACCGAGCATGGCGGAGAAATGGCAGAGGAGCAGGAAGTCGATCAGGAAGAGAACGGTGTTTTCCGTTGATAGCTTCCCCAGCGCACACATCGCGATGGCCGAAAGAACCGGCAATGCGATCATTTCCTTGCAGTTGTAAAGCACGCCGTAGAGCTTGCCGTAGATGAACTCCTTGGGACTGAGCTCGGTGACCAGCAGGAGATCGAGCGCACCGGTGTCGCGCTCACTCGTCAAGGAGGTTACTCCCTGTGCGTTGACGAGGATCAGGCTCAGAATCGTCAGCCCGATCGGAATGAGGCCCAGACCGGTCGTCATCGGCGACTCGATCGCCCACCCGAAGTGGGAGAACATGCCCATACCAAGAGCGAACAGCAGGATGTAGCAACCTTTAATGATCAAGGGCTTGGTGCCGTAGGCCCGGGTCATCAGCTCGCGGAAGAGAATGGGATTGTCCCACGAACTGCGATAACGTTGCGCGGGAGCCGCGATCCGCCGGTGCGTCCGGCGAGGGACGTGAAGGCCGGTCGTGCTCTGCGCTCCGTCGTCTCCACCGAGTCCTGCACGACGCGCGGCTCCATTTCCACCTGCGCCCGCGCGCTGTGTGGAGGTCGTTGCCACTCGTGCCGGCCGCTCGTGGACCGTGACGCTTTCCGTCACCGCCACCGCACCCACGGCCACCGGAGTCTGCGCGGCCTCTTCGTCAACTTCGACGAGCGTTTCCACGAACTCGACCTCGGTTCCTTCGCGCAGTTCTCGAGGTTCGTTGCGGCCGGGGTTCCACTTGCGGAGCATGAACGTGCCGAACGCCACCAGGAGAGAAGCGAACGTGAGCCGGACGATGATGTAGACAAGGCTGGAGGCACCGATGATCCCGACCAATTCGTCCGACCGTGGATGCAACACGGCAAGCATCGCACGGTAGGGATTGAGTACCTCCGCCAGCGGTACGCCGAGGAGCTGCAGCGTCGGAAACAGCAGAGTGAAAACCTCAACCCCTGTGACGGAAAACACGACCGTGAGCACCGTCAGGGCGATCGACTGAAACGTCCGATCGCGCCAAAGCGCGATGAGGAGTCCCATCGCGCCCCCCGCCAGGCCCGACGAGGCCGTAACGAGGATGAGGTTGAGAACCTGCCCGAACGAGATGCCGCCGAACAGTGCGCAAAGCGAGAGCATCCCCCCGATCCCTGCCAGGGCGACGAGGATGTTGAGCATGCCGGAGACCAGTTTGCCGACGACGATTTCGAGATCGCTCAGGTCGGTCATCAAGAGCAAAGTGAAGGTCCGCCGGTCTTTCTCATGCGCGATCGCCGCCGCGGTGAAGAGCGGGGCGAAGAAAAGCATGAGCGTAAGTTGCAGGACTGCGAACATCACGTACAGCACGGCACCGAAGCGTGCCATGACGCCGAACTCGGTCACCTGACGCCAGCCGATGAGCGACTGCCAGGCCGTCCACATCACGATGAACAGAAAGCACGCGAACGACGCCCGCCACAGGTAATAACGAGGAGAGCGGGGGGCCGTGAGCACCTCGCGCGCGATGATAGGTCCGGCAAACAAAGGAAGTCCTCCCCAGAAGGCCCAGGCCGAGAAACGATCATCCGCGGCGCACCGTGCGCGACCATTACGATGGATTGATGATTTTGGTTCGCGCCACGGCAGGAAAACACCCACAACAGCCATTCCGGTTCGTGAAGCTGCCCCGTCCACGACCCTCGGCCTGCGCGCGGATTGGCCCGACCTCGACCCTTCGAGTCTACCAGACCCGACCGGAGTTGCGCAAGCCCGGTTCACAGGGACCATTCGAGCCGTTTCCCGCCATTGACAACCGCATGGTAAGCTTCGTCTAATTGAATGAACGCGTTCTGCTCTTCGATGGTCGGAATCTATTCTGCGGGAGCGTGCGAAACCTTGAGCCGGTCTCGCCCCGGTGTGTATGGCCGATGCGCAACGCTGGCAGTCCTTGCGTTGCTCGCCTTAACTCTCAACGCTCGTTCTGCGCGCGCGTCTGGGTGCCATGTCGCCGATAGGCCCGTCCTCGGACTCACCCTCCCCTGGGAGAGTGTCTCGTCGACCCGACCAACCCAGGAAACGATCACGCCACCGTCCCCGTTGGCCAACCAACTACCCTGCACGCCCGCGCTTCCCGGCCCCAAACTGTCGGCCAATCCCCAACCCGTGCCGGCTCTTCTAACCGTCCTCGGGACAAACGCCGAAGTTCGGTCTGTCCGCCCGCCCGCCGCTGCCTCGCCAATCCTCAGATCCTGTCTCCTTAGCGCTCGCCTGGATCGGCCGCCGCGCTGACAGTCGGGAACGTACCGCACGATCCGTAGCAGTGATTGGATTGGACCGCACCGGTCACATCCGTCTAGCACTCGCGCAGTGAACTCACACAGCACGCAACCGCGCCGCCTGTCCGCGTTATCAATAAACTCTCACTGATTTCCATGCCCACCCGGACGATCCCCCGTTCCGGGTGTTGGAGCGTTCTCTATGACCACCAGCTCGCGTCCGATGCAGGACCGTCGGGGCCGGGTCTATACTCCGGCCGTGGGCCCCAGGCTGCGCCCCTTGCTTTGGATCATCCTCGCGACGTTCGCGCTCATGGGCGCGAACGGCGTCTATCTCTCGAGCGTCACCGCGCTCACATGGTACCTCGGCACAACGCAGCAAACGTTCTTCTACATGCTCATGGTCGTGCTGCACCTCGCCCTGGGGTTCGCCGTCATCGTCCCATTCCTGATTTTCGGCTTTGCGCATCTGGCGACCTCCTGGAAGCGGCCGAACAAGGCTGCCGTGCGCTACGGGCTCGCGCTCCTGGGCTGTGCTCTGGTTTTGCTCGGTTCGGGATTGCTACTTGTTCGGCTCGGGGAGATTCCCTTCCGAAACGCTGACGGCAAAGTCATTTTTCGTATCCCAGGATTAGAGGTCAGAGACCCCCGTATTCGTAGCGTCGGCTACTGGTTGCACGTCGCCACCCCATTGATTGCCGTTGCGCTCTATGTCAAGCACCGCCTCGCGGGTCCTCGGATCAAGTGGGAATGGGCGCGACGGTTGGGCGTGGTCGTCGGCGCGTTCGTCGGGATCATGGCCCTGCTGCACGCACAGGACCCGCGCGTTTTTGGCGTCAAGGGACCGCGGGAAGGGAAGAAGTACTTCTATCCTTCCGAAGCGATTACGGCGAACGGCAAGTTCATTCCGGCCGAAACGTTGATGATGGATGACTACTGCCTGAAGTGCCATCAGGACGCGTACAAAGGGTGGTTCCATTCGTCACACCACTTCAGCTCGTTCAACAACAAGGCGTACCTCAGCAGCGTGCGCGAGACGCGCAAGGTCTCGCTGGAGCGCGACGGCAACACGCAAGGCGCACGCTGGTGTGCGGGGTGTCACGATCCCGTGCCGTTCTTTTCGGGTGA
>DAIDJG010000050.1 GCA_027451445.1 Singulisphaera sp.
CGGACGGGCATCCAGAGTCGACTTTCGCTCCGCGAAAGAGAATTCTTTCGCGGAGCGAAAGTCGACTATCGATCCCGTCTCGCCTCTTTCGGAAGGTACGGTCGAAACGCGCAACTTCAAAATTCCCAAGGGGGGGAGTTATGAGGTTCGCGCCCGTTGCGAAGAGCGAGCTGCGATGCCGCGCGCGATTCAGCTTACAGCCCCTTTTCCTCCCAACCCTCGCGGTAGGTCTTGCGGACAAATCGGTTCGCGTCCGCGACGTTCGTCACTTTCATCGACTCCGCGTTCCACTCGAGCGTCGTCTTCGGGAACCGGGTGGCGAGGCACCCGAGCAGCACCGACTCGGTCAGCGGACCGGCGTAGGAGAAGGGCGTGGAGGTCTTGCCATTGCCCCGGCAGGCTTCGACGAACTGGAGGTAGTGGTTGTCTCCGGCCGGCGTGGGGAGCTTGTAGTCCTCGAACTTGTCGGCGGGGAGAAGCACAGGGGTGTCGATGTAGGGCGAGTACAGCACGCCCTTCTCGCCGATGTAGATCGACCCTTGATCGCTGAGTTTGCGCTCGCCGATCAACGACTTCACCTCTTCGGGCGGTCGCTTGTCGCCGTCGTACCAGGTCAGCGTCACTTTCTCGACGGCGTACTCCGTGGCGGGGTAGACGTACTGCACCTGAGAGTCGAGCCCCCAGCTATCGTCGTTCGGAGCGCCTCCCTCGGACCGGACCGAGATCGGATACGTCAGCGCGAGCGCCCCATACACGGGGTCGAGGATGTGGCAGCCCATATCACCGAAGGTACCGGTGCCGAAGTCGAGCCGTTTCCGCCACTCACCCGGGTGGTAGTAATGGGCCAGGTACGGGCGCTTGGCGGCGACGCCGAGCCACTGGTCCCAGTCGAGGTGGGCCGGTACGGGGTCCGTCCGGTCGGGCCGAGGGTTCCGGTCGCCCCAGTGCTTGCCGCTCCAACTGTGCACTTCCTTCACCTTGCCGATCGCCCCTTGGTGAATCGTCTCGACCACGGTTTTGTGCACAGGGTGCGAGTGAATCTGGATCCCCATCTGCGTGACGAGCTTCTTCTCGGCGGCGACTTTCGCAAGTTGACGCGCCTCGTAGATCGTTTGCGTGAGCGGTTTCTGCGTGTAGACGTTCAGGCCTTGCTGCATGGCCCGCATGGTGATCGGCGCATGCATATGATCGGGCGTGGAGATGTTCGCGGAGTTGAGGTCCTTCTCCTTGTCGAGCAGCTCGCGCCAGTCCTGGTAGATCTTGATGTCGGGGAACTGCTTCTTGAGGCCCTCAGCGCGGCCCAGGTCGACGTCGGCCACGGCCACGAGCTTGAGGTACTTGCTCCCCGTGAGCGACCCGATGTCGGATGCCGCCATGCCCGATGCGCCGAAGCTTGCGTGGTAGACCGTCTCGCTCGGATCGGCGGCATGAAGGCGTCGGACGTACGGCACAGCCAGCCCGACGGCGGCCAGGCGCTTGAGGGCATCACGACGGGTGATTCGTGAAGGAGTCATGGGTGGGTTTCCTTTCGTGGCAGGGGGAGCGCGGGAAATCCCCTCGCGAGCCGGGGCGAGTCGGTGGGGGCTCGAGGGAGAGATTGCGTGGCGAGGGAGCGTCCGCATCAGCGCCTCGGAGCGGGCGGCGTAGGCACGCCTTCCGATGGGAAACGCCGAACGTTCAGCCTAGGGTCGAGTGGAGATTACAGTAACACGACGGAAGTGGTGTGGATAGGAAGAAGAAAAACACGGAGCGAGTCAGCGCGTCGACCGTTCGTCCGATGAAACATAGAGCCTTTGTCGCGTGGGTCCATCGTCGTCCGGTCCTGGCCGTTCCTCGATAAGCTCGTACGCCGGGACTGTGTGAAAGGAGACGACCACCCAGTCGCCGTCGCGAACTACGGCCTGATGCCAGACGTTCGGTGGGATCGAAGCCCACCGCTGTTCCAAAGCGGCATCGTCGTCGCTCACCAGCACATGAGATTCCCACCGCCCTGGGCCGCCCGTTTGCAGGTCTCCCTTGCCGACAAAGGAGACCACCCGTTGATGACTGTTCGGGTGTCGCTCCGCACCGGTCGCGGACGCCCCGCGCAGGATAAAGACCCAGCTCGAGAGAATCGTTACCGGCAGCGAGCCGTCGTAGATCGCGAGCGGGATCGGTTCCCACGCCATCACCGCGCCGTCGCGTCTCGCCAACTCCTGGGCAACCCGCGACACGATGACGTTGATCGCTGCTTGCACGCCGGGTAATCGAAGGCTGAGATCCAGCGACGCCAGCAGATCCCGCTCCTCAGGGCTCACCGCGGTCACTCCTTGACGATCTTCAGCACACGCCCGTTCGTCGCGTCGGAGATAAAGATCTCGCCGGTCCGAGGATGGACGATGACACCGTGCGGCTGATTGAACTCTGCCTTCAGAGGATCACCGCCCACACCGGCCGTTCCTTTCTTGCCCGTGCCGGCAACGCGCATGATTTTCTCGGCTCCCGGAATGTAGCGCAGGATGCGATGGTTTTCCGTGTCGGCGATCAGTACGGACCCATCGCGGTCAGCACACAGATGCTTCGGCCCGTTCATCTGGGCCTTCAGCGCGGGTCCATCGACTCCGCTCGAGCCCGCCTTTCCCGTCCCGGCGACGGTCCGCACCTTGCCCTCGCGATCCACCACGCGCAGGGCGTGGCCGCCGCGTTCGAGGATGTAAAGGTTTCCCCTGGCATCCACCACATGAGCCCGAGGATCCACCAGCGGCGCGTTCACGGCGGATTCACCGTCTTTCGGCACTCCCTTTTTGCCGTTCCCGGCCACGGTCGTCACGACCTTCGTTGCGATGTCGACTTTGCGGATTCGCCGATTAACGAGATCTGTGACGTAACACGCCTTGCCGTCGAAATCGAACGACACACAAAAGCACTGGCCGAACTTCGCCGACACGGCGGCCCCGCCGTCGCCTTCGAAGCCCGGCTCGCCGGTTCCCGCGAACGCCGAGACGATCCCAGCCTTCGGGTCAAACTTCCGGACGCAACTGTTCCAGGTATCAGCCAGGTAAACACAGTCATCCGGCCCAACGGCGAGGCTATGCATCCCGTTGAACGTCGCCTTCAGCGCAGGTCCGCCGTCGCCGCTGTGTCCCTTCTTGCCGAGGGTGCCTGCGAGCGTAATCAATTCCCCGCGCGCATTGATCGCACGCAGCCGCTCGCCGCCCTGCATCTCGACAATGTAGGTCGTCCCGTCATGCCCGAAGTCGACGCCGAAGGGCTGGATTAGCTTGGCCGTGGTCGCGGCCGAGCCATCCGGGCCATCTCCACCCCCGGCGACGAGCACGAGTTTGTCGGCTCGGGCGTTCGAGGCAGTCAGGAAAAGCAGTGTGGCGGCGACGAGTCGGTTCATGACGACACCGGGTTTATAGGGGGCAAAGCGAGTCTACGGTCGATGACGGAACCGGCTGGCAGCGCGGTTTGGGCGTTATTCTGTGCGCTCCGGCGCTCCAGGACAAGGGTTAGCTCGGCGCGCTCACGCCTCCTGCGAATCTGAGGGAAACATATAACTCCCCCCCTTGGGAAGGGGGGGTGGGGAGTCAGCGCCCGCATTCGGCTGCTCCCATTGCTCCTCAACCGTTGATCTAAGGCGAGTGGTTCGCGGCTGAGTTGGACTCATCGGACGGCCAATGCCCACCCCCCCCAAACCCCCCCTTCCCAAGGGGGGGAGCTAATATGTTCCTCCCTCGCGAACGGGAAGATCACGTTCGTTAAGTTGACGCGTGTGCCCCAACCCCCCTGCCCAATGAGGCGTGGCCGTACCATTCCCGATTCGAGCGTTAACGGATCTAGGATGTCGATCCCCCGCGAGGTAGAATGCAACAGTTGTTGAACGTTCGCTCGGCCAATGGGGAGCGCCGAATGCGTACTTGTGTCATCGTCTGCGCCTTGGGAATCCTCGGCTCGACACCGTTTGCGGTCGCCGCTGGTCCGGAGCCGGCTGCGCTGGAGCGGTTCGAGAAGAAAGTCCGCCCCCTCCTTGCGGCGAAGTGCTGGAGTTGTCATGGCTCGGAGAAAACCAAGGGGGGCTTGCGGCTGGACTCAGGATCGGGCGTCACCGAAGGGGGGGACTCGGGGCCGGTGCTCGTGCCGGGCGATCCCGAAAAAAGCCGGCTCATCGAGGCCGTCCGATACGTCGGTGAGCTCCGGATGCCGCCGAAGGGGAAGCTGAGCGACGCCGAGGTCGCCGAGCTGGTCGAGTGGGTGCGCTCGGGAGCTCATTGGCCCGAAGACAAGACGCCGACAACGCCGGTCCCAACCGCATCCCCGGTCGTCGACGACGCCCGGACCTTCTGGGCCTTTCAGCCGCCGCGCGACCCGTTGCCCCCTTCGGTGAAGGCCACGGACTGGCCGCAGTCGCCGGTCGATCGTTTCGTACTGGCCAAGCTTGAGGCGAAGGGACTTGCACCCGCCCCTCCCGCTGAGAAACGCCTCCTCATCCGCCGCGCCACGTTTGACCTGACGGGATTGCCGCCGACTCCGGATGAGGTCTCAGCGTTCCTCGCGGACGAGACGCCCGAGGCCTTTGCACGCGTCGTCGATCGTCTGCTCGCGTCGCCGCATTACGGCGAGCGCTGGGGTCGGCACTGGCTCGACCTGGCACGCTATGCCGACTCGAACGGGATGGACGAAAACGTTGCGTATGCCAACGCCTACCGCTATCGCGACTACGTGATCCGCGCCTTCAATCGTGACAAACCCTACGACCAGTTCCTCCGCGAACAACTCGCTGGCGACCTTCTACCTCGGAGCGATGGCGACGCTGAGGGCTACGACCGGCTCACGGCCACGGGGTTCCTCGTACTCGGGCCCAAGATGCTCGCCGAGGACGATCCGGTGAAGATGGAGATGGACATCATCGACGAGCAGGTCGACACCGTCGGCCGCGTCTTCATGGGCCTGACGCTCGGTTGTGCCCGCTGTCACGACCACAAGTTCGACCCGATCCCCACGGCCGACTATTACGCGTTGGCCGGGATCTTCAAGTCGACCAAGTCGATGCAGAACCACCGGGTTGTCGCCATGTGGAACGAGCGCACGCTGGCCTCCGCCGCCGAACTCGCTGCTGCCGATACGCAGAAGAAGGAATCCGACCGGCGTAACGGCGAGATCCAGTCGCTCGTGGAAAGTGCGAAGAAAGCGCTGGGTCAGGAGTCGCGCTCCCGGCTCGGGGACTATCTCCTGGCCGCCTGGCAGCTCGATCAGGTCGCCCAACTTGCGAAGTCCCCGCTCGCCGCATCGGCGCCACCGAAGGGCATGCTGCTCAGGGAAGCCGAGGCCTTCAACCGTGGCAACGTGGCGATCGATACTTCGAACTACGGCCGAGAGATCGGCGTCATCTACAACAAGGGGGAGCTGCCGAACTGGGTTGAATACGACCTGGAACTCGCCGAGGCCGGAGCCTACCAGGTCGAGCTGCGTTTTGCCGCCGCCTCGCCACGGCCCGTCCGGCTCAAGATCAACGGTGCCCTGAAGACAGCGGAAGCCGCCAAGACGGCAACCGGCTCCTGGAATCCGGATACGCAAACCTGGACGGCGGAGGGGCTCTACGCGCTGCCCGAGGGACGGGTCACGCTTCGACTCGAGTGCGACGGACCGTTTCCCCACTTCGATAAAGTCGCACTCGTGCCTCGCCTGTTGCCCGACGGCCTGACCGCGAGCGACCTGAAGTCGCCCGATGACCTGGGCCGCGAGCGATCCCTCAACCCTCGCCTCATCGAACGCTGGAAAGACGTTGTTGCGCACGCTCGCTCGGACCCGAACTCGGCATTCCGCGCGTGGCACGACCGCGAGGGGATGAACGCTGTGGTGAAGGCCGCGCTCGACCGCCCGCCGCTTCCCGCTACACGCGACACGCTCGCCCGACGCTATCAGGAATTGTTCGACGAAGCGAGCCGCGCCGACGCCTCGAAGCAAGCCGCCGAACCGGCCCTCGCCACGTTTCGTCGCGTGCTCGACGATCCTGCCGGGCCGTTTGCCGTCCCCAAGGAGCCGGAGCGGTACTTCCCGCCCGAAACGACGGCCCAGCTTCAAAAGCTGCGAGGAGAGCTTGCCGAATTCACGAAGAAAGCAATCGTCCTCCCCGCGACCATGGGGGTCGAAGACCAGAAGGTAACCAACCTCCGAATCCACATCCGAGGCAGCCACCTCACTCTGGGCGCGGAGGAGCCGCGGCACTTCCCGGCCGTGTTGTCCTCAGAAAAACCAACGCCCCTGGACGCCTCGCGGAGCGGGCGCCTGGAGCTCGCCGATTGGCTCGCGCGTCCCAAGCATCCCTTGACGGCCCGCGTGATGGTCAACCGCATCTGGCTCGGGCATTTCGGGGCCGGACTGGTGCGCTCGCCGGATAACTTCGGCCGGCTCGGCGATCAGCCCGTCCACGTGGAACTGCTCGACTGGCTCGCGCAACGGTTCATCGCGTCGGGCTGGTCGATCAAGGCGATGCACCGCGTGATCATGCTCTCGTCCACCTATCAAATGAGCACGCGCTACGACGCCCACGCCGCGCTGGCCGACCCTGAAAACCGGCTCCACTGGCGCATGGATCGGCGCCGATTGGAGGCCGAGGCGATCCGAGATGCCTTGCTCGCCGTCAGCGGCGAGCTCGAGGGTTCGACCGGAGGCACGCTCCTGAAGACGGGCAATCACGCCTACGTGAACAACACCGGCCCTCGCGGTAATGTGTTATACGACGTCAACCGTCGCTCGATCTATCTGCCCGTCATTCGGAGCGGGCTCTACGACGTGTTCCAGGCGTTTGACTTCGCCGATCCGAGCACCTCGAACGGCCAGCGCGTGGCCACCACCGTCGCGCCCCAGGCGCTCTTCATGCTCAACGACCGGCTCGTCCTGCGAACCAGCGAAGCCATGGCCCGCCGACTGCTGGCCCTTCCCGGTCTCGCCGACGCCGATCGTCTGGAGCGGGCTTACCGCTCCGCCTACGGCCGGCCGCCGACCGAGCCGGAACGGCTGCGGGCGCTCGATTATCTCCATCGATTCGACTCGGAACTGACGGCCGAGGGGATCGCGCCCGAGGCCCGACCCCTCCGAGCGTGGCAGTCGCTCTGCCAGGCGCTCCTGGGTACAAACGAATTCATCTATCTCGACTAGCGCGGGGGACCACGTTCATGAACGCGCACTGGAACGGAAACACCGGATCTCCCCTGTCGCGCCGGGAGTGGCTGAAGCAAAGCGCTGGTGGTTTCGCTGCCCTGGCGCTGGCCGGTCTGCTCGCGGACGAGGCCCGCGCCGAGGGAATCGACCCGCGCAATCCGCTGGTTCCGCGCCCGCCGCACTTTCCCGCCAGGGCGAAGCGGGTGATCTTCCTTTTCATGCACGGCGGCCCGTCTCAGGTCGACACGTTCGACTACAAACCGATTCTTCAGCGCGACCATGGGAAGCCTCTGCCCTTTGCCAAGCCTCGCGTGGTGTCGAGCGAGACCGGTAACCTGCTCGCCTCTCCATTCCGATTCCGGCAGTACGGCGAGAGTGGCACGCACGTCAGCGAGCTGTTCCCGCATCTCGCCCAGCACGTCGACGACCTTTGTGTCATCAACGGAATGCACGGATCGAACTCGCGGCACGGAGGCGCTCTGCTGGAGCTGCACACCGGCAGCGACACGTTCGTGCGGCCGAGCATGGGCTCCTGGATCACCTATGGCCTTGGCACCGAGAACCAGAACCTTCCCGGCTACATCACGATCTGTCCGAACCTGAGCCACGGCGGCGTCAACAACTGGAGCTCGGCATTCCTGCCCGCCGTCTATCAGGGGACGCCACTGGGGAGCACCGGGATCGCGTCCGACCAGGCGAAGATCCCGTTCATCGCCAACACATCGACCTCACGCGCAATGCAGCGGATCGGGCTCGACCTGGTCCAGGAGATGAACCGCGACCACCTCGCGCTGGCCGAAGCCGACCAGGCTCTCGAGGGGCGGATCGCATCGTACGAGCTGGCCTTCCGCATGCAGGCGGCGGCCCCCGAGGTGCAAGACATTGCGGGCGAGTCGGCCGAAACGCTGCGACTCTACGGGCTCGATCAGGATCCCACGCGCGACTTCGGCCGCCAGTGCCTGATGGCACGCCGGTTCTCGGAGCGCGGGGTGCGCTTCGTGCAGGTCTCGCACAGCTACAAGTGGGACCAGCACGGCAACCTCAAAAAGGACATCGCCCGCAACGCGCTTGAAATCGACCGGCCGATCGCCGGCCTGCTCCGCGACCTGAAGGCGCGCGGCCTGCTCGACGACACGCTCGTCCTCTGGGGCGGCGAGTTCGGCCGCACACCCACCTCACAGGGGGACGACGGCCGCGACCATAACCCGCACGGCTATACCATGTGGCTCGCCGGCGGCGGCTCCAAGGCTGGCATTGTCCACGGACGCACCGACGACTACGGCTATTACGCTATCGACAATAAAGTCCATGTCCACGACCTGCACGCGACCATCCTGCACTTGCTCGGCCTCGACCACACCAAACTCACCTACCGCCACGCCGGCCGCGACTTCCGTCTCACCGACGTGCACGGCGAGATCGTCAAGGAACTTATCGCCTGATCGGTGCGTGCAAGCGTCGATACATGATCGCAAGGTGCTAAAGCTCCGCGCGGTGGAGAGCCTGCGAGAACTGGGGAAGCGGCACGCATATTGCACGTGGAGTCTCCCGAGTACACGTCTCGCTCGATAACACATTCACGGAGTACGGTCATGGGGCTTATTCTCTTGATCGTGTTGCTCGCGCTCTTGCTGGGCACACTACCGCATTACGGCTATTCGCGCAGTTGGGGCTACCGGCCTTCGGGCGGCTTTGGGTTGCTGCTGGTGATTGTGTTGATCCTGTTGTTCGTCGGGATGCTACCGTGGGGTATCAGCCGGCCGGTCTATGTTGTTCGGCCGCAGCCGGTGGAGATCGTCCGGCCGACGGTCGTACGAGTCGTTCAGCCCGTCCCAACGCCGGACGTCAATCCGGTTCCGTTGAGCGGAACTCGCCCCTAGCGAGATCTGCCGTGTGAATCCGGAGATAAAAACAAATCGCGGCACCATTCTGGGGGCAAGCCCCAGGATCGTACCGCGGTACCGCAAATCAGTCGCAAGTTTCGATCGTAACGATCGAACTCTTAACTGACGCTGATGTTATTACCGTTGATCGTCCACGATGGGTCGCCGTTCGTGAAGGTAACGGTCTGCTGGGTGGGGCTGATGACGGCCACGTTGTACGTCACACCGGCCGTACCCCCGACGACGACAACCATCGTGCTGTCGCCGGCGGCTTGGCCCGTGTTGTTGATCGTAATACCGCTGCCTGCCTGTGGCAGGAGCTGATAGATGTTGCTGCCGGCGAGGCCGTCGATCACCGTACCGCCGGTCGCGGTGAGGGTCGCGGTGGATGACGAAGCGCCCACATTGATGATATCTGCGCCTGCGGTTCCTGTGATCAGAATGGTGCCGGCGCCACCGGAGGATGTCAGTGCGCCTTCGACGTCGATGAGGGCGCTCGCGCCCGCGCCGCCGGAAATCGACACGCCGCCCGCTCCTGTTCCCGTGATGGAACCCGTTGTCGCACTCACGAGCACATCGGTGGACCCCGCGCCGCCGGTGATGGTGGCCGCGCCGGCACCCGCGTTGATCGATCCATTGACGAACACGTCGAAGGTGTTCGTACTGCCCGGATCATCGATCGTCACGCCATTGCCGGCACTCAGCGCCGTCCCTGATTGAACGGTGACCGTGGTGGTTCCGCCCGTACCGTTCCCGTGTACGGCGACACTGCCGCCGCTCGCTGTCGTCGGTCCCGAAAACGTGATCGTCGTGTCCCCGGTCCCTGAGTTCCCATTGACGGTGATGCTGTTTGCCGCGACCATCGTCCCCTGGAAGTTCAGATCGGAGCCCGCCGCGCTTGTCGGAGTGCTGACGGTGATGTTATTGCCCGAGTAGATCGACGTTCCCGTCCCGAGTGACAGATTCTGAGTCGGCTGGAGCAGCACGTCGCCGACGGCCGTACTGATAATTCCGGAATTGACGACGATGTTGTTCGCTGAGGTGAGGGTGACGCCGAGGGCCGGGTCGCCTGTCGACACGTTGCCGTTAATGGTCAGATCGACGCCCGCGCCCGACGTGGTGAGGGCCACCGCGCCAGAGTTCGCCGTCGCCTGGTTCACGGTCAGCGGCGCCAACGTGGCGGTCGCGGCCACGCCCCCCGAGTCTGTCGACGCCGTGAGCGTGGTCGCTGCCGTGCCGCCGATGGTGATCGGCCCGATGCCGGTGGACGCGGTCAGGTTCTGGGTGGGGGCCGTCAACGTACCGGTCGGCGTGATGGCGCCATTGATGGCACTGATCGTCAGGGTGGTCGGCGACGTGATATTCCCCGCGCCCGAGACGCTGCCGGTGGACGAGGTCAATTTGACGGTCTGTCCCGTCCCCGCCGCGGTGAGGCTACCGGTTACGGTCAGGTTACCTGACTGCGTGATGCTGATCGAGCCGTTCGTCGTCGCGGAAGCCGTCGGCGACGCCGGGATGGAGCCAATCGCCAAGTTCGCCGTGTTGTTGTTGATCGAGATATTCCCGGCGATCGGGGCCGTCGTCGCTGTGTTCACCGTGAGGTTGCTCACCGCCGTGTTCAGCGTGATCCCACCGGGCCCCGCCAATGCAACTAGGCCGCCGGCCGACACGTTCGTCCCGCTGCCCATCCCTGTGATGGACCCGCCGTTATGGGACGCGCCCTGCGTGTCGATGGTCACAACTCCGCCCGCGCCCGTCGAGATCGAGCCGATGGTCGCGCTGCCGGTCCCGCCGGACGCTTTGTTGACGATGATCTGCACGGCCGTCGCGTCCGTCGCGGTCGTCGAAATCGTGGCCGTCCCCTGGAAGAAACCGGCCGATCCGATCCCGGCCTGGTTGGCCTCCAGCAGGATGTCGCCGGTGGTGTTCAGGTTGCTCGCCAGGGTCAAACCACCTTGCGAGATCAGCGACGTCGATCCGCCGACCGTGGTTCCGTGCAGGTTGATCGTCCCGCCCGAGAGCGAGAGGCTCCCCGAGCCACCAATGGTAATCGACGAATACGCCGTGATCGTCCCCGTACCTGCGTTGACCGTCAGTCCTCCGCTGCCCGACACGGGGCTGTTAAACGTGACATTCCCCGACGTGACGGAAGACGTCTTGATCGTCGTCGGCGTGTTAACCACCACGGTCCCCGAGAATGACGCCGAGCCCGAGCTCGGCGATCCTCCTGTGGCATCGATCGTCCCGCCGAGCGAGATCACCGACCCGTTGTTCGTAATCCCCCTGGCCTTCACGCCGGCGGTCTCGCTGATCGAAAGACCCGTCACGATCAGCGCACGCGTCGACGTCCAACCCGGCGTCGAGACGACGTCCGATTGGCCGTTGACCGCCAGCGTCTGCACGTAACTCGGAATGACCGCGGTTCCCGCCATCAGTTGGGCCGGGGTGATGCCCGCCACGCTCGAACTGATCGTGCCACCCGTCGTGGTAATCTTCAGGTGCCCGTCGTTACCCGAGAAAGTCACCACGTTGCCCGCCAAGGTGTTGGTGTACGCCAGCGTCGTGCCCACCAACGACAACACGCCCGCCACCGCCGGCGCGATGCGGCCTTCCAGTCCTTCCAGGCCGGCCGGCAGCGCAAGGCGGCGAGACAGCGCTCGCTGTCGCCGCGAATGGGCCCGTCGCTTCAACACGTTCAACCACGAAGCGCGAAAACTCTGCTCAATGAGCTTCTTCACGTTGCAAACTCCATGAAGTATGAGAGTGAGGAATGCCGCCACGCGCCCGTTACGAACACGCGTAGGAATTCCATTCGTGACGCGGTCACCATGAGAATCATGGAGATCGACCCGTTTTTTTCAACTTCGGCGTGTTCATCGCCTCGCAGCTATCGATGCTGCCGTATCTCAATCATACGCGGAACGTCGCACAGGCAAGAGGGGGCTCAGAAATAAAAGGTGAATGAAGGGCACGAGGAGAACGCTTTCGCATCTTCCGCGTCTCCAAGTGTGTGCCAACGTCTACCCTGTTCGCCCGAATCTCCCCGCCGCCGCAATCCCATTCAAAGGCGAAAAGCCCCAAAACCCACATGCTTGACGCAGCTTCGCGTCAAGGCGCGGCGAAACACTTCGAGCGCCGTTTCCGGGCTCTTCATGAACTCTAGGTCATCTTGTAACTGCGTGAAGATTTCGCCAGTTCGTAATATAACAGTGTGATTCGAACTGGGTCTATATCTGAGTTTGCTTTTTTGTGGCCTTTTCACAACATCAGTCACTGGCTGTATCGAGTCGCTCGAGCGCGTCCTGATCGAGTTCGAGCCGGGCTCCTTCGAGCAGGTCTTCGAGTTGCGCGACGCTGGTTGCGCTGGCGATGGGTGCGGTGACACTCGGGCGGGTGAGCAGCCAGGCGAGTGCCACGCGAGTCGGGGTGGAATGGGTTTGACCGGCAACCGAGTCGAGCGCCGCGAGAATTCGGAGTCCGCGGTCGTTCAGGTAGTTTCTCACCCGCGGTCCCCGAGGGCTCTGCGCCAGGTCCGCCTCGGAACGGTATTTCCCCGTCAGGAACCCACTGGCCAGAGAATAATAGGGGATCACACCCAGTTGTGCATCAAGGCAAACTTTTTCCAGTCCGTCTTCAAATATGGCACGTTCGCACAGGTTGTAGTGGGGTTGGAGACACTGGTAGGCGGGAAGGTTGTGCTCGTGACTGATCCGAAGCGATTCGGTGAGTCGCTCCGCGGAATAGTTCGAGGCACCGATGGCGCGAACCTTCCCCTTCGCGATGAGACCGGCAAAGGCTTCCAGCGTTTCCACGAGCGGCGTCGACTCGTCGTCTTTGTGCGCCTGGTAGAGGTCGATGTAGTCCGTCTGAAGGCGCTCGAGCGACCGCTCGACCGCACGAACCACGTAGGACTTCGATAACCCTTTGTCGTCCGGTCCCATCTCCATCCCGACCTTGGTGGCGATGATCACCTTGTCGCGTTTGCCGCTTTGCTTCAGCCACTTCCCCAGGATCGTCTCCGACTCCCCGCCCTGGTTCCCCGGCGCCCACCGCGAGTAGACGTCAGCCGTGTCGATCAGGTTGAACCCCGCGTCCACGAACGCATCCAGGATCCGGAACGAGGTGCCCTCGTCCGCCGTCCAACCAAACACGTTCCCACCGAGCGCCAGCGGGGCAACTTCCAGGCTGGTGTTTCCCAGTTTACGCATCTTCATGATCGACTCCTTCGGTGGCGTCGGGCTGTTGGTGCAAGATGCAAGATCGTATGCAGAGAGGATAAGGCCGGTGGGGGGCGTAGGCAACCGCCGGTAAAACGAACCAACATCGCTTTCACAAGCGAAACGCGCGACCCGGAAATCGATCAGCGTCAGTAATGCCACCTCAGCATCACATTCTCTTATCGTCGCTCACCCTTGGGTGAGGAGTTTCGTAAGGTCGAGCGTCTTCCAGGGCTTGGAGTCAAGCCCGGCATGAATCGCGGCCGTCACGCTCTCCTCGCCGACTGTTAGCAGCGCGTAGCCGGGAGCATCGGCGTATTCGAAGTGGGTGATGAAAGGAGCCTCTGCACGCAGTGCCTCGCGCCGAGTGGCTTCGGTCTGTGGGCTGAACCGGGGCTCCAACGTGACGAGGTCCGGGCCGTATCGTTCGATCCCCGAAACCTCGTCGCGGGGGCGGACGTCGTGACGAGGCAAGACGCTAATCAGCGCCAGTTGCAGGAAGGGGCCGGCGTCAGTCTTGCGGACGACCACGCCGTACTTGTGAAGGTGGCCTGATAGGACGATCGCCCGGTGTTTGCCGAGTAGATTCAGCAGCCCCGTGCGTTTCGGCGCATCGGCGGTTCGGGCGTAGAGATGCCAGGTCGAGCGCGCACAAAACGGAACCACCGGAGGGTGGAGCAACACAAAGACGTGTCGGTGTCGCGGCTCCCGGGCCTCCAGGGTGTGTTCCAACCAGTCGAGCGCGTCCGGATCATAAGCGTCGAGGAAGGCGAATAGCGCGCACCCCTGCTCGACGGTGAACGAGGCCGATCCACGCTGGTTCCGGCCCGGCCCGCAGAGCGCAGGGAGCAGGACACGGTTGAATGCCTCGACCGCACCAGGCCCCTGGATTTCGTGATTCCCTTTGACCGCACGGAAAGGGATACCAAGATCGGCGTCGCGGACGAACGCAACGGCCTCTTCGCATTGGCGCGCGGCCAGTTCGGCAGTGCCGCACATCCCTTCGATCAGATCGCCGAGTTGTGCGGTGAAACGGATCGGGATTCCCTGCGGTGGGTCCGACACGAGTCGCCGAACCGTGTTGAACAGCTTGGGGGTGACCTCGCGGGTGATTCGGGAATAATTCTCGACTTGCGCAACGTCGTTCGGGTGATCTCGGCGCAGCCACTCCATATTGTGGTGTTCCGGGCGGTCGAAATGCACGTCCCCGAGCGCCACAAAGCGAAATGGTACGGAGTCAGCCCCTGAAGCCAGCTTGATTTCATCAGCCAGCGTCCGACCGGCCAACGGTAGGGCCGCCGCCGTGGTGAGGAACTGCCGACGTGTCAGCCCGACCGACCCGCCCCGATCCTGTCCCATCAACGTCATGTCGTGACCTGTCGCTTTCGCGAGTCTCGTGTTTTGCAGCCGTTCACCAGTGTTGCGTAGTCTCGCTCAGTGCTGTAGCATAGCGAGCCAAGAAATCCAAGGCACGGAAGTCTTGCCCCAATTGTCGGCGTTTGCAGGCGCTGTTAGATGCCCAAGAGGCGCGGCTGCAGGCGTTTGAGGCCACTGTCTCACGTCTCCAGGCGCAACTCGCCGCGGCACGGAAGGATTCATCGACCTCCTCCAAGCCGCCGTCATCCGACATCGTCAAGCCGCCCAAGCCGGAGCCGCCGGAGGGTCAGGATCGACGTTGCATCGGCGGACAACCGGGGCATCCCAAGCACGAACGCGCCCTCTTCCCGCCGGAAGCCATCAACGGCGCGTCGGTTGACCATCGCCTCCGTCTTTGTCCTCGTTGCGGGCATGACTTGCAGCCCATGTCAACAATCGTGCCTCGAGTCATCCAGCAGGTCGATATCAAGGACGTGCCGCTGGAGATCCAGGAGCATCGTGGTCATCTCGGCTGGTGTTCCCACTGTCGGAAGGAGATCGAGGCGCCGTTGCCGACTCGAGGCAGCGCGGTCGACAGTGCTGCGCTGTGCCACGAGCGATGTTCCGGAGCGTCCTCACTGCCGCAACCTTGCGAAGCGGTTCGAGACGCATGGGGAGAGTTATCTCCGGTTCATCACGACGCCGGGAGTGGAGCCGACCAACAACCTCGCGGAGCAAGCGATCCGGTTCGTGGTGATCGACCGTCAAATCACGCAAGGGACAAGGAGTGAGACAGGGAACCGCTGGTGCGAGCGGATATGGACGGTGATCGCGACTTGCACCCAACAAGGGCGGTCGGTGTTTGCGTACTTGGAAGCGGCGGTCGGGGCGTGGTTCGCCGGCACGGAACCGGCAATGCTGTTACCTGGAGGCTGAATCAACGAGAGCGCCATCGATCTGCCCGGATGCAAGGTTCGCAAGGACCGGGAAGTCCTGAATGCAGTACGATGGTAACGACATCCACGACGAGAGCAGTCGGTCAAGCTGCGCGAAGTGGAACGAAGTGAGGATCGGAAACTTGCAACGCCAATGAGCGTCAATTGGCGAGCGTTCTCGCACGCGCACAGAGAATCGCTACAGAAGCTGCAACTACATCAGTGAACGCTCACGCTAGGACTTCGACGGTAAGACGAGGCCTTCCTCGAGGATCATCCCGATCTCGTGTGCGGCGGGCGTTTCGCGCATTTCGCGCCCGCCGCTCGCTGCGCGGGCTATCCGAACGACCGTGCAACCTGGTATGGTGAAGGGTGGCAGGCTTTACGACCGAGCGGGATCGCTGGTATTCACCCTTCCAGCACTTGCTCTTCTCTCGCATTCCCCGCCATGGGTGCTTACCCACTTTCTTCACGACCCTGAAAGTCACCTGCGGGTCGCCAATCCTCTTGGGGAGTTCGAGAATGGGCAAGAAGTTGTATGTCGGGAACTTGACCTACGCCGTGAACGAGACGGACCTGGAGGGTCTGTTCTCGGAATTCGGCACCGTGGAGAGCGCACAGATCATCGTCGACCGCGACACCGGCCGCTCGAAGGGATTCGGGTTTGTCGAAATGGGTTCGGACGCAGAGGCTAAGGCTGCGATTCAGGGCCTGCACGATCAAGAGCACAACGGCCGGCGGCTCACCGTGAACGAGGCCAAACCGCGCGAGGAACGCGGTGGTGGCGGTGGTGGTTACGGTGGCGGTAGCCGTGGTGGCGGCGGTGGTGGCTATGGTGGCGGCGGCGGTGGCGGCTACGGTGGTGGTGGCCGTGGTGGACGATCTGGAGGCGGCCGGTATTAATCGGTGATGAACGAAGGCCCGCGTTCGCGGGCCTCAACACCTCCTCGGAGCACCTCCTACTATGAGTTCGCAGAGTTACCGCGCCCCCGTCCAATCCGAACGCGCACGCTGCCCGGTCTGTCAGCAAACGGTCTACTCCCCGGCGGGCATTCATCCCCAGTGCGCCGTAAAACAGAGCGAGCCGCCGAAAGCGAAGAGGGTCGAATCGGAAGTCGCGCCCTCCGTTGACGAAACCCCATGAAGGAAGTTTCCGCGAACGTTCGCTCCTTTTGACCAGAGCTCCCGAAAGCGGAGGGTCAGAGTGTGTGCGAAGGAATGCACGACGAACACAGTTTGACCCTCGGACTTCCGACCCCGACTCACTCTGCTGAGCGCGCAGCGCTTGCACCTCCACTCTGATCGTTCCCGATCAGACGAGCGAGTGCACATAATCCGGAGGATTAGGACTGCGGGTGCGAGTGAACCAGCAGGGCGGAGGTGGGGTCAGACGAGTCATCGTCGAGAATCGGCGGTGGCACCAAACCGCACAGGAATTCATTCAAGGCGTCGTGGTCCACGGGTTTCACGAAGTGGTGGTCGAAGACGCGCGACGTCATCTCGGCATCGTAGCCTGAGAGCGAAACGATCGCGACCCCGTCGAATCCCTCCGTCCGGCGCAGCTCTTCGGCGACCGCCTCGCCGCTCATGCCGGGAAGCGTCAGGTCAAGAAGAACGACCTCGGGGCGGAATTCGAGAGCCATCTGAAGTGCGTCGGGTCCGTCGAAAGCGGTCTTCACCTGATGTCCCTCAGCCTTGAGGAGCACCGCCATCATCCGGGCGGTGTCCACGCTGTCGTCCACCACGAGGATTCGCATGGGTGTCGTGTCCTTTGATCCTTCCATGAGATTATGATGAAGCCTCTTTCCCCGTCCGTGCCGCCAGGCTTGCGACGACGGCGACTAACTCCTCCGGATCCACGGGTTTGGCAATGTGTACCTGAAAGCCAGCCTGCAACGCTCGGAGCCGATCCTTGGAACGCGCGAATGCCGTGAGGGCCGCCGCGGGAAGATGCTTGGCGGAGAGCCGTCTCCGCACCTGACGTATTAAATCATACCCATCCTGGTCGGGCATGCCAACGTCGCTGACCAGGATATCCGGCTTAAAGCTTTCGATAAGGGTCAACGCGTCCGCCACGGATCCCGCCACTGCAACTTCGCCCCCGCAATCGCTCAGACCCCGCTTCATCAGCGCACGCGCATCGGGCTCGTCGTCGACGACCAGGACGCGCAGGCCGTCGAGGTCGTTACCCCCGCAGTCGTCGTCATCGCCGTTCTCCGGCTCAGCCGGTCGGATCCTATTTTGTTGTTCTGGATGGACCACGGTGATCGGCAGGGCGACGACGAAGGTTGACCCTTGTCCCTCGCCGGGGCTTTTCACGCGCACGGAGCCTCCGTGCATCTCCACCAACTGCTTGACGATCGAGAGGCCCAGTCCCAGTCCTCCATGTCGACGGGTCGTCGACCCGTCCGCCTGGCGGAACCGGTCGAACACGTGCGGCAAGAACTCCGGCCAAATGCCAATCCCTGTGTCAATGACACTGATTTCCACTTGCGAGTTGACGCGTTCCAGCAGCAACTGGACCTGGCCCCCTCGGGGAGTGAATTTCACCGCGTTGTTCAGCAGGTTCCAGACCACTTGTTGCAGCCGGTGCGGGTCGCCCGAAACAGGGCCGGCGAGTGAGTCGAGCACTTTCTGGATGCGCACGCCCTTGGCATCGGCGGCGGGGGCGACCGTGGCGAACGCTTCCTCTAGGACTTCCTGGAGATTGACGCGCACGACGTCGAGCTTGAGCTTGCGGGAGATGATGCGCGAGATGTCCAGGAGATCCTCAATGAGCTGGGCCTGGGCCTTCGCGTTGCGGTCGATGACCTCCAGGCCCTCTTCCCGATCTTCCTCGTCAACCTTGGACGAGCGGAGAATCTTGGTCCAGCCGACGATCGCGTCGAGCGGCGTGCGGAGTTCGTGCGATAAGGTCGCGAGGAATTCGTCCTTCATGCGAATGAGATCCCGAGTTGAGGACTTCAACCAGTCTCGGTCGGTGGCGCGGCGGGGATCGGGCGTCCTCGAAGCCAGGGGCCGGACACAAAGGCCATGTTGGCGGCGATCATCGAGAGGCTGAACTCGCGCAGGCCCAACGTCTGGTCGATCGCGACGTGGAGCAACACCATCGCGACCAGGAGCGCGGGGCGACAGAGCCGGTTCCAGATCAGGACGGGATAGAGGATCTCCAGTAACACGGTGCCATGGGCGAGGAGGTTCAGCAACTTCGGATAGGCCGCGAGCCAGGTGAGGTTGCCGACGTGATACTCGGGCAGAACCAGGATCGTTAGCACCGCCTCGCCGTTCCACCACGAGCTGCCCGCGAGTTTGGCGAGCCCCGAAACGGCATAAATCAGGCACAGGTGAAGTTGGATCAGCCGGAGGCCCAGATTGGCACTGACGGATGGTTCGACAGTGTGGCCGCGGGCCAGGAGGCGGTCCAGGGAGAACGCTTGACCGCTCGCGCCGCTGACGGCGAGGTACATGAGCCAGGTGAGAACCGACTGGTCGAAGCCGAAAAAGAGCACTGGTGCCCGGCGCACTGTTGAAACCATAACGATCCAGGAGAGCACGGCTGTAACCCGGCTGAAGATTCCCAGCGTAAACGCTGCCACCACGATCAAGCTTGCCACCCAGGCCGCGGCGAGAAAGCGATCGGGCACCACCAACCAGAGCGACCACGCCGGGGCGCCAGCTTTCCACTCGTTCCAGTAGGCGCGGAGTGCCTCGGGGTTCGCCCAGCCGTCGCTCCCCAGGTTGGCATGAAGGTCGAGGCCGATCGTCCAGAGGCTCCAGAGCGAGAGCAATCCGACCGAGACGCGGAGCAAGCCGAGCGGAGCCGGTTCGGCCGGTGTGAAGAAGAAGCGGTACCAGGCTCGACCCGCCGTCGTGACCAGGTCGAACGGATAACACACCAGGCCAATCGCAAAGCGGACCACGAACCGGACCAGACCGTCGAAAAACCCACCCAGTGCGCTCAAAGGTCGTCGCACGCGAACTCTCCGATCAACTGAGGAGGGCTGAACCAGTCGTCGGAGTCGTAGTCCGGCACCGCGCTGCGCGCGATGGCGTCCAGGAGCTTGTTCGGATTGGGAGCGCGGTGCCACTGGACGAGCAGGCTGATCCGGTCGCAGTCTGGGTGGGCGCGACACAGGTGCTTTGCGTACGACCTGGCCCAGTACCAGTGTTTCGCGAAGTCGACCTCCTTGGACTCATGGGTGAGATGCCACGCCATCGCGATCTGTCGGACGTACCGGATGCGGGGCTGGGTCGATTTGTCCGGCAGTCGAACGTCGTGGTACGGGCCGCCCGTCTTGAACCGCAGCCGCGCCGTGACGACCGGCGTCCTCGGCTCCGGGTTCGGCGCGAAGTAGGCGTGTGCATAATCCTGATTGATCAGAACGATATACGACCAAAACCAGCGGCCAACCTGCCGCGTGAGCGAAGACGTGGCCCACTGGTCCGCGAGCTCGCAGGCCACTGTCGCAGTCACGTGGAACAAGAGCAGAGCCGAGACCAGCCAGCAGACCCACGAAGGCCACCGGTGCCCCGGTGCCGGCTCGCTTTTGGGATCAGGGTAACGGCTCCAGTTCTTGAGCCGGTCGAGCCACGACGCTCGGGCTGCGCCAGGTTGGTCAGGCTCCGAATTCATGGCGGACGGTGTTTCCATAGTCGCAGCCCGTTGAATCCGTTCGGAGAGATCAAAGATGCGCGCAGGCGATCGTGAACAGAGTACGAGGGGTTACCTCGAGTGTAAAGTGTCCGTGGGCTTCGGAGTCGGCTCGCGTGGCACGTCGGAGGTTGTGCAAAGACTTATCACGTGCCATGTGTACGACGTATCATCGTGTAGGCGAGATCTCCCTCGGGCGTACGGTTGTCGCAGCGGCGGGGGGGAATCAATGAGCAGCGGGGCTACCGAATGAGGGCCGCGACCGGAAGCGATACGCTGTCGCCGGACGAGATGCTTCAGTGTCCCCCGTCCCGGAGTATCGTTTTCAGTTCTGCCACGATCGCCGAGTGCCGCGGGTCGGACGCGAGGTTGTGATATTCGAGCGGATCGACGTTGTGATCGTAAAGCTCCACTCCTTGTTTGCCGCAATCCCACTCAGTGTAGCGCCAGCGGTCGGTGCGTACGCTTCGACCCATAAATCGGCCTCGCACCACCTGTGTGTACGCAGCGCGTTTTCCGGTGCGCGATGGGTCGTCGAGCAAGGGACGAAAGCTCGTCCCTTCGAGGCCGGAGGGAGGAGCCAGTCCGCAGAGGTCCGCGATCGTTGGGTAGAGGTCGACGAACTCGACGATTCCCGAGGTGCTCCGTCCCATCCCCTTCGTTCCGGGAGCCCAGACAATCAGGGGCGTGCGGGCGCAGAGTTCGAACACCGTCACTTTATTCCACCAGCCGTGCTCGCCGAGGTGGTATCCATGGTCGCCGATGAAGACGACGACCGTGCTGTCCCAGAGCTTGAGCCGATCCAACGCGTCGAGCAACTTCCCGACTTGCGCGTCCGTGAAGCTGATGCCGGCGTAGTAGGCTCGCCGGAATTCTCGCCGTTCGCGGTCCGTGAACTGATCGAAGGCCTCACGATTGGCCCCCCGAGGGATGGCCAGCGGCAGGTCGGGCGTGCGGTTCTCGGGGTCTCGCGCGAGTTGGATACGTTCGGTGGGATAGAGCTCGAAGTAACGTTTGGGAGCAAAGAAGGGGTCGTGTGGCTTGTGGAACCCGACGCCGAGGAAGAACGGTTTGTCGCGGTGCTTCTCCAACAGGCGGATGGCCTCGGCGGCGCTTTGGCCATCGGGCTGCGCGTCGTCGCCGCCCTCGGCCGCGAGCCACTGGCACCAGGCGAGTTTGCCGCCGGTGAGGCTTCGTCCCTCGCCCCGGCGTCCCTCGGCGGTTGCCTCGAAATTGCGGCAGTCGGCCCACGATTTCGCGTCCTGGAAGAATACCCGGTTACCCGATGGGTCGAGACCCTGGTGGAAGAGCTTTCCCAGACCCGCGGAGAAGTAGCCGTGTTCGCGGAAGAGTTGGGGGAGGGTCACAACGTTGGGCATCTTCCGGCGGAAGGGGATCTCGTTGTCAAGGATGCCCGTCGTGTCCGGGCGCAGACCCGTCAGGAACGACGTGCGGCTCGGGTTGCAGACGGGGTACTGGCAGTAGGCACGTTCAAAACGCACACCGCGTGCCGAGAGGCGGTCGATGTTGGGCGATTTCACCTCGGGGTCGCCGTAGCAGCCAAGGCTGCAGCGGAGGTCGTCGACGACGATGAACAGGACGTTGGTCGGTGCTGCGCGCGGACTCGCGCTGACGGCCGAAGCCGCAGACCAAGCGAACAGGAATACAGCAACCGCCAGGAGAACGATCTGTGATCGGAAAGATCCATTCAACGTATTCACCTGCATTTATTGTCCGCCTCCCCGTCCAAACTTCGACCCTCAAAATCGACCTATAGAGCCAAGATACCCTCGAACGATTGGTGCAGGGAAGCTCGGCCCTCCGACGAGCAAGGCGCGCGCCCGGTCGTTAGGGACAGCCGCCGCGCACGATTGCCGATCGTCGACACCGAATCGTCCCCAAAGCCGGAGCTCGGTGGCGCTTTCTTCCTATTTGCCGTGTAAGATTACAGCGATATCGTTGTGAGTCATTCGCTCCCCAAACCTTAAACAGTCCTGACGGCCGCCCGTTTGATGTGCCAACTCGTTTACCAATCGAGACGTCAACTCAACGGGCAGGGTTTCCCTCTGAGGCATCAATGTTAAGACGAATAAAAATCAGGAACTATAAGTCTTTGGATGAAGTCGATGTCACCCTAGAGTCGCTCGCGGTGGTGTTTGGACCCAACGGAGCGGGGAAGAGTAACTTCCTAGACGCATTGCAACTGTTGTCTCGGATTGCGAGCAGTCGGTCCCTGAAGGACGCTTTCGAACCGCCTTACCGTGGCACTCCGCTCGAATCCTTTTCGTTTGGCGAGGAAGGGATTCCTGGGCTTCTCAAGAAAGACGCTGCTTCGTTCACGATCGAGGCTGACGTCGAGTTGTCCCCCTCTCTCGTCGAGTCAGTCAACCAGCAGATCCGGGAGATGCGGCGCGTTCCTCCTTCGGAATCGGGGAATGGGCATCGGTCGGAGTTGAGCAAGCTCTCGTTCGTCCGAGAGCGGCATCTCCGATACAAGATTGAAGTCGAAGTCCTCCCAAGGTCGGGAATCCTGCGAGTGGCCGATGAGTATCTGGCGGCCTTGAACGATCAGGGAGAACCAACCAAGAAACGCATGCCGTTCCTCGAGCGAGTCGAAGGACGCCTTCATCTTCGGATGGAGAGACAGGCGCACCCCACTTATTACGAGCGCTATCTTGATCACAGCCTCCTGTCACTCCCGTTGTATCCGCCTCATTATCCACACCTTGTCGCAATGCGGCACGAGTTGGCAAGTTGGTTCTTCTTCTATTTTGAACCGAGAGAACGCATGCGCGCCCCGAACCCGGTCAAAGAGGTTCGGCACATCGGGTTGATGGGTGAAGAGCTCGCTTCGTTCTTGAACACGCTACGCGCGCTCGATCCCCGCCAATTCCGCGCGGTCGAAAAGTCCTTGCGCATGGTGATTCCGACGATCACGGGCATCGATGTCGGGGTCAACAACTTGGGTGAAGTTGAGCTCAAGGTCATGGAGGGGCGAACACCGATCCCGGCACGCGTTCTCTCAGAAGGTACTCTGCGCGTTCTCGGGCTGCTTGCCCTCGGGGGAGCCAAGGATCCACCGGCTCTCATCGGTTTCGAAGAGCCAGAAAACGGTGTTCATCCGCGGCGGATCCGTCAGATCGCGGAGTACCTAGAAACCCGAGCCGCGGGTAGCGGCACTCAATTCATCGTGACTACCCATTCACCCACATTGCTCGATCTTATCAAAAACGACTCGTTGTTTGTCTGTCGGAAGGTCAAAGGACAGACCGTCATCGATCCCCTCGATAGCTGGGGGCCACTCTTCCGCGCGAACAAGATGATCAAAGATCACCTCGATGACGATGGCGAACAGCTCCTCGTTTCGGAACGAGTGCTACGGGGGGATTTTGATGCGTGAGGTCGTCATGTTCGCCGAGGACTTCGGTCATGAAGCGGTGATCGGAGCGCTTCTCGATCGTCACGCTCGCGAATTCGAGGTGCAGATCACGCTGAATAAGTACAGCGTGCGAGGCGGACATGGTCAAGCTGTTTCTGAGTTTAAGAAATATTTATGCGACCTGAAAAGATCAAGCAGCCCACAGCCTGATCTGCTTGTGGTAGCGATCGACTCCAATTGCCGTGGGTTCAACGACTGCTATAAAGAGCTCGAATCAATCGTTCAGGATCTGCCGATTCCGCGGCTTCTGGCGATCCCCGATCCGCACATTGAGCGCTGGCTGCTGCTCGATTCGGCGGCGTTCAAGGCGGCATTGGGGAAGGGGTGCAACGCTCCGGACCTGAAATGCGACCGCGCACGGTACAAGACGTTGCTCACTCAAGCAGTCCGAGAAGCGGGCCTTACACCGTTGATCGGAGGTATCGAGCATGCCGAAGATATCATCTCGGCGATGGACCTGAGGCGGATGCGTAAAGGTGACAGATCTCTCGCGAAGTTCCTTGAAGATCGTGGGCATATCTTCCAGGAGTGGGCAAGCCGCTGAAAGTGAACGGAGCAACGGGTCTGATTTCTGAGACACGCGTATACTTCTAAGGGTTATCATGGCGGCTCGTCCGCGATCATCCGCCATCATTTCGCCGACGCGGATTCTCCGACCGACGTCACGGTGATGCCGATCGGTGTACTCGCATAAGCCCGCTTCACCACGAAGTCGATCGACACATACGCCACCACCGCGATTGGTACGTTCTCCACCGGCTTCGCATCGGCGTCGGCCTTGAGGATGATCTTCCCCTTCGACTCCTCGGGCGCGAGCGACGTCTTGCTCCCGGCCTCGACGAACTTGACCCCTGGCGGCACCGGGTTGCCGAAGATCTGGCCCAGGTGCTGAAGCGTCAAGTCCAGAGTGACGCGGCCCTTATAGTTTGGCCTGCGCACAACTTCGACCTCGACCGCGGTCTGCTCCCCGGGCTTGAGTGAGATGCTCGATGTGTTGACCTTGACCGCCGCGATGTCGTACTCGGACACCACTTCAACCACATGGGTCTCCACCGGCGAGACGGCTCGCCCGCCGCCGCCCATGTAGAGCTCCTGCATCGGCTGCACCCGGCGCTCGACGTCGTGAGGTTTGCCGTCCATGCCGTTCACGCTGGCCTTCGCGATCACCTTCACCGCCGAAGCTCCCGGCTTGGCGTCCGGAGTCGCTTGAAGGACGAGGCACCCGTCCGTCATCGACGCAGGGATCGTCAGGGGATTCACTGAAACCCCTGCGGGCAGGCCCTCGACCCGCACCTCGATCGGACCGGTGAAGCCGGCGCGGCGGGTTGCACGGACGAACCAGGGGGCGGCGCAGCCGGGACCGACGCTGGCCTTGTCGTCGTCGCAGGCGATCTCGAAGTCGGGCTCCTCGTACGAACCCGAGAGAATGTAGCCGAAGGTGGGTCCACCGCGGTAAAGCAGATCGCGGATTTGCAGGATATAAACACCGTCAGTAGGCGGAGTATAGATCAGCAGCGAATCCTTGGTCCGAGGCGCATCGTCGGCCGACGCGACGAGGTCGCCCTTCTCCGTCAGGAGCCGAAGGTTGGAATCGAGGCTCGAGCCATTGCGGCGGGCCTTGACCTCGAAACGCACAGCCCGACCGGCCTTCAAAGCAAACGCATAATTGTCCACGTCGTTGGGTTGATCCATGCGGCCGTTGAAGACCATCCGGAGCGTGGGAGCGACGTTAGCCTGTGTACGTTCGTTGTTCGGCTCGACCTCGGTCTGGATCGGCCAAGGCGTCACCTCCAGCGTCACCGCGTTGGTCGCCACGCCGCCGGATGTCAACGGCACGGAGTGCGTTCCCAGAGAGGCCGGAGCCGGCAGATCACGCACTTCGAGCGGACCGTTCTGGAGCATGAATCCGCTCGCGGTAAACGTTCGCGGACCATCCGGGCCGATCGCCATCGGGAAAATCGAGTTCACGTAGGGGCGGTCGGTGAGGATGAGGGTATAACCGAAGTACGGCGAGCCGTTGTAGTCGACATCGCGGACGGTCAGGTAATAGTCGCCGGCTTGCTCGAACTTGTAATGGAGCAGCGGGTCGCCGAAGTAGTAGTCGTCATTCGATGCGAGTTCGCGTCCCGAAGCGTCGGACAGGACCAGGATTGGGTCGATGTTCTCGATCTGGTTGTGACGCTTGAAGTAGAAGCGGTGACTGGTCATCGCGAAGGTGACTTCCTGACCGGCCTGCGCAGAGAACTTGTAAAGATCAACCTGCTCCTTCGCGTTGACCGTGCCGGAGATCACCTGGCCGATCGCGATTTGCTGAGCCTTCTCGGGTGTGCCGTGGTCCTCGGGTTTCTCGACCACGACCGGCTGATCGACGACGACCAGCTCGCCCAGTGACGAAACCCCGTGAGCCGTGGCGATGCGGAACTCGTGCATCCCGAGCGCGGCGTTGGGGGCCACGGTGACCTTGAGCTTCACGCGGTCGGCGGGGTCCTTCTCGCCGCGCGGGATGGGCTCGGCGCTCAGACCCTCACCCTCGAAGAAGACGTGCGAGGCACCAGCGAACGCCCGCGCGGGCGAGTTCGACACGACCGTGATTTCGCTGGACTGCCCGCGCTGAACGGCGCTTGGGAGGGTGTGGATGATCTCGGGATTCGGAGTCTGGGCAAACACCGTTCCCGCAGCAAGCACAAAGGCGGGACTCAACCACCGCGACACGTGGCGCATGGGGACCTCGAAGCGGCGACCGTCAATGATTGAACTGGAATTCCCGGGTGTTGAGCATCGTCCAGAGCAGGTCTTCGAGCCCTTCCTTGAGACTCGCCGCCGTCTTCAACTCGGCGAGCGCATCGTTGCGCTCCTCGGGCGACGGTGGCCGCGAGAGGGTGCCCAGGAACAACTCGTCCACCGCCTGTTCGGGCGGCGTGTTCGCCTTGATCAGCTTGGCGATTCGCCCCTGGCCGTCGGCCACCTTGCGATTGATCAGGCCTCCGCTCATCATCAAGAGTGCCTGGGTCATCGTCGGCGAACCGCTACGTTCGCACTCGCACGGCACGGCACGACGAGGCCGGCCGAAGGCGTCGAGGAAGTCGGAGGCATAGTCGGGATCGGGCAGGGCGATCGCGCGGTAGCCGAGCGGCAGCTCGCGGAATTTTTCCTGCGTGCCGCAGGCGAAGTCGACCGCGTCGAGCAACTGCTCCGCGCTCAGACGCCTGGGTTGGAAGTGAGTGCAGTACGTGTTATCGCTGTCGACCCGGCTCTCCGATGTCGAGACGGCAGTCAGTTGATAGACGTGCGAACGCATGATCGTTCGCATCAGGTGCTTGATATCGTAGTGGTGCTCGACCAGATCCTTCGCCAGCGCATCGAGCAGTTCGGGATTCGAGGCAGGGTTCGTGACGCGAACGTCATCGATCGGATTGACCAGTCCCCGCCCCATGTAGTAACCCCAGTAGCGGTTCGCGAGGTTGCGGGCATAGGTCAGATCGTCGCTGCGCACGAGCCAGCCCACGAGTGCCCGGCGCCGGTCGATCGGATCGTCGAGGACCGGCCCGCCCGGCGGCTTGGGCTTCAAGATCGCGCCGGTGCGAGGGTGTCCGACCTCGCCCCCTTCGCCCACGTAAATGACCGTATCGCCCCCAGCGAGGCCGAACTCCTGGCTTCCTTTCTTGCCCACTCGGGCAAAGAACGCCAGCATGCTGTAGTAGTCCGATTGAAGGATATTCTCGTAGGGATGGTTGTGGCATTTCGCACACTGGAGCCGGACCCCCATGAACACCTGGGCCGTGCTCGCGGTCCACTCCTCGCTATAGCCCATGCCGTAGAAGTTGGCCGGCCCGTTCGCATAGGGGCTGCCGACGGCCGTGATCAGCTCATCGGCAAACTTGTCCATCGGCTTGTTGTCGCGGAACGAGGCCCGGAGCCAGTTGTGGAGCGACCACATGCCTTTCTTCTGGATCGAGCGGCGGCTGTTGAGGAGCAGGTCGCCCCACTTGTAGGCCCAGGCGTCGACGTACTCGGGTCGGCTCAGGACGGCGTCGATGGCCTTCTCGCGCTTGTTGGGGCTCGGGTCCGTAAGGAAGGCCTTGACGTCGGCCGGGCTAGGGAGTGTGGAGATCGTGCTGAGGTGGATCCGGCGGAAGAACTCGGCGTCGTCGCAAAGGACCGAAGGCGAGAGGCCGATCTTGCGCCATTTTGCGACCCAGAGATCGTCGATGTAATTGTTGCGTGCGAACTGGTCGAGACCGTTGGGGGTGCCGTGGGGGACGATGATTCGCGACACGGCAACCGTACCGAGGTAGCGGACCATGACCACGGTCTCGCCCTTCCCCTTGGCGGTGACGAGCCCGGCGCCGTCGACCTCGGCGATGGATGTGCCGGTGCAGTCGAACCCGGCCTTGTTCGCGATCGGTTCCTCGAAGCCGTCTTCGTAGACGGCCTTGGCGACGACCTGCACTTGCTGGCCGGGCTGGAGGATCGACTCGGCGGGCGTCACCACCAGCGACTTCAACTTGTGGTCCTTGGGATCGGGACCATGGGCCCCCTGGCTCAGCCAGCGGTGGAGCGTCTGGTAGGCCCACGAATCCTTGATCAGCCGGCGGCCGCCTTCGTGCGGTACGGCGACGGTGGGCTTCTGCAACAGCAGGCTGGTGGCCGGGTCGCCGAGGTAGACGCGGCGGCCGAAAGCGCCTCGGACGATCTCCTTGTAATCCCAGGCGTCGTCAAAGCCACGGAGCGAAAGCTTGAATCCCCCCTTGCCGTACTGGGCGCCATGGCAGGTGCCCATGTTGCAGCCGAGCTTGGTCAAGATCGGCTGCACGTCGGTCGTGAACGAGACGCGTTCATCGGCCCCGGCGTGGCCAGTCGCCGCGAGAAGTGTCCCTAGACCGAGCGCGCCAGCGAGAAGGATCGTTTGCGGATGGACTCTCATGTGCCCGTTCCCTTGGGGGGGTTAGGTCTCAAGCACTCACGCGATCAGTTCGGTGATCGGCTTGCCATGATCGACGATGGGTGTGGGGCGGCCGTTGAAGTCGTTGATGAGGACCTTGGAGCCGTCGATGCCCAGGTGGTGATAGATCGTGGCCAGGAAGTCGCCCGGGCTGCACAGACGCTCGGTCACGTCCTCACCGCGCTTGTCGGTCGCGCCGATGACGCGGCCGGTGGTGATGCCGCCGCCGGCCCAGATGTTTGAGAACGCGCGCGGCCAGTGATCGCGGCCCGGTTGGATCGTGCCTGCGGCGGCGCTGGCGTCCCCCGCGCCGGTGCTGCGGTCGTATTCGATCTTGGGGGTGCGGCCGAACTCACCGGTGACGACGACGAGCACGCGTTTGTCGAGGCCTCGCGCGTAGATGTCTTCGATGAGCGCGGTCACAGCCTGGTCGTACGCCCTGGCCCGGAAGCGCATGCCATCGAAGACGTGGTGGTTGACCGCGTGATCGTCCCAGTTGCCGACCCGGCCGCAGAGCGGACCGTTCAGGCTGCTGGTCAACACTTCGACACCCGCCTCGACCAGCCGGCGGGCGAGCAGGAGCTGCTGCCCCCAGCGGTTCCGCCCGTAGCGGTCGCGAACGCGGGGGTCTTCCTGGTTCAGGTCGAACGCCTTGCGCGTCTGGGGATTGGTCAAGAGGGTCATCGCCTGCGATTCGAACTGGTCGAGCGCACCGAGCTCGCCTTCGCGGTCGAAGCTACGCTCGAGGTTGTCGAGGCTCTTGCGAAGCGCCACGCGGTCGCCCAACCGGATCCCTTCCGCGGGATTGGACAGGCCGATGTTGGGCACCTCGAAGCCGGGACGGTTCGGGTCATCGTGGACGGCGAAGGGCGAGTACGCGTCGCCGAGATATGCGGGGCCGTTGTACTCGAGAGGCGGATTCACGCCGACGTAGCGGGGCAGGGGGTTGGTCCGTTGCGATCCCTTGGAGCGGAGATAGTTCACCACCGACATCCAGTCCGGCAGCTTGGGCTTTGTCTTGTCGCGCTCATCGGTGTCGCCCGAGAGCATCTGCATGGAGCCGGCGGGGTGGCCGGGGCCTCGGTGGTTCATCGAGCGCAAGACCGTGAACTTATCGGCGATCTGCGCGTGCAAGGGCAGGAGTTCAGTGAGCTGCAACCCGGGGACCTTCGTGTCGATCGTCTTGAACGGGCCGCGGTACTCGCTGCCGATGTCGGGCTTGGGGTCGTAGCTGTCGAGGTGCGAGCACCCGCCCGGCAGCCAGACCATGATCACCGCCTTGTCGCTGTTTGACGCGACCGGGCTCGCGGCCCGAAGTTGCATCAGACCCGGCCAGCTCAGGCTCGCAAAGCCCGACAGCCCGATACGCATAAACCCGCGCCGGCTGAACGGACCGGGGCAGGGGACCGACGATCGAGTCGAGTATGGCATAGGTTTGCGCCTTTGAGAGGGCTCGGGGAAATCAGGAACTCCAGTGTCCGACGTCAGTCAAGGCGTTCGTGCGTTCGCGACGGCTCCGAACGTTGCAAGCTCCTGGCCGTTCGTGCCGTTCCAAAGGTGAAGCAAACCATCCTCGCCACCACCGATGAGCGCACCGGCGTTCGGCGTGCTGGCCGCCGATTGCAGGAAATCGGGCGTCTTCGGCATGGCTCGAACCTGTCCTCCATTATCATCGACGATGCGAACAAGATTGTCACCAGACGAGGTCACGATCTGGTTCGTGGCGCCAATGAACTGGACCGAGGTCACTTCCTTGCTCCATCCTTCGACCTTCTTTTTCCGCTCTCCGGAAAGCATGTCCCACACGACCACGGTGCCATCCGCCCCCGCGGTGGCGAGGATGCGTCCATCGGAGCGGAACGAGACGCCGAGGACGTGATGGGTATGTCCTTCGAAGATGTTGACGACCTTGCCGCTCGCGAGTTCCGTGACCCGCGCGATCTTGTCCGCGCCTCCGGAGGCGAGCCGGGTGCCGTCCGCCGAAAAGTCGAGGCTAAGCACGGCGTCCGAGTGGCGTTCCTTCCACTCCTGGATCATCTGACCAGTCGCCACGTCCCAGAGGCTGATGTCGCCCGACCGCGTCGTCTCCCCTCCACCGGCCGCGAGCGTTTTCCCGTCGGGGCTGAAGCGCACGGCGTTCACGCGATCGACGAACGGCGACGTCGCCGATTCGCCGCCGAGGGTGCGCTCCAGAACCCATCGGACGCTCGAGCTGACGCGGGCGAGTGATCCATCCGGAGCGCTCGCGATGAACCCACCGTCACCCGAGGCTGCAAGAGCGGTCGCGGCCGTGCCGACGACATGCTCGATGGGAACACCGGAAGCGATGGCCCAGACGCGCAACGAGCCATCGCCGAACGCGGCCGCGACGGTCTGCGCGTCCGCGGAGAATCGCACCGCCAGGAGTGGCGTGCTTCGCTCGGCTACGGCCTTCTTCAACGCGGCTGAATCCGCGGTTGCCTTGTCCTGGGCCTCCTTGGCCTTTGCCGCCGCCGCGTTAGCGGAAGCTATGGCACTCTGGTTCTTCGCCTGGGCGGCCATGAAGTTTTGGGCCTCGAACTCGGCGTCCTTGAGATGAATCTCAAGCGCCTTGTACGCGGCCATCGCCATGCTCTCGGCGGCTGTTGCGGCCGTGAGCTTGTCCTGGGCGTCTTTTTGTTGTTTCTCGAGCGCGGGGTCGGGCTTGCCGGCCTTGGCGATCTGCTCGGCGATCGCGTCGGCGGCTTTCTGGGCCGCGTCCTTCGCCTCGGTCGCCGATTTCAGCGCTTTGTCCTTCTCGACCAGTTCTTTCCGCACGTTGGCGATCGTCTCGTTCACTTTCTTGAGCCGATCGTCGACCGCTTTGTTGACGGCTTCAATCCGCGCGACCTCTTGTTTTTGATACGAGGCTTCGAGCGCCTGGGCGGCGACTTGCCAATCCAGGCCGGCGAGTTGCGCGTTCGACTCGGCATCGCCACGGAGCTCGATCAGGGACTTTCCCGTCGCGAGGTCCCAGATCTGGACGGCCCCGTCCGCCCGACCCGTCGCGAGTTGTTTGCCGTCGGCTGAGAGCGCAAGGGCTCCGACGCCGGCGATGGGGAACTCCCGCACGGGCTTGCCCTCGGCGCTGTTCCAGACGCGGACCTTGCCATCGGCGCTTGCGGCGATGACCGAGTCGGGTCCAGACGTGAGCGCCGTGATCGCACCCGTGGCGCCGCTCAGTTCCTTCGGCGCCGCGAACTCCGCCTTTCCGTCTGTCGGGCGAGGCCAGATCCGCACGACCTTGTCGTCGCCTCCCGTGATGATGGCCTGACCGTCGCGCGTCCACGTTGCGGTGTGCACCCCGGCAACGCCGTCTTTGGTCGCGATGCGCACTCCGCTCGCAAGGCTCCACAAGCTGAGCGTTGCATCGCTGACGTAGACAATGGCATGCGTGGCGTCTGGGGATACGCTCAAAAGGGTGATATTGGCAGCGATTCCGGTTGGGATTGTTTTGATCACCTTCCCCATCGCAGAGTCGACAACGTGCAGCTCTCCCGCCTTGTTGGCGCACACGACCTGATGGCCGTCCCCGCTCAATGCGGAGATCACCGCTCCGAGTGCGGGGTCGCCCTTCGTCGACGAGACGGCCGCACTCTCCCGCCGCCAGATCTTCACCTCGCGGAAGCTCCCGGAGGCGAGCTTCGTCCCATCGGGACTGATTGCGAGGGACTGCACGAAGGCCCTGTGCGCCGCAGGTGGCTTGAGGGTGTCGTCGGCGAGTCGGGCGACGAGTTGTCGCGTCGCGAGGTCGTACACGTCAATTTGGTTCGCGCGGCCACAGGCGGCGAACCGGCCGTCGCGCGTCAGGGCGACGCTATAGATCGGCTGCATTCGCGCGGGCAGCGGTTGCCAGACGACCTGCCGGGCCTGCTTGACGGAGCTCTTGGCTCCCTGGTCGATCCACGTCTTGAGCAACGCAAGTTCTTCGGGCTTGAGCTTTGCGGCCCCGGTTTTGTTGTTCTTGGGCGGCATCTCGAGGTCGCCGGTCTGAGCCGCAGCCTCGTAGATCAGGCTCTCAGTCGACTTGCCAGGTACGACACCCTCGCCGGAGTCGCCTCCCTTGCGCATCGTCTCGGGCGACTCCATGTTCAGGGCCGCCTTGGTCGTGGTTTTGTTGTGGCAGGCGATGCAGTTGGTTTTCAGGATCGGATAGACGTCGCGGTAGAAGTCGACGTCGGCAGCGTGGGCTGGCGGGTTCGTCAGACACAGCAACGCGGCGCCCAGGAACATGGCGGCAGCGATTCGGCGAAATGGTAAAACGTCGACCGCCCGCACCCCCTTCGCAACCGGAGCAACCTCATAACTCCCCCCCTTGGGAAGGGGGGGTAGGGGGGGTGGGCAGTGGCCGCCCGTTGCGAGCAATTCCGCCACGAACCGCTCGCCAGCCCTTAACACTTGAGCGGCACCGGACCAGCCGACTGCGAGCGCTGACTCCCCACCCCCCCAACCCCCCCTTCCCAAGGGGGGGAGTAATGTTGTCTTGCTTTGCGAACGGCGATTTCGTCGGGTCGCGCTCATTTTGAGTCCTTGGGCGTGACCCGAATACGAATGGGTTGGGCCACCACGATATCGACGATGTCCTTGGGCGCGGCCGCGCTGGTCGCGGCCTTCATGCGCCGACTGGCTTCCGCCTTGGCAGCTTCGGCCGACTTCTGCTTCCCAACAGCCGCTTTTGCCGTGTTCTCGGCGTCGGCCTTCTTTTCAGGGGGTGCCGACTTGGCTTCGTCAGCGAGCTTCTTGGCGGCCTCCGCGATGGCGAGGGCTTCCTGCTCCGCCTTTTTCTCGGCTTCCTCGGCCAGCTTGACGGCCTCGGGATTGTAGCGGTACTTGGCCACAGCGCTCCCGTGCAGCACGAGCGCGTATTCGCCGGGCGGCGTCTTCAATGCCGCGAGATCGAGTGCAACCTCAGCGCCTGCGGCCTTGAGCGGGATGTCGACTTCCTTGACCCCTCGAAAGTCCGTCCCCAACGGAGTCAGCTTGATCGATGCACCGGTGAACTCACTCCGCCACGTCACCTTGAGCGGGATCGTTAGCTTCTCACCCGCCTTGACCTCCCAGACCTTGTCCTCAACGGGCCCAACCGTAACGGGAGCGCCTTCCGCAGGGCTCACCGACACCGGCACGTCAGTGAGCAAGCGCGGGACGGGGATCTCCTGGCTCGCATCCTTCACTGGCCAGACCATCGAGGCGAGCCGGCCCGGTCTCGTCACCGTGTTCCCGTCGATCTGCGACCGGCCGAAGATCTTGGCGTTGCCCAGTGATCGGGGGGCGTTGTCCGCGGCGGTCACCAGCAACGTCCCCACCGTCTTGCCGGCCGGAATCTTCAACCCGCAGGCCGAGACGCCCTCGGGCAGGTCGGACATCCCCAGCTCGATCTCGCCATCGAACCCATCCCGACGAATCACGACCACCTCCAGCGCCATCGTCGCTCCGGCGCGGAGTGCTAACGGCTTCGAGAGTGCGGCGCGGTCGCCGTTCCTGAGATTCATATGAAGCGCCCAGGCCGCCAGGGCGAAGTCGGGAGCCGGCTTGCGAATGATCAAGCGGTAGATGTGCCGAGGCTCGTTCCGCGTGCCGCCGAAGAGGTCGCGCACCTGGAGGCGATAGACACCATCGTCCTTAATCTCAACTTTGCCGAGTACATCGGCCGACCCCGCGTCGTAGGGCGGGCCGTCGTAGGAGTAGCCATTGCTCGAAGGCTTGATCGGGAAGGGGATATCGTTGAGCTCCACCAGGTCGTCGAGTTTTTCCTCCGCGCCATCCTTCGTCACCTTCTGCACCACGACAAACGGATCCGTCGGCAAGCCCAGCCGCTCCGAGGCCACCTCAACCCACCAGATCTCGCCCTTCTTCGCCGTGAACTCGAACGTGTCGACGTCCGCCGCTGGATAGAACCGTCCGTCGATCTCACAGGGCAGTGTGATCTTCTGCGCCTGGGCGTGCTGATTGTTTGGTTCGGTCTCAGCAACCTTCGGAAGTTTCGACGCTTCGTCCGGGACCCATGAGAACGAGCTCACCGTGGTCGTCGAAGGTTGCCGAGGCGCTAATTCCGTCCCCGGCTCTTCGATCAACGCCAAACGGTAGAAGTGCGCGGGGCCGCCCTGGAACGTGAGGGCGTGGACCTTGATGATGAACTTGCCATCGGCCGGCGCCTTGAAGTCCAGCAAACCGCCGCGACGATCGGCCAGGAGGTCGCGCCCCTGAGCGTCGGCGATGATGAGCACCGGGGTGAGCTTCGAATCAATTCCCTTGGCGGCGCACTCGACGACGAACCGCTTTCCCTTCTCGGCCTGGAAGCTGTAGAAGTCCACAGCCTTCGGGCTCATCACGGCGTTGCAAATCGAGTTGGCCTTGAGCTCGAGGGCCGTGGCCAGCGTCGTGTTCGGCTTGGTCCGCGTCACCTCCGCCAACCCGCTCACCGAAAACGCCCGCGCCGAGGAGACCCCGAGCCTGGACAGTACCCTCGCGTCGTGCACGCCTTGGGGTGCATCGGCTGCGATCGTGACCACGAACGTGTTGAGCTCCGCCTTCCCGTCAACCGACTTCGGTTGCGCGGTGATGTGGGGATCGGAGAAGAGCAACGCCTCCGTCCCATCAAGGTTCTCACCGGTGATCGTGACCTCGACGGTCGTCCCGGCCTGGCCGCCCATCGGCATCATCGTGAGCAACCGAGGTGCAGGGAGGCACACCTCCTGGGCGAGCGCCCCGGTGCCCAGGCACAACAGTCCAACAGCGAAGCAAATGAGTTTGTGAATTGGGAGGGCGAGGCTCCGTCCGAGCCGAGCCTTGGCCCCTGTCTTCAGGGGCCGAGGCGCCTTCGCCGCGGCCTTCTCACGCGATGATCCGCCGACTCGAAGACTCGTCGACGGATCAAGGCTGGCTTGGACGGAGCCTCGCCCTCCCAAAGACTCAGCCGAGCTTCTCGCGTTACGGTGGGCCGCTGTGTGATTGCGCATGGTATTAGTGATTGTAGAGGTACTCTTTGGTGTTAATGAGCGCCCACAGAAGATCTTCGTAGGCGTCCCGTTTGGCCCTGGCGGGGTCGAGCGGTTTGCCTTGCGGGTCGACGCGCGGCCGGGTGATGTAAGCCTCGGCCACTTTCAACTCCTCAGCGCTGGGCTCCCGGCAGTAGGCTGCCAGGTAGAGCTCGCGCACCTTCTCCGCCTCGGGCTGGGTCGACTTCGCGAGCTGGTCGGCCCGGCCGCCGGCAGTGCTGAGCTTGGCCCGAACATCCCCGGCGTTCATCAGGTGCAGGCTCTGCGCGAGGCTCGGCGACTGGACCCGCTCGCATTCGCAGACGCTTGCCCCTTCGGGCCGGCCGAACACCTTCAGGAACGGAGAACTGCGGTTGTAGCTGTTGTCCGGCAATGCGATCGCTCGGGTGCCCGGCGGCAGGTCGGCGAAGTCGGTCCGGGCACCGGTGAGCTGGTCGAGCGCGTCGAGCATCACCTCGGCCTGCAAGCGCTTCGGGTAGTAGTGAGAGAAGTTCTGGCGATCGACCGCGTTGTAGGCGTTGGGGATCGCGCTCAACTGGTAGGTGTTCGACTGGACGATCACGCGGATCACGGCCTTGAGGTCGTAGCCGCTGGCAGTAAAGTGATTCGCGAGCGCGTCGAGCAGCTCGGGGTTCGTGGCCGGATTGGTTTCGCGGATGTCGTCCTCGGGCTCGACGAGGCCCCGCTTGAAGAAGTGCTTCCAGTAGCGGTTCACCAGCGACTTGGCAAAGAACGGGTTCGACTTGTCGCCCATCCAGTCGGCCAGCTTCAGACGCGGATCTTCGTCCGGGGCAATCGTTAGGGTCTCTCCTCCGAGGACGGCGGGTTTGACTGGGAGCTTCGTCTTCTTGTTCTCCAACTGGGCCATCCCACGCTTGTGGAAGATCACATCCTCGCCTCGCGTGGCCGTCGGCTTGCGCCCGACCCGGCTGAAGAAGGCACCCAGGCTGTAGTAATCCTTCTGACTCCAGCGCTCGAAAGGATGGTGGTGGCACTGGGCGCACTGCATGCGCACGCCGAGGAAGAGCTGCGCGACATCTTCGAGCTGCTGCTGCGGCTCGAGCACACGCTTGTACCACGCGACGGCCGGGTTGTCGCCAATCGTGCCCGTCGCCGCCAGCAGCTCACGGACCATCTGGTCGTAGGGCTTGTTCGCGAGCAGGCCGTCGCGTACCCAGGAGTGGAAGGCGAAGTTCGACGTAATATCGCTCGTATCATCGCGCTTGTTCCGCAGGATCGCCGTCCACTTGCCCGCGAAGTAATCGGCATAGTCGGGACTGGTCAGCAGCGACTCGATCAGTTTATCGCGCTTGTCGGACTCGGTGTTCGCGAGGAACGCCTTCGTCTCTTCGACCGTGGGTAGGCGGCCGGCGATGTCCAGCGAGACCCTGCGCAGGAAGGTTGCATCGTCGCAGACGGGTGACGGCGGTACGCCGACCTGCTTCAAATTCGCGAACACGAGCGCATCAATGAAGTTCTTCTCCGCGGGCATCTCGACAACGGGAGCGCCCAGCGGAATCGACGCGATGTAAACCGACACCATCCCTTGATAACGCACCATCACGGCCACGTTGCCAGGTACATCGAGGATCTTGACGAGGCCGTCCTCGCCAGCCTCCGCCATCGCCTTGTCGTTGGGCTCGTAGAGCGCCATGCGGGTGACGTCGCGCGTGCCGCCGTCGGAATAATGGGCCAGCACCTTGAGCTGCTGCTCGCTACGGCGACTCATCACATTCCGCTTCGGCTGTACCTCGATCGACGCGAGCGTGGGGTCGGTCTCCTGACCGTACGGCATCCCGTCGCTGATCCAGCGGGTGAGCTGCTTGTAACCTTCGGAGCTGGGGTCGAGCCGCTTGCCGCCGCCGTGGGGGACCGTGTTCGACGCCTTCAGGAGTAGCAGGCTCTGCTCCGGCGCCGCGGGGAAGACCCGCCGGCCGTGCCCCTCGCGGACGATGTGCTCGTAGTCTTCCTGCGGCTCAAACCCCAGCAGCGAGAGTCGAAAGCCGTTCTGCCCATTGCCCGCTTTCGCGTGACAACCACCGGAGTTGCACGAGGCCTTTGTCAGGATGGGCACCACGTCGTTGACGAATCCGAGCGGGCGCGCGGACTCGTCAGCAAAGCCGTGTGCTGCGCACAGAAACAGGGCCATCCCAAAGGCAAGAGCGGTATGTGCAGCGTTTCGCAATCGGGCGCACCGGCAAGGGGTCGGCATGGTGGGCTCCCGGATTTCCAGCATCGTCGGGGTGGGAATGCGAGCGCGGAGGGAACTTTCGGTCAGGCAGGCGGGACGTAGCGAATCGAGCTCAGGGGTGTGTCGGTCACTCTTTGAGTCATCGGCCATCCCCAGAGAGACCATCCACAATAAGTTTAACATCGGAGGCCGACAAGACTGGGGGCAGTTTTTGCAACGATCTGAGGCCGGGCGAGTGGTTCACTCGCCCTCCTCGATCCATGTCGATCAGACCAGCAGTTCGTCGAGGACGCGGCCGTTGGCGTTGACCTTGAAGGGCCGGCCGTCAGGCGCGGTGTAGAGGGTGTCGAGCGGGATACCCAGTTGATGATAGAGCGTTGCGGCGATGTCTTCGACCTGGATCATCGGGCTGGCGGGCTGCTCGGCGTACTGGTCGCTCTTGCCGATCACCTGACCCGTCTTGATGCCGCCGCCGCCAATGCCGAAGACGGTCGAGCCGGCCCAGTGGTCGCGGCCGGCCGCCGAGTTGATCTTGGGCGTGCGGCCGAAGTCGCCCATCCAGAGGACGATCGTGCTGTCGAGCAGACCGCGCTCCTGGAGATCGACGAGCAAGGTCGCGTAACCCGGGTCGAGCTTGGGCAGCAGGTGATCCTTGAGACTCGTGAAGTTCTGGGCGTGGGTGTCCCAGCCGCCGTACGAAACATTGACAAACCGCACTCCGGCCTCGACCAGCCGCCGTGCCAGCAGGCACGACTGACCGAAGATGTTTCGGCCGTAACGATCACGCAGTTTCGGGTCTTCCTTCGAGAGATCGAACGCCTGCTTCGCCTGGGGCGACGTCACGATGCCGAACGCCTTCTCATAGAACCGGTCCATGGCCCCAACGTCGCTCACCTGGGCCTCAACCCGAGCTTGCCAGTGGTCGAACCGATCGAGCATTCGCTTGCGCCGGGAGAAGCGGTTGACCGTGATATCGCCCGGCAGCGCGATGCCATCGATGTTGAACTGCGGCGCGTTGGGATCCTCGGCCACGATGAACGGGTTGTGCTCGTTCCCGAGGTAACCCGCCAGCCCGCCCCCGGACTTCTGGTCGACGGCGGACCCAAGCTGGATGTAGGGAGGCATCCCGCGCCGATAACCCAGTTCCTTCGCCACGACCGACCCATATGAGGGATACACCGTCGTGGGCGTCCAGCGCCAGCCCGAGAGCATGTAGGCGTCGGCGATCCCGTGGCCCGCGTTATAGCAATAGCCGGAGCGGATAATCGAAAACTTGTCGAGGTTTCGCGCCAGGTTGGGCATGTGCTCGCAGATCTGCACACCCGGCAGCACAGTCGGAATCACCCCGAACTCGCCCCGGATCTCCGCTGGTGCGTTGGGTTTGGGGTCGAGCGTGTCGATGTGGCTGGCTCCGCCTTGCATCCACATCACGATCACGCTGCGCTTCTCGTGCTTCTTCGGCTCCGCCGCGCTGGCCTCGCTCTCCATCCGGAGCACCGCCGGGAGCGAAAGCCCCGCTAGCCCAAGTCCTCCGATTCGGAGCACTTCGCGTCGGGAGATACCATCGCAGTTACGCGTCCGGCCTCGGATGAGCTCGTACATGGTCTTCGCACTCGGAAGCCTAGGGGGGGGATCGGTCCTAGCGGACGGCCTCAATCGTTTGTCGAGAGGGTGAGCGGGCACCCAGGCGGGGACAAACGGTATTTGAGAACGGCGCACCCTGTTAAACAAATTATCCACGGTTTTTGGACAGGATGCAAGCGGAAGGTTGGGAACGATGTTTTGCGAGCAGTCAACATGGGGTTCTCATGGAGAGCTCGCGACACCGAGGCGGAGGGTGGTGGGTGACTTTGCCGGATTGAGCGTCCGTGCGTTCGTCCTTTGGGATTGTGCAGCGGTCCAACCTGGCTCCGGTTGGGTTAGGCTCAGACCTTCGGCTCGACGGCCAGGAGTTCGTCCCAGGTTGAAACGGCGAGTAGTCGAATCCCAAGCGCCTCCAGTTGCTCCAGATCCTTTATCGCTTCGAGCCTGGCCTCGTTCTCGGGGGTGATCGGGCCAAACTTGAACGTCCCCTGCGCGATGATCATTGTGCGCGCCTCGAAGATCCGGCACCCTTTGACCACCCACGGTTTGGCGGATGAATAGTCGAGGATCTTCGGGTTGAATACGTCGAACATCACGCGGGCTCCCTGGAAGAGGTCGTCGATCAGTTTGTCCTCGAATCGCAGACCGGCGAGGATTCGCGCTGACGCCATCAGTTGATCGGCCCTCGACGGTGGCACTTCGGTTTGCAGGCGTTGCCCGATGCGCTCCACAACCGAGCGAGCCGCGTTGGGAGACACGTCAGCGATGAGAGCGAGCGGCAGAAGACTGACCGGACCGTTTAGGACCCATTCTACAGGCTGTTGCCAGGCCCGGACCACCGCGAATCGAAATTCGTGGATCGCACGGCCGTCGGGAAGTTGAAGATCGAGTCGCCCCGATAACGACGGGCCATCCGCCTCCGGCCGCAACAGGACGGCCACGCTCCACACGCGGGCGTCGTGCCGGTAGTCAAGTAAAACATTATACCGCAGCGGCCGGCGCGGAAGTGTCGCGTCTGCAGATGACTGCATTTCGACGTGGACCAAGTAGGGATTGGGGCCGCCGACCCGATAAACCTGGTCGGCCTCGGCGGTGACCGTTGAGAGGTCGGCGTCGATCACGTCGACCGGCCCCGTAGGATGGAGTCCGAGATAGGCGAGCAGTGTGGCGGGATCCGCTTGAAATAACTCCTTGGTCGTCGCGTCATACGATTTCGCCATCCTCGGCTTACTCCGACAGAGATTTGCGACGAAGCATTCGCGCCACCGGCCGCGTCGGCGTCGATCTCCGAAAACTTGATTTCCGTCAACTCACGTCCGCGAACTCACCGTCGGACCCGTCGAGAACGGTGGTCAGCCGGCGGATCGATGCCGTTATGCAATCCCGAGTGACCGACCATCTCCAGGCCGAGTGAGCGGCGCAGGAAAGGGGCGGAGGTCAGACGTCGGTGTGGGACTGGCCGGCTCCCCGAGTTGCCAATGCGACCGGCCTACGCTTCGGGCGTTTCGACCAACAGGGAAGCGACAGCGAGATAAGAGTCCTCCTCGCTGAACTCGAACGAGACGATCAAGCGGCGGATCGATGCAAAATGCGCATCTTTTCGGGCGATCAATGCCTCGACCATCGAGAGAAAGTCGGCCTTCAAGTCGACAGCGTCGGGTGGGAGTATCCCGGAGAGCCCATCGCGAAGTTCGGCCTGCCGGCGCTCGACAGGAAAAAGGGCGGCATTCCATGCGATGACCCCAATGTCGAGAAGCATCCGATAGGTGGCCTTGCTTTTTAGAAAGCCCACGTATGGCTCGACGAATTCCTTGAGGACCTCGGACATCTTTTCCTGCCCAGGTGGCGTAACCCGGACCTGCTTTCCGGCGAAGGCGCCCAGTTCCATTTTGTGCCGGAATGACTCGCTCGGCGCACCAGCCCGCATTTGCTTCCGGAGGTCCTTCTGGGCTCTTCGTGATGCCATGGCGAGTCTCCGCACGGTTCGTCCTGAGTTGTCCATCAACCCCCTTCATTGTGTCGGCGGGTTGTGAAACGTTCAAGCCGCGAAGCGACCCGAGAGATTTCTGCTCCCGATCAACTTGAGGGGGCTAACACCATTCTGTCTCACAGGCGATAATGCCACCGCGTGACTCGTCGATCGCGTCGCCCAGTGCCCGGGCGACACGCTTATTGAGTCTAAGGGATTCGAGACTCGACCGGTGACGATTGGAGCCCAACCATGACGACAGCCCAGAAGTCCTTGACCGACCGTGCCGCCTGGAAGGCTCTCGAGACCCATTCCAAAGCAATCCGCAATCTCCACCTGCGCCAGATCTTCGTCGATGATCCCGGCCGGGACGAGCGGCTCACCGCCGAGGCGTCGGGACTCTTCCTCGACTACTCGAAGAACCGGGTCACCAACGAGACACTCTCCCTCCTGCTGAAACTGGCCGAGGAGTCGGGCCTGCGCGAGCGCATCGACGCCATGTTCCGCGGCGACAAGATCAACATCACCGAGAATCGGGCCGTGCTCCACGTGGCCCTGCGGACCCCGAAAGGCAAGTCGATCGTCGTCGACGGCAAGGACGTCGTGCCGGATGTGCACGAGGTGCTCGACCGCATGGCCGAGTTCTCCAACAAGATCCGCAGCGGCGCCTGGACGGGCCATACCGGGAAACGAATCCGTAACATCGTGAACATCGGCATCGGCGGGTCGGATCTCGGTCCGGTGATGGCCTACGAGGCACTGAGGCACTACAGCGACCGGAACCTCACGTTCCGCTTCGTCTCGAACGTCGACGGCACCGACTTCGCCGAGGCCACGCGCGACCTCGACCCGGCCGAGACGCTGTTCATCGTGTCGTCGAAGACGTTCACGACTCTGGAAACGATGACCAACGCCCAAACGGCGCGCGCATGGTCGCTCAAGGGCCTCGGCGGTGACGAGAAGGCGGTGGCCAGGCACTTCGTGGCGGTGTCGACCAACGCCAAGGAGGTGACGAAGTTCGGCATCGACACGGCCAACATGTTCGGCTTCTGGGACTGGGTCGGCGGGCGCTATTCGATGGATTCGGCGATTGGGCTCTCGACGATGATCGCCGTCGGGCCCGAGGGGTTCCGGGCGATGCTCGACGGGTTCCACCAGATGGACGAGCATTTCCGCGCGACGCCCTTCGAACGCAACCTGCCGGTCCTCATGGCCTTGCTCACGATTTGGTACACCGACTTCTTTGGCTCCGAGACCGTCGCGATCCTCCCGTACGACCAGTATCTCAAGCGGTTCCCCGCCTATCTCCAGCAGTTGACGATGGAGAGCAACGGTAAGTCCATCCGCCTCGACGGCCAGCGCGTCAACTACGACACCAGCCCCGTCTACTGGGGCGAGCCGGGGACGAATGGGCAGCACTCGTTCTACCAGCTCATCCACCAGGGAACCCGGCTCATCCCCTGCGATCTGATCGGCTTCTGCCAGAGCCTCAACCCCCTGGGCGATCACCACGATTACCTGATGTCGAATGTCTTCGCCCAGGCCGAGGCGCTTGCCTTTGGGAAGACGGCCGAGCAGGTCAAAGCGGAAGGAACGGCCGACTGGCTGGTCCCCCACCGGACCTTCGAAGGGAACCGGCCGTCGAACACGATCCTCGCCGACAGGCTCACGCCCCAGGTGCTTGGGACGCTCATTGCTCTGTACGAGCACAACGTCTTTACCCAGGGCGTCATCTGGGGCATCGACTCGTTCGACCAGTGGGGCGTCGAGCTCGGCAAGGTCCTCGCTCAGCGCATCATTCCCGAGCTGAAAGCTAGTGGGGAACCGGAATTGCACCACGATGGGTCCACGAATGCGCTGATTCGCCGCTATCGGCAACACAAGGCGAAATGAACCATCGGCTCTCGGAAAGGAGTGTGCGTTGTGCAAATCGGCATGATCGGCCTGGGACGAATGGGCTCCAACATGGTCCGCCGCCTGCTACGGGGGGGCCATGAGTGCGTCGCTTACGACACGCATCCCGACGCCGTGCAGGGTGTCGTCAAGGAGGGAGCCGTCGGGGCCTCAACGCTCGACGAGCTCGCGGCCAAGCTCGAGAAACCGCGCGCAATCTGGCTGATGGTACCCGCCGCGGTGGTCGACCCAACGATCAACGACCTCGCGTCTCGGCTCGACGCCGGCGACATCGTGATCGACGGCGGCAACTCCTACTACATCGACGACATTCGCCGCGGCCAGGAGCTTCGCTCCAAGGGGCTCCACTATGTGGACGTCGGCACGAGCGGGGGGGTTTGGGGCCTGGATCGGGGCTATTGCATGATGATCGGCGGCGAGGCCGACGTCGTCCGGCATCTCGATCCGATCTTCGTCACGCTCGCCCCTGGAGTCGCCGCTGCGCCCCGCATCGAGGCCCGAGCCAAGACGGGCGGAACGGCCGAGCAGGGCTATCTTCATTGCGGGCCGAACGGGGCAGGGCACTTCGTCAAGATGGTCCACAACGGCATCGAATACGGCGTGATGGCCGCGTATGCCGAGGGGATTGGGATTCTCCGGCACGCGAACGTCGGCAAGCAGCAGGAAGCCGCCAGCCCCGAGACCACGCCCCTGCGCGAGCCCGAACACTACCAGTATGACCTCAACCTGGCGGACATTGCCGAAGTCTGGCGCCGGGGGAGCGTCATCTCGTCGTGGCTACTCGACCTCACCGCCACGGCCTTGCTCGCGGATCCGGACATGGCGAAGTTCGCGGGGAGAGTCTCCGATTCGGGCGAAGGGCGCTGGACGATCAAGGCCGCGATTGATGAAGCGTTTCCGGCTCATGTGCTTACGGCCGCACTCTTCGAACGGTTCAGCTCCCGGGGCGAGGCCGACTTTGCCGACAAGCTGCTGTCGGCGATGCGGTTCCAGTTCGGCGGGCACCACGAGATTCCGCAGCAGAAGTGAACACCCTCTCTTGCAGGGTGGGCATGGCCGACCGATCTTGATACGATCTGGTGGGCAGTGCCCACCTTCAAACGACCCGCCCCCCGATCCCATTCACCGACTCGAACCCGAGCTCTGAACATGACGCGAGCCTTCGTCCTTGGCGTCCTTGTGTCCGCAAGTCTCTGCGCAACGACCACGAGCTCCGCCGACGAGCCCTCGTACGACCCGAAACTGGTCGAAGCGCTCATCGCCGAAGCCAAGGCTTCCGGCGACGCGGCGCGCGGGGCGGAGGTGTTCGTCGATTCCAAGTTCGCGTGTGGGACCTGCCACAAGATCGGCAAGCAGGGTGGTGAAGTTGGACCCGACCTGACCACGGCCGGGCTCTGCATCAAGCCGGAACAGATCGTTGAGTCGGTCCTCTGGCCGAAGCGGCAGATCAAGGAAGGGTTCGCCGCCGTCGTAGTGGCGCGCAGTGACGGCAAGGTCATCCAGGGGTACCGCATCACCGAAACCGCCAACGAACTCACGCTCCGCGAGGCCGCCACGGGCGAACGGATCGCAATCCCGAAGAACGCGATCGAGGAGCTCAAAGAGGCGGGCACGCTCATGCCCGAGGGCCTGGCACAGGCCATGTCCGCCAGCCAGAGGCGGGACCTCATTCGCTTTCTCATGGGCCTCGGACGCCCAAAGGAGCCCGGAGCCGAATTACTGCTGCAGCACGCCCATGGGCCGGTCTCTTTCCCGTACGATCGCGCACCGCTGCACCCCGAATCGACGCCGAACTGGCAGCACAAGGTGAATCGCGACCGGCTCTACGACTTCTACAAGAAGGAGGCCGCGTACTTCATCAGGCAAACGCCCACGCCCCGGCTCTTGCCGCCATTTCCCGGGCTCGACGGCGGCGGCTTCGGCCACTGGGGGAACCAGGACGAAACGACCTGGGCCGACGGGCGCTGGAATGAGACCGACCTCGGGAGCGTGCTCTCAGGCGTCTTCCGAGGCGCGGGGGTGACCGTGCCCAAGGGGGTGTGCGTCCGCCTGGGAGAGCAAGGCGAGCTGGCAGCGTGCTTCAACCCCGAGACACTCTGCTTCGAGGCGCTCTGGCAGGGCGGATTCGTGAACTTCACGAGCGTCCGCCACGGCTTCATGGACGGACTCCGGATGGTCGGTAAGCCGCTGCCTCGGCCTGCGGGATCGAGGCCGGAACAGCCATTCGTGTACCACGGTTTTTACCGCCATGGGAAGCGGGTTGTCTTCGCGTACCGGATCGGCGACGTGGAGATGCTCGATGCGCCCTGGGTCGAGAACGGCAAGTTCACTCGCACCGTGACGCTTGCGTCGGAGCATCCGCTGGCCGAACTGACGCACGGCGGGCCGTCGCAGTGGCCCGGCGCGATCGTTACTAAAGGGACACTCGGCCGGGGCCGCCCGTACGCCATCGACACGATCGCGCTGCCCTTTGAGAATCCCTGGAAGGCGCTCCTGTTCGTCGGCGACCACGATTTCCTTTCCGATGGGACTGCGCTCGTCGCCACGATGCAAGGCGACGTCTGGCGCGTCGATGGCCTCGATGAGGGGCTGGCGAACGTGAGCTGGGGACGCTTCGCGTCGGGTCTGCATCATGCGCTCGGATTGGTTGTGGCTGACGGGCAGGTTTATGTCCTGGGACGCGACCAGATCACGAGGTTGCACGATCTCAACGGCGACGGCGAAGCCGACTTTTATGAATGTTTCAGCAACGCCTACACGACCTCACCCGCCGGGCACGACTTTACGTGCGGCCTTCAGCGCGACGCGGAGGGGCGGTTCTACACGGTCTCCGGCAAACAGGGCGTGCTTCGGATCTCGGCGGACGGGCAGTCGGTCGAGGTGCTCGCGACCGGCTTCCGCAACGCGGACGGCGTGGCGTTGACGCCCGACGGCACGGTGACCGTGCCATCCTCCGAGGGCGAATGGACGCCGGCGTCGATGGTCGCGGAAGTTCGTCCGGGCGGGCACTACGGGTATGGCGGACCCAAGGACGGGAAGACGCCCGACTTCCCCCTGGTTTACCTCCCTCGCGGGCTGGACAATTCGAGTGGCAGTCAGGTTGCCGTGAACAGCGACCGTTGGGGGCCGCTCAAGGGCCAGATGGTCCACTTCTCCTACGGCGCGGGGAACGCGTTTCTGTTGCTTCGCGACAAGGTCGACGACCAGCCCCAGGGGGCCGTCGTCCCCCTTCCGGGCGAGTTCCTGTCGGGAGCGCATCGAGGACGGTTCAACCCGAAGGACGGGCAACTTTACGTCTCGGGAATGGGCGGATGGGGGACCTACACCATCGCCGACGGATCATTTCAGCGCATGCGCTACACGGGGGACCCGGTCCAGCTTCCCGTCGCGTTTCACGTCCACCAGAACGGGGTCGTGATTACGTTCTCGAGCCCGCTGGACCGGAGCGTGGCCGAGCAGCCGAAGAACCACTTCGCCCAGGTCTGGAACTATCGCTACGGGGCCGCGTATGGGTCGCTCGAGTTTTCGACCCGGCATCCGGGCACGCCCGGGCACGATCCGCTGGCGATCGCCTCGGCGCATGTCCTCGACGACGGCCGCTCGCTCTTTCTGGAACTGCCCGACTTGCAGCCCGTCAATCAGCTTCACCTGTACGTAAAGCCGGACGCGGGTCCGAGTCTGGACCTGTTTGCCACCGTGCACAAGCTCGGCCCTGCGTTCACCGCGTTTCCGGGCTACAAGCCGGTCACCAAAACGATCGCTGTGCACCCGATGGTTGCTGACCTGGCTCTGGCCGGGCAGACCGTGCCGAACCCCTGGCGCAGGCGGCTCAAGGATGCTCGCCCCGTTACCATCGAGGCCGGCACCAACCTGACGTTCTCCCCAACCTCCTTCACCGTCCGCGCTGGGGAAACCGTTGCCTTGACGTTCGTTAACCCGGACGTCGTGCCCCATAACTGGGCTCTGCTTAAGCAGGGTGCTCTAGCGAAGGTCGGCGATCTGGCGAACAAGATGGTTGCGGAGCCTGACGCACTCGTCCGCCATTACGTCCCGAAGAGCGAGGCGATTTTGGCCTACACGGACCTGGTCTATCCGCAGGATCGGTACACAATTTATTTCGTCGCCCCCGCGGAAAAGGGCCGCTATCCGTACCTCTGCACGTTTCCGGGCCATTGGATGGTCATGAACGGGGTGATGATCGTTCAGTAGGGGCTGCGAGCGGGCGTGCGAGACACCAGGCGGCGGGCGAGCGTCGGCAGCCATGAAAAGCGCCTGCGTGCGCTTTTCAATGCTTGGCTGGCGTTTCGATTCTTATTCTTTCACGAGAAACGAACCATTTCTTCGAATCTTAGGTGAGCCGAAAGTTGACAAAAACGAATCTTGACCTACATTTCGCGTTTTTTCCTTGACGAGTTGAAGTCGGAGATCGCATACTCGAAAAGCATTCTGATGGTAACAAAGTATGTGCTTTTGCGCTGAAACGGATCAGAGGCACGCGGGTCGTTGCCACGGTGGAGCAGGCACAACGCGGACGTTTTTCCCAACCGGTGACGGCGTAGGGGGCGGGCTTCCCACACCCGCCAAGGTTGATGGGTCCACGGGCAATTTGCTTTGCTGCGCAGAGACCGTTGCCTCATCCATTTTTCCTGACGTGAGCGATGTTCGTCGAGGTACCACGGGGTACGTGGTCATGTGAGCGAGCGGCGCGATGTTCGCGCCTGCGAAACCGACAAACCGCGACGAGGTGAGCGGTGAATGCCGTCGACGGCCCTCCGAATATTCCCGGTAGCCAAATTCGCCGTGACTCGTGGCATTTGTCTCCAAAAAAGGTCGTGCGTTGATCTTTTTCACCAGATTCTCGCACTGTGCGTGAAAGATGTGATCGCATTGTACGTAACTACGTCACCGAGGTGACCTCTCGCTGACCACTCACTCCGGCGGGTACGAAGGGCTGAGGCGCGGCGCTGGCGGACTCGCAGAAGCTTGATGTCGAGGGAGCTGTTGCGGTGTGGCCACGACGAAAATGCCGAATCGGTTCTCACTCGGCGTTTTTGTTGCCAAAAAGGTCCGCTGTTGAAGGTCTTCAGCGGATTTTTGCGGTTTTGCTGCAAGGATGGTCGCATTGGGTGTAACTAGCTTTTAGGGCGTGTCCCAGGACCAACAAAAAAGGAGCCCAGGATCTCAGGCTGAATCCGGTCGAAGGCTCGACTGCGACGACATCGGCTTCCTGGCGTGTTGCTTTCGTGCTCCCTGTGGGGAGCGCACTTCCGCCCACGATGGAGTGGACCGGTATCATGCACGGCGACGTTCTCAAGTTCCATCGGCTCAAGTCCCCCACCCCGGCATCCTTCACTTGCGATCCGCGCCCGGTTGGGCTGCGTTCCTCCCCCCAACTCCGTAACTCGCCCAATCGCGTCGGTCACGATCGTCGTGCTCGGCTCGGCTCGCAAACAGGCCCGACAGGGCGCTGGTAACCGGCGCGTTTCCCCGGTGCCAGAGGTTATTGATAAGAATATACGCGCTTCTTACTGCGAAGGCCCATCTCCATGTTCGACACCAAGTGGCGGAAGAGCGCTCAGCGGTTCGTCAACAAGGCCCGTCGCCGCACGCAAGCGGACCTGAAGCGGCGGTTTCAGTGGTCGCGCTGGGATTGGGACCGGCTGGAGGAACGGTGCCTGCTTTCGGGCGATACGCTCACGTTCACGGGCTTTCCGGCCAGCGCGACGGCCGGGGAAGCGTTTACGTTTACCGTCACGGCGAAGAACGCGGGAAACCAGACGGACACGTCGTTTGCCGACACCCTCCAGTTCACGAGCACGGACCCGAACGCCGTGCTGCCGGCCCCTTACACGTTCACGAGTGGGGACAGCGGCTCGCACACATTCACGGTCGCCTTCGGAACAGCGGGCTCGGCGGAGACGATCACCGCGACGGACTTCGAGAATCTCACGACCACCTTCACGTCTTCGCCCGTGACACCCGCCGCGAACACGGACCACTTCTCCGTAGCGCTGCCCGGTCCCCCGGTTGCCGGCGACGCGGTTCCGGTCACCGTCTCGGCGCTCACTTCGGGCAATGCCGTCGACCCGAATTACATGGGAACGGTCACGTTCACGAGTCCCGACGGCGCTGCGGTCCTTCCCGGGGCGTACACCTTCAACCCGGCCGAAGACAACGGCACGCACACGCTCACCGCCGCGTTCGAGACGGCGAGCACGGAGTCGATCGCCGCCCGGGACACCGCGAACGGCATCAGTGGCGCCTCGCCGGTCTACACGGTTGGCGCCGGGGACTTGCTCGTTTTCAGCAACATACCGTCCACGACGACCGCTGGCGTCCCCTTTAATTTCACGATCTCCGCGTTGACCACGGGGGCCACCGTCGACCCTAACTACACGGGGACCGTTCACTTCACCAGTACCGACCACGGAGCCGCGCTCCCGGGTAATTATGCCTTTACCGTGGCCGATCAAGGAAAGCACACGTTTACTGGCACGTTCAACACCGCCGGGACCCCGACGATCACCGTCGTCGACACAGCGAACGGCGCGATCATCGGGACCGTATCGCCCGTTACCGTCAATGCGCCCGACCAACTCATCGTCTCGATCTCCGGCGCTTCCCAGACGGCCGGCACGCCGTTCAGCGTCACGGTGACGGCCGCGTTACCGGGTGGATCGACGGACACGAGCTACACCGGCACGATCCACTTCACGAGCACCGACCCGCAGGCATCCTTACCGGCCAATTACACCTTCACGGCGGCAGATCACGGTTCGCACACCTTTTTCAACGCGACGACCTTCAAGACGTCCGGCCCGCAAACGCTCCAGGCGAACGATACGAGCAACTCGCTAATCACGGGCGCGGCCCTCGGTTTCCTGGACACGCCCGAATCCATCGCCACACAAGCCGGCCAGACCATTTCGGGCGCGACGCCAAACTTCCTCGCCATAGATTCCTCAGGCAACGTCTGGTTCACCGACTCTGGGACCAACTCCATCGGCGAGATGGCAGCAAACGGACCGGCAACGGGAGAAGGGCATTGGACCACCGAGTTTCCTATTCCGACGTCCAGTAGCGGCGCGGAGGCCATCACAGTCGGACCGGGCGGCAACATCTGGTTCACAGAGAGTACTACCGGCAAGATCGGCGAGCTCGATCCGACTACCGGTCGGATCACCGAGTACAGTCTCCTCAACTCATCGAGCCAGCCCGATGCTATCACGACCGGGCCCGATGGCAACGTCTGGTTCACGGAGTATGGGAACAACAAGGTCGCCAAGATCACGCCAGCAGGTGTGATCACCGAGTACACAATCCCCGGCTCGAACACCGCGCCCGCGGAGATCGTCGCCGGCCCCGACGGCGCCCTCTGGTTCCTCGAATACCATAACAACGCGATCGCCCGAGTCACGACCTCCGGGACGTTCACCATCTATACACTGCCCGGGAGCAATAGCCAGCCCGGCGCCATCACCGTCGGGCCCGACGGCAACATCTGGTTTACCGAGGTTCAGGTCGGGGGCGTTGGAGGCAACCGGATCGGCCGTATTAGCCCCTGGGGTGGAATCAGCGAATACACGATCCCTACAGCCAACTCGAACGCCGAGGGGATCGCACCGGGGCCCGACGGCCAGCTTTGGTTCGTCGAGGGTGGCACCGGAAAAATCGGCTCGATCAATCCAGCGTCGGGTGTGATCACAGAGAGCACCTCGGTGGGCGGCAACCCGCTGAGCATCGCCGAAGGTCCGAACGGACTGCTCGCATTCACGAATCCTAATCTGGCGAACGTCACGTTCCTTCGGCCGGCGTCGAACACCACGGTATTCGCGCAATCCGCGTCAAAGCTGGTCGTCCTCTCACCGTCGACCACCGTTACCGAGGGCCAATCGTTCGACTTCAGCGTCGCCGCCGAGGACCAGTACGGCAACGTCGTTACCAACTACTCCCCCTCGCCTCCGGACACGGCGTCGATCTCCGGTGCGGGAAGCACACTGAACCATGTGGGGCTCACGTTCGCGAACGGCGTGGCGTTTGATTCGGGAACCGCGGGGGTGAGCGGCGCCGTGACCGTCAGCGCGACCGGCAACGGAGTCCTGACGACCTCGCTGAACGTGACGAGCCTCCTCACGGACACCTGGAACGGCTCCCACGACACAAACTGGGACAACGCGTTGAACTGGAGCACCGGCGCGGTGCCCGTAGCGAGCAACATCGCCGTGATTCCGGCGAGTAGTGTCGTCAATTTCACCACGGCCAACGAGACCGTTGGGGGCCTCAGCGTCGCCTCCGGGTCAACGCTGAACATCGAAACGGACTACCTCACCGTCAACGATGACGGCGGCGGCTACGCGGTGGTAACCGACAACGGCACGATCAACATCGGTGGTGTCTCCAACGGCGGTAAACTGGATATCAGCGCCGCTCAGGGGATGCTGACCGGCTCCGGAACCGTCGTCTTTGTGGGAACGACGTTTAGCACGAACGCCAACAATGGGCTCGAGGTCCCGGGTACGATTGACACGGGGATCACCGTCGAAGGGCAACATGGCGGCATTTCCGAAGGGAGTGTGTTGACGAACCTGGGAACGATCAACGCCAACGTCCCGGACCCCGGCAACGGCGGTATCACGCTCCGCTTCACAAGCTCAGCCGGCGTGGGACTGAATGCCGGCACGATGGAAGCCACCAACGGCGGCACGTTGACAGTCGGCGGTAGCGGTACGCCGTTCACCAACCTCGGGACCCTGAGCGTTGCGGGTCCGGGGAGCCAGTTGTTCGTCGGCAGCAACAACTCCACCACCTGGACAGGCGCTTCCGGCACGATCTCCGACACCGGCGGCGCGATCCTCCAACTGGGGGGTAGCTTCACGCAGGGCGACCTCGCGAACCTCAACCGCGACGCCAGTTCCCTACTCGTGCTCGCCGGTACCGTCAATGGCAACCTGACCCTGACCAACACGCTGGGCACGATGCTCTTCGGCAATGGGATCCTGTCGAACGGTGTGTTCAGCATCCCGGTCGGCGGCGCTTCGCAATTAATCGCCACGGAAACGTTCAACGCCGCTCCGATATTGTCCAGCGCGACGCTCGTGAGCCCGATCGTTCTCGACCTGCCCACCAATTACTCCGGCAACCAGGACAGAACCACGACGGCCGAACTGCAAATCCAGAACGGCTTGACTCTCGACACGACGCTCTACCTCGGCTCGCCCGGAACCGCTGTAAACGGCGAGCTTGATTTCGACGGCACCAGCTTGAGCCCGGACAACATCAGCGGCACCGGCACGATCATCCTCGGCGGCAGTGCGTCCAACCAGATCCTTTTTGGCGCCTCCGGGTCCATGGCGATCGGTCAATACATCACGATCGAGGGCAACAACGGCACGGTCGGTTCCAACTCCAACAACAGTTTCACGAACAACGGGAAGATCGAGGCGACCGTTTCCGGCGGGACGATTATCGTCGAGTTCGGTCCTTCCGGTGTGAACGCCACGACGGGGACGATCGAGGCGTTGAGCGGCACGGGGATCACGCTCACGGGGGGCGATACGAGTGGGGACAGTTTCACGAACAATGGAAGCTTTGTCGCGAACAACGCAACCTTTAACATCAACGCCGGGAACCAGAACGCCTGGACGAACCCCGGCGGAGCGACTCTGACCGGCTCGACCGTTGGCCTCGGCGGGACCTTCACACAGAGTCAGCTCGTGGGCACGTTGGGCCTGGACTTCGAGCCGGTGGCCGGCACGTCAGTCACCTTCTCCGGAACCGTCGTCGGCGGCCTGAGTCTTAACTCAACCCTGGGCTCCTGGGTGATGGCCAACGGCACTCTCGCGGGAGGTACGTTCAACACGAGCGGCGGTGCGACACTCGCGGTCGGAGCGAACAGGACCGGATACCTTACCGGCGGCGTGACTCTCGACGCACCGATTGATATGTCATCGAACTCGGGTGCCGTGCTGCAAGTAGCGGGCGGTCTGACCCTCGCCAACAACCTCACGTGGAACATCGGCAACAGCGCGGCGAGCCCCAATTACGGGTTCCTGCAATTCAACGGCTCGCAGACGCTTGGCGGCTCGGGAACCATCACGTTCGGCAGCTCGACCAACAACCGGCTCGAGCCGTATAGCTCCGGCAACGTCCTGACAATCGGCTCCGGCATCATCATCGACGGCCAGAACGGTACCATCGGACTCGGTGGTGCGAGCTACACGGTGATCAACCAGGGGACCATCAAGGCGGATGTCGCCACCACCGGCGCAACGGCTGGTATCACCGTGGAACTTGGCGGCTCGGGCCAAAACTCCGGTTCGATCAAAGCGCTCAATGGCGGGGTGATCAATCTCGGTGGCACGCCCGGCTACGCGCAAGACACCTACACGACCGCGCAGCTCAACCCCAGCCAGATCTCGGCCGACAGCAGCAGCACGATCAACTGGGCCGGCATCCTGGACAATACCGGCGCGACCCTGGAGTTGACCAGCGGCACCGGCTCGTGGACCGTCGACTACGGCGTCATCAACGGCGGGACGATCGTCACTGACAGCGGCGAGTACCTCCGGTTCGCGGCGAGCTACTCCAACTTCCTGAACGGGGTGACGTTGGGTGGCACGGGCGTCTACGGGCCGAATACGAACGCGTTCGAGCCTGGCAACCTCGACCTGTCCACGATCAATGGCGCCTATGTGCGCGTTCTCGGCGATCTGACTCTAGTCAGCCTCGTGAATGGCAGCTCGAACATTTATTCGAACATCAACCTGGGGAGTGTGGGGTCGTCGCCGACATCCGGCACACTTGAGTTCTACAACTCCAGTAACCCGACCGCGACACCGAAACTCAGCGGCACCGGCCTCGTTAACTTCGGGACCAGCCCGAGTAACCAGCTCGAAGTGGACTCGGGCGAGACGCTCACGATCGGCAACGGCATCACCGTCTGCGGGGTCGCCGGCCAGATCAACGGTAGCGGCGCGCTCCAAAACGCGGGCTCGATCATTGCCGACAGTACCGGGACCCTGACGATCAGCGTCAACACCTGGACGAACCAGAGCACGGGCGTGGCCCAGGCCACGAACGGCGGCATACTTTTCGTCAACACCGCCCCGACCAATTTCAGCGGCTCGACATTGACCGGCGGCGCGTGGGAGGCCGATGCGAGCAGCACGCTCGAATTCAAGACCCCGAGCACCATCGCGACCAACGCCGCGACGATTATCTACGGCGGCGCCGGGGCGGCGGTCCTCTCTGGGTCGAGCGCCAACACCAACTTGCAAACGACCCTTGCGACCAACGCCGCCGCCGGCGTCCTCTCGTTGACGAACAACTCCGTCTACACCAGCGCGGTTGCGGGCTTCACGAACCTCGGCACGATCAATGACAACGCCGGGAACACCTTCGGGATCGCGAACCTGAGCACGACCGTCTCCGGCATTACCGACCACTGGACGGGCGACAATACCACGAACGACACCGGCCCCGGGGGCAACAGCGCGACCACGACCAACAACTTGAGCTATGCGACTGGCCAGATCAACCAGGCGTTCAGCTTCAACGGCACCAACTCGTACGATCAGTACCATTCCGTTACCTTCGGCACGAACGACTTCACCGTTGGGTTCTGGATCAAAACGACCTCCACGGCCCAGCAGGCTGTACTTGGCAACCGTATCACCGCTTCGAGTGGCAACTTCTTCGGCGTCCGGATGAACAACGGCAGCTTGCTTGTCGAACTCGACCAGTCGGACGGGAACAATTACATCCCGCTCACCAGCTCGACGGCAATTAATAACGGTGCCTACCACTTCGTTTCCGTGGTCCGGTCAGGCACGACGGCCAACCTGTACATCGACGGCGTACTCAACGCTACAGGATCATCCGCCGCGGTCACGAACATCGCCAGCGGTACTCAGCCGTTCGTGCTTGGATGGGAACCGACCGATCAGGCGGTCAGTGCTTTGAACGGCCAACTCGACGACGTCCAGATCTACAACGGCACAGCACTCTCGCTCGCCCAGGTGCAAAGCATCTACGACGCGGGGATCGGCACCTACACCCAGGCCGGCGGCACGTCGAACATCAACGGCACGCTGACGGCCGGGCTGGCGGTCGTTCAAGGCGGTGTCCTGACGGGCGCGGGGTCGATCAGCGGGAGCCTCAACAGTTCGAGCATCGTGATTCCCGGGAATTTGGCGGCACTCGGTGTCCTTAGCGTCGGCGGCAACTACACCCAGAACCCTACGGGGACACTCCAGATCGGGATCGATGGCAATGTTGCCGGCACCCAGTACAGCCAGCTCGCCGTGACCGGCAGCGCCTCGCTGTCGGGCTCGCTGGTCGCGACACTGATCAACAGCTACACCCTCAGCAACTCGACCGGTGTGCTCCGACCCCTCACGTTTGCGTCCAGCACTGGTGCCTTCAGCTCATACACGCTGCCGTCATCGGGCGGCCTTTCGTTGGCGCCCATCTACTTAGCGACCTACTTCGGCCTCCAAACCGTCCCGGCCGGAGTTACGACCTTCTGGATCGGTCCTGCGACGGGCGGCGATTTCGGGATCGCGGCCGACTGGAGCCTGGGGGCCATTCCGGGGGCGTCCGATACGGCGTACATCGGCGCGGGCAATACGGTGTCGTTCACGTCGACCGACTCGGTGCAAGTCGCCGGCTTGCTCGTGGACGGTACGCTCAACGACACGGGCGGCTCGCTTGCCGTTGGCGGCACCGTTGGCGGCAGCGCCTTCGCGCTCGTCGCGGCTGGGATCCTGGGCGGCGCGGGAACCATCAATATCAATAACGCCCTGGCCTCCGTGTGGTCCGGCGGCACCATCGAGGGAACCGGTACAACCGACATCGAAAGCGGCAGTTTCGCAATCAGTGGTTCAATCACGATCTCGGGTGGCGCAACGCTAGCCGGCACGAGCGGCGCATCGGTCAACATGTCGAGCGGTACGCTGGCCGTCGGGACCGGGGGCGCGACGTTCAATTTCGCGTCTGGTGTCTTCAACTGGACCGGCGGCACGATCAACACCGGCTCCAATACGCTCGCCAATGCGACCAACGGTTACCTGACCTTCGCGCCGACCTCTTCGGTGGTCCTCGAGGGTACGTTGTCCAACCTTGGCGTTGTGAATCAGAACACCGGCGGCATCGGCCTGACCCTCAACAACGGGACCATCAACAACAGGGGCACGTACGACTTCCAGAACGACGGCGCTTATTTCTTCAGCGGCGGCGGCACGAACGCGTTCAACAACTCGGGAACCGTCGAGAAAACCGTCGGCACGGGCTTCGGTGCGATCAACGACCTGGGGTTCAACAACGCGGCCAGCGGCATTATTACGGTCACCAGTGGGACGCTCTCCCTGGGCAAGGGGACCGACAGTGGCGGCACGTTCAACGTCAGCTCGGGGGCGGAGCTCAATCTCGTCGACGGCTCCAACTCCCTGGAGGACCCGACGTTCACCGGCACCTATACCGGCTCCGGCGCCGGTGTCGTCGTTCTGAACACGACCCAGGCGCTGAATATCGGGTCTGGCGGCGCGACGTTCAACTTCCCCTCCGGGATGTTCCAGTGGCAAAGCGGCGAGATCAATACGGGCTCCAACGTTCTCACCAACGGCAGCAGCGGTTTCATCGCGATCGCCAGTAACTCCCCCGTCGAACTTGCCGGGACGCTCGACAACAACGGCGTCATCAATCAGCCGTCGTTTGGTGTGAACATGTTCGCTCAGCTCGATCTCATGGGCGCGACGGTGAACAACGTCGGGACGTACAACATCACGACGGACGGCACCAACGTCGTGGACAGCGTGATTGGCGTTAATCTGTTCAACAACACGGGCACCCTCGAGAAGACGATGGGCTCGGGTACGTCGAGCCTCAACGTGGCGTTCCAGAACCACGGGGCCGTGGTTGCCTCGAGCGGCACGCTGGCGATCACCAACGACACGACCGACCTGACCGGCTCGACGTTGAACAGCGGCATCTGGGACGCGTTCGGCGGGACGATCACCGTCGACGGCGGGACCGCCGTCACCACCAACAACGCAATCGTCCAGTTCATCGGCACGGGCTCCGCGTTCACGAATCTGTCCGCTCTGGCGACCAACTCCGGGCTGTTCATCGTAGGGTCCGGGGTCGTGTTCTCGACACCCGGGGACCTCAGCAACACGGGCACGATCACCGTCGGGCCCAACGGCGGCACACTCGACGTCAACGGGAACTACACCCAGGCGAACAGCGCCGTGTTCTCAGCCCAAATCGGTAGCGGCGGCAGCGGCGTGCTTGCGGTTACGGGCAACGCGAGCCTCGCCGGCACGCTTTCCACGGGCTTCGCCCCGGGCTTCTCGCTCAGCGGTTCCACTCCGGCGCCCACGGTGATGACCTACGGAACGGAGACCGGCCGGTTCAGCAACGTGAGCACTTCCCCTTCCAACGGCCTCCTCCTGGTGCCGGATTACGGGCTGAACGGCCTGGTGCTGGAACCGGTGTCGTCGTCGGTCACGACCTACTGGATCGGCCCCCTCACAGGCGGCGATTTCGGGACCGCGGCAGACTGGAGCCTGGGAGCAATTCCGGGCGCGTCCGACACCGTCTACATCGGCCCGGGAACGATTGTAACGTTCACGTCGGGCGACACCAACATGCAGGTCGCGGGCATGTATGTCGACGGTACACTCGACGTGTCGGGGGGCAACCTGGGTATCGGAGTTGCCGCGGGGAGCAACACGTTCGACCTCGGGTCCGGTATCCTCGCCGGCGCTGGGACGGTGAACATCAACAACGCCGTCGCCGCCTGGTCGGGCGGGACGATGGATGTCACGGGCGGCGTCAATAT
>DAIDJG010000051.1 GCA_027451445.1 Singulisphaera sp.
CTAGCGCGAGTTCGAACGGCGAACCATATGCCGGCGTCTTTCCTCCATTGCGCGAGGGAGGGCGTCGGTTTTTTGCTTTCCCACCTGGTTAAATTTATTGTATTAAATATGTAAAAATTAATTGAGTGGTTGGCATCGCCACGCCGCCGCGAACAGCGTGCTCTCGTTCCCACGCTCCTGCGTGGGAATGCCGTCTTGACCGCTCTGCGGTCGCCCCGGCGGTGCGTTTGCTGGGCCAAGTCAGGCGTTGCCAGGACCTCTGGGCGAAACCTCGCGCGGAAGCCGACGCAGAGCGTCGAAGACGGCATTCCCACGGAGGACCGTGGGAACGAGGATTTCCGTGTGAGGCGCACTAAAACGTCAACCGCGTAACTCCAAGTCAGTTGGTCGATGTGAAATGCAGAGTGGCAAACACCAGTCGTAAGAAGGAAAATAACGAGGTCTCTCGGCAGTCTGCGCGAGACCCACAACGCGCGAGCGTCTCGAACAAGTACCGAAAGCCATCAACGAGGCCAACTGACTCGCGTGCGACGAAGCAAAGACGTGGACCAGGCCGATAGTTTCTGGCATTCCCACCCGGAATGGTCTACCATCGGGCCACACTTGGAGACCCATGCAGACCCCTCGTCCACTCCAGCAGGACCCGCACACGTGACGACGCATCTGAACCGACGCGACTGGCTCGCCGCCCTCGGACTGGGTGTAGCCGCCGCTTCCACCGCAACGCCCCCGGGTGTCGGTGCCGAGCCCGGGCGCTCAGCCAGTGAGCCTTTCGGGTATTGCCTCAATACCAGCACCATCTCAGGCCAGAAGCTTTCGATCGTGGAGGAAGTGGAGCTCGCGGCGAAGGTGGGTTACCACGGGCTGGAGCCGTGGATCCGGGAACTCGACGCGTACGTCAAAGGCGGCGGCAGCCTCAAGGACCTCGGCAAGCGGATCGCCGACCTTGGGCTGAGCGTCGAGAGCGCGATCGGATTCTTCGATTGGATCGTGGACGACGACGAGCGCCGGAAGAAGGGTCTGGAGGAAGCAAAGCGCAACCTCGAAATCGTCCGTGCGATTGGCGGGAAACGCCTGGCCGCTCCGCCCGCCGGCGCGACGGATCGGACCGACATCGACCTCCGCAAGGCCGCCGAGCGCTATCGAATACTTCTTGAGCTCGGCGACGAGTTCGGTGTGGTTCCACAAGCCGAAGTTTGGGGCTTTTCGAAGACGCTGACTCGGCTCGGCGAAGCGGCACAGGTTGCTATCGATTGCGGTCATCCGAAGGCGTGCATTCTCCCCGACGCCTACCACCTCTACAAAGGGGGATCGGCGTTTTCCGGAATCCGGCTGCTGAACGGAAACGCGATCCACGTCTTCCACTTCAACGACTATCCCGCGAGCCCTCCTCGCTCCGAGATCACCGACGCCCAACGCGTCTATCCCGGCGACGGCGTGGCGCCCTTGAAGGACCTGGTTCGCGACCTGAACGCGATTGGTTTCAAGGGCATGCTGTCGCTGGAGCTGTTCAACCGCGACTACTGGAAACAGGACGCGGCGTCCGTCTTGAAGACGGGTCTCGAGAAAATGCGGGCGGTCGTTCGCTCGGCGCTCGCCTGAGCGCCGTCCGATCGTCGTTCAACTCGATCCTGGTACCCTTTTGCACGAGGGGGCGTCATGTCGATCACGCGCCGAGAGTTCGTCCGGACGACGGCGGCCTCGTCGGGGGTGTGACCTTCGAATCCACCTAGCGCGAGCGCTGAGTGAGCCGCGCATCATCCGGCAGCTCAATCTCCTGACCAGGCGGCAAGTGGTTGGGATCTTTGATGACGTCGCGATTGAGCTCGAAAATCTCGTCCTCGCGGTGTCCGTCGCCGAGAGTGTCGCGAGCGATGCTGCGGAGCGTTTCGTGACGACCGCGCACCTTGTAAACCAGGCGCCGAGGCCGTTCCGATCCGGTTTCTTCATCTTCGGGGTCGGCCAGAACAGCGGGCCGGCGGCGCGACCGAGACGAGGTCAGTTCGGTTCGCGTGCGGACGGGCGGATCGTCGAAGGAGTCGCTTTCGGGAAGGGTGAGCTCTCCGGCCGAGGTTCGCGTCATCGACTTCACTGCGGACGGGTCGCCACCGACAATCGGCCGCGGTGTCCGCCTGAGAGGCACGTTGGCCACTTTCCGCTTGGGATCCGCCGATCCGGCGGGTTCCTCGATCAGCTTGGGATCGAGCTCCTCGGGGGGCGGAATACGAATCGTGGTCCCGACGTACAGCCGGTCGGGAGCCAACGCAACGTCACGATTCGCAGCCCAGAGCGCTTTCCAGTAGCGACCCGACTTATAGTACTGTCGAGAGATCGTCCAGAAGTTCTCACCGCTCCGCACCACGTGGGGCACCGATTGCAGACGTGCGTCCGTCTTCTCGGTCGCGGTGGTCACGGGATCTCGCTGGAGCGAGCTTTCGATGGGCGCCTCCTGAGCGCGCGGTGTGTGCACGTTCGGAATGGCGACAATCTCGGAGCCCGTCGCGGCTCCGGTGATCAGATCCGCGCTCTTCGGTAGCTTGGGAATCGTCGGTGCCGGTGTGCTTGGCACCGGCGCGGTGTTCTCGACGGCACTCGAGGCATTGAACGTTGGAGTCGAACTCGACCCGGATGCGACCGCTGGCTCGGCTGTTGCCGGCGTCGGCAGCGGCGTCACCGGCGGAGTTGCCGGGATGGTCTCGGCCGGCATCGTCGGCAGTGTGGCCGCAACTGGTGAGGCAACCGCTTGCGCGTCAGTTCGAGGAAGCTGTGTAACCTCATCCGCTTTCAAGGGCTCCGTAGGGGCATTCCCAAGACTCGGAAGCGAAACCCCCGGCTTTTCTTGCTCGGCGACCGGCCCTGGGCTGGCCGGGATCTGAGTGATGTTCGGGCTGGGCGCCTCGGCCTGGGACGGTACCGGATCGAGTCCAACGGGAAGCGGAGTCGGGGTCGACGTGTTCGGCTGCGCAACGTCACTCGTCGCGTCCTTCGGCTCGACGGGAGCAGGTACCTTGTTCGGCGGCTGCGGCGGATCTGCCGCCTTGGGGGTCTCGATCGGTGTCGGAACGTTCTGAGCAACATTTTCCGTGGCCGCCGTCGGACTGACGTCGATGGGTTTGGGCGTCGTGCTCGGCTGCTCCTCCGCGGTGAGTTGGAGCTTTCCGTCGAGCCGGCGAGGCAACGCGTCGGTGATCACGCTGTTGTCCGTCGTGGTTTCAACCCCGTTCGATTTTGGAGCACCGGGTTCCGGCGTTGCGGGTTTGTCCGGCGTTGCGGGTTTGTCCGGCGTCGCTCGTGGAGGCGTTGACGTCGAGTTCCCTTGCCCTGAGGAACCCGAATCGGCGACGGTTTCTTTCGGATTTCCGGATTCCTTGTCCTTGGACTTTTCTTTGTCCGGACTGGCCGGTGCGCCCGATGAGTTGGCGGCTTCGATTTGAGCAGGCGGCGGGGCTTTGCCTTTGCCCTTATTCAGGAGCAGGACCGACATCAGCACCACGAACGAGAACGCGATGGCCAGCCCGAACCGGCCCTCCGGCTTCTTGCGGAACGGAACACCCGCAGGTGCGTGCTCGCTTGCTTGCGAATGCGCGTGCGCCTCGGCATCATGCGAGTGATGTTCGTGCTCATGTTCGTGTTCGTGATGATGCGTCAGGGTTTCCTCGGTCCCCGTAGGGGTCTCGTGTTCGGAGGCTCGGGTGGTTCCACCTGATTCGAACATCGCTCTGCGACCCTCAGTTTCGCACTTCGTGATCGGGGGTTGGTGGCGACTTCTTGGGGTGTGGCCACCAGTGGTTTTCGGGTCAGGACCAATAAGCGGGACTCGTTGCGAAAGGCGTTTTTCACGCGCCGGTCTTCGAGCGAATGAAAGCTGATGATCGCCGCGCGTCCACCGGGTCGTAGGATGTCGGGTAAATCGGCGAGGATCGACTCGAGGTGTCCGAGTTCATCGTTGACGGCGATCCGAAGTGCCTGGAACACCCGAGTGGCCGGGTCGATCGGTCCCCATTTTCCCGGAATGCTCCGCCGGACGATTTCGGCGAGACGATCCGTGGTGGTGATGGGCTCGACCTTGCGGACCTCGACGATCCTCCTCGCAATGCGACGGCTGTGGCGTTCTTCTCCCAATTGAAAGAATAAATCCGCAAGTTCATCGGCTTTGAGCGAATTCACGAGATCGGCCGCCGTGACGTCGCCCTCGGGGTCGAACCGCATATCGAGTGGTCCCGGCGCCGCAAAGCTAAACCCGCGCTCGGACCATCGCAGTTGGTCGGACGACAATCCCAGGTCGAGCAAGATCCCATCAACGGCCTCGATACCTGCCTCATCAAGGACTGCACGCGTGTCGCTGTAGGGTGCATGAATCAAGGTTACGGGCAGTCCGTGCGTCGTACGTTCCGCGAGTGCCAGCATTTGCGGGTCGCGATCGAGCCCGATCACGCGTCCCCCCGGCTGCACTTTCGCCGCCAAAGCGGCCGCGTGCCCACCGGCGCCGGCGGTCCCGTCCACGATCACGGATCCCGGACGGGGAGACAGCCATTCGACCACCTCGTTCAGGAGGACCGGTTGATGGACGGGGCTCAACGGCAGTTCGTCAGGGAGCACGACCGGTCCTGGAGGGGATAGGCGAGGTGCGATCGGCCGGAACGGTCTCGATCCAAGGGCGACTTTATCCGTGGAGCCGATCCTGTCAAGCCCTCCTCTACCTCGGCGGCAGGCGGGGCCGGCTGGAAACGGAAATCCTGGCTTCGAATTTATCGGCATCCCTGAGCCCGTCGCTTGAACGCTTTCCGGCCCAACGCGTCACTCGATTTCGCGTCGCGGCGTGCTGTTTCTACGACCCCAGCCGCCTTGTGCGGCTGGTGAAGGAGGTCTTTGGCTAAGGTGTGCCATTCCGGAATGGATCTCGCCGCGCGCGATCGCTGGTCTAAATAACCTTGCACGAACTTGGGACGCGGTAGTCGGCATGCTGGCGCCATGCCTCCCTCGACCCCAGCCGCCTTGTGCGGGTGGTGAAGGAGGTCTATGGCTAAGGAGTGCGACGCCCGAATGGATCTTGCTGCGTGCGATCGCTGCTCTAGCCTTAGACCTGATTCACCAGCCACGCAAGGTGGCTGGGGTGTGCGCCTGTAATTGCATCGAATCAGCAGGGTGCAAGTCCTTGCCGGGGTGTTCTGGCATCCCGTAACCAAAGGTAACTGCGTCGCCGCGAGGCGAGGTGGAGAGCAACTGGAGGTGAACGATCAGTCCGAAACGCAAGTGAACTCGATTCGGCACTCCGTCGTGGCGAGCCTGCACCCCATAGGCGAAGCCCAAGTGACGCACGGCCCTTAGCAACGGGGCGGCCATCGCGAGGTGGTCCGGTAAGTCCGGCATACGAAACCCCAGAGTGGTGCCGGGACGACGGAGGAGTGGTTGGAGTCGGAATGATCGGACGGTTCGGTGACAAAACGCAGGGAGACCTGGTCGGCGTCAGAGCGGGTGTTCATGTCCAAAGGACCGAAGAGCCCCCCGACCAGGAGTCAGAGCACCCGTAGTAGCGAAGAAGCCGGTTAACGCCGGTGGAGCGAAGGGGTGCAGGAAGGTGGAGACGCGATGTTCAGACTGACCGAAGACAAACCGGAGGCAGTATCCGCGAGGATTAAACGTGCCGGAGAGGCTCAGCCCCGATGGGACTGGGTGGAACAGTCGATCTGGACAGAGCGGATGTTGATGGCCCTCGAGAAGGGGGTCAAAGGAGGCCAATGGTACAGCCTGATTGATAAGGTCACGCCGGAACGAACCTTGAGACTCGCGTTCCAACAGGTCGCGGAGAATGAAGGCGCCTCCGGAGTGGACCATGTCACGATCCCGATGTTTCAGACCCACCTGGACGAAGAACTGAGACGACTCAGCGAACAACTGCGAAACGGGACCTACCGTCCGCAGGCGATCCGCCGACACTACATCCCCAAACCGGGGAGTACGGAGAAGCGACCGCTGGGGATCCCCACGATCCGCGACCGGGTGGTGCAGTCGGCCCTACGACTGGTCTTGGAGCCGATCTTCGAGAACGAATTCGCCGAGCACAGCTACGGCTTTCGCCCCGGCCGGGGTTGCAAAGACGCACTGCGCCGCGTGAACGAGTTGATCAAGGCCGGTTACAGGTACGTCGTCGACGCCGACCTGAAGAGCTACTTCGATCCCGCATCGTGATACCCCTTTCTACAAACGAACCTTCTGAGCCGTTCCTTGCTTGAGTTGTTCAAGCGAATTGATTGTCAATTGATCGTCTTTAAAGAGAAAGAGTTTGGTCTCTGTATCGCGTTGGATCTCAATCGTTCCGTTGTGAATACGATCATAGATCCAGTGTTTCGAGACTTGAATCTTCTCGGCGACCTGAGATACGGTGAGATGGCCCGGGATGCGGCGGGGATGTGATTGACTCCGCTTTACCAGGAGTCGATGGCGGAGACGGATGATTTGGACCGTGCTGACCAGGACCGCAGGCGCTTTCGGAGAGCGGTGGCCCTGTTGAGTAAGGTAGTTGGCGATCTCGCGATCCGTCTTCCCTTGCCGGGCCATCATCACAATCGTCTTCTCCATCGCGTCGGCCGACGCCAAACGGGCCAGGGCGTTCACCGTAACAGGGATCGTCGAGGTTGTCGTATCGCCCCCCTTCCAGACAATCCTCGCCTCAACCGAGTCGGGCGCAATGCGCCGAATGACCACCTTGTTGATCAGGCAGCGGAGCAGCGCCTTCTTCCGCTCCTGAGCAAGGAGCCCCTGTTCCCAGAGCTCAGGAAGATCGCGCCCAATCTTCTCGAAGGCAGACCTTAGCTCGGACGAGATTGTCGGCGCTGGGCTCTCACTGAGCAGGGCGCGTTGGTACGAGTCCTCCCCTTGTCGGAGTTCCTGCATGGCGACTTCCCAGCGCTGCTCCAGTTCCCCGGTGACGAGCCGATTGTCGGGATCGGCCCGCATGAATTGTCGCTCGGCCAGGCGCGCCTGATACCGGAGCCGTTCGACCTGCTCGAGCCGAGCGCGCTGGATGACCTCGGCCTCGCGACGAAGCGATGCCGCGGCCTCGTCATACAGATCCAACTCGGCTGGAGAGAGCGCCTCGAAGAACGCCCCGACCACGAAATCATCGATCGGATCGGCCGGCAGGTACTGGCAGACGGGGACCTGGTACTGTTGCCGTAGATGATTGCAAATATAGTGGGTCTTTGGCTTGTACTGCACAACCATCTGGTGCCCACATTCGCCGCAGTGAACGATTCCGTGGAGCAGCGCCTTGCCCGGGCGGGGTACCCCTCGGGTCTTGTTGCGATCGTATTCGCTGCAATTGTCCCGAAGCATGCTTTGAATCGTCTCGAAGGTCGCCCAGTTGATGTAGGCAGGGTACTTGTCGTTGATCCTGATCTTCCATTCTCCCATGGGGAGCTTCTTCTGGATACGCTCGAAAGTCGACCCTTCCTTCAGCATGGTGCGCGTTCGCCCATAGACGAAGGCTCCTGCATAAGCGGGGTTCTCCAGAGTGGAGCAGATCGCGGGGACAGTCGGCCGGCGCCAGACGATGTCTCCGAATTCATCCTTGCGAGGGATCAACAGTTCGTGATCATTGAAGGAGCGAACGACCTGGGCCGCCGAGCGGACCTGGAGGAAAGTCTCGAAAATCAGAGAAATCCGATTCTGAACCTCGATGTCGGGGTGCTTGGAGACCCGCTCGAGGGAATCGCGAATCAAGCCCACGGGTAGCGTCAATGCCAACTCACCTCGCTTGGCCTTGCTGTGGATTCCTGCGGTCAACCGGCCTCGGATCGTATGTAACTCCAATTCCGAGATCTGGCCTTTCAACCCCAGGAGTAAACGCCCGTTGATTGTAGATGGATCGTAGATCCCATCGCGATCACCGATGAGGCAGTTGCGGAATCCACAGATGTCAAGCATGGGATACCAGTCTGAGCAGTTGCGGGAGAGCCGGGTGACTTCGATGGAGAGAATGATGCCCACCTGCCCGAGGGAGACCATGCTCACGAGTTCCTTAAACCCTGGACGTCCTCCCGTGGTGCTGGCCCTTTGGCCTTGGTCCGAGTCGATGATCAGGATCTGGTCCTCGCGCCAGCCGAGATCGAGGGCGCGCTGCTTGAGGGCGTACTGAAGCCTGAGGCTCTCTTGGTTGGTCAGGACCTGGTGAGGGCTGGACTGGCGGATGTAGATGGCCGCCAGGAGGCTCAAGTGAGTTGCTTTGATGAGCTCGGATGTAATCATCAGAAACATCCTTGAGAACAATGGTGATATCCTTGCGGATCTGCTGCCTCATGACGGGAGAGAGTCGATGCCAGACGTCTCCGGGTGAGATTGACATGACGCTTCGCACCTCTCGACGAGTGAAAGGAGATCTTGGATCGCTTCCACCGTGAGTTTGGTTCGAGTTGGCCTGATTCGGCAAGGTGTAACGAGTGACGTGGCGGGCACAGGGATTCGGAGCGTCATGAAGTCGCGATAAGCGACATAAACATAGCCTGGGCTATCAGGCTGTCGGCTGATGTGACGCACCGGGAAACGCCGCGCGAAGAGAGGATGAGAAGAATCGGTTAC
>DAIDJG010000052.1 GCA_027451445.1 Singulisphaera sp.
GTCACGTCGATCGCGCCGACGTTCGAGGTCCACGTCAACGATCCGTTGAATCACCGGGGCGCGTTCAACATCCGCGACCCAGCCGCTTCGCCTGACGTTGTCGACTTCACCTACGGCCTCAATCTCGGGTTCGGCCAGAGCACGTTCCTGACGCTCGGCGTCGTCACTCCGGTGAGCAGCCCGAGGCCGTTTAATCTCGAGGCGCTCGCGCTCTTGAACGTCTTCTTCGGACGTTCCGCGCGGCGCGCGGCGACGATGCCGCCCATCGTGGGCGGGGGCTATTGAGGCGCCGTCCTTGTGCGCTCAAAGCGGCCAACGCTCGAATGGCGCACGACAAGGCCGTGCGTCATTTTCGGGTTTGCAGGGGAGCTACGTACAACTCCACCCCTCCCAGGTACTGGTTCTACAGAGCGGTTTTTGCCGCGAACCGAAGCGGATCTCCCTCGTTCCCACGGTCCTCCGTGGGAATGCCGTCCCCGACCCTCTGCGTCTCTTCGAGCCGAAGAAATGCGGCCGCAGAGCGACCAAGACGGCATTCCCACGGAGGACCGTGGGAACGAGGAATTGCCTCCTGTTCCGCCAAACTGCCTCCCGGGGGAAGTTGTATGTTTCCGTCCCATAGACAAAACGGGTGCGCGCGCCGGGGCGACCATACTTGCGCAAATGAATCATTACCCACTCAAGTCGAGCGAGGCTCTCATCCATGAGGATGCTTCTTCGCGGCTCGATGCGCGGGATGCTTTTTCGTCACCTGATGGATCACCGTCCGAGTCGCTGAGAGCGGTCCGGTGAACACCCGAATGTTCGCGACGCCGTTGCGGTAGAACGCGTTCGCCGCGGCTCCGCTCTGGACCACCTGGTTGTTGCTTGCGTTAAACAGGAGAACCCCATACCCGGCGTTTCCAGGCCCGGGTGCGCCGCCTTGCCCCGCACCGAGGATGTTGCTTTGAATCACGTTCCCGGCAGCCGTGCTCGAGGAACTCAGCACGTAGACGCCCGCGAGCTCGTTGCCCGAGATCGTGTTGCCGGCGCCCGGTTCTCCGATCGCATTTCCGGACGCGTCCTGTACGAAGACGCCGGTCTGCTGGAGGAACGTTCCGTTCGACGCGCGGAACGCGGTCAACCCGTCCGCCGCCACGCCGATCAGGTTGCCCTGGACGATGTTGGCCGTGGACGGACTCCCCACGATCTCGACGCCGACGGAGGTGTTCCCCGAGATGACGTTCGCCAATCCTGGTGCTCCGATCACATTCCCGGAGGCTCCATTGACGTAGACGCCGACAATGTTGCTCAGCGGTCTCATACCGGAGCTGTCCGTGCCAATCCAGTTGCCGAGGAGCTGGTTCGGATTCACGGGAGACGTATTCACGAACGTGACGCCGACATAGTTCCCCGAGATCAGGTTGCGCATGGCGGCGCTGGTGCCGCCGATCATATTCGCTTGCGCTCCGACGATGACGATCCCCGTATTCTGAAGCGCCTGTACGGGATTGGAGATGCCTGGCTGAACGATGGCCGAGTTCCCCAACGCGTTCGTGCCGATGTTGTTTCCTTCGATCCGTGTCCCCGACGAGGCGAGCCCATTGATATAGATACCCGCGGTCCGGTTTCCGGAGATCGCGTTGCCCGCACCGGCCGAGGTTCCGCCGATCGTCGAAACGAATGCGCCGTCGATAAGGATCCCCACACCGTTCGGGAACGCGTTCAGCCCCGAGGCGTCCGTGCCGATTTCGCTATTTTGGATGAGGTCGCCGCTCCCCGCAGCAAGGTGGATCCCCGCGCCCGAGAAGCCCCCCACGTCGAGCCCCTTCACGGTGCTGTTGCCGACGTTGAAGGTGAGTCCGTCGCCTTGAGTCGCTGAACCGTCCAGCGCGACAATCGGCCGGCCCTGATAGCCAGGCTGAGTCGTGGCATCGATCACCACGGAATCGGTGACGGCCGGTAGCGTTGCGTTGAGCTTGATATCCTCGACCGCGGTCTGCGGCACAATGTCGAAGATGATCGTATCCGGACCCGGGAGTGCATTGGCCTCGAGGATCGCCGCGCGGAGCGATCCCTTGGCCGGTGCTCCGTTGACGAGATCAGCCGTCGTCGTCACGACGATCGGGCCCCTCGGGTTGATGACCGTGCCGGGGTCGACGATCGTCGCGGTCTGGCCTCCCTTGTCCGTGAACGTCGTCGGTACGCCGTCGATGCTCTGGGTGCCGCTGCTGCCGTTGTCGACGACATTGACCGTGACCGTGTACACGCCCGCAAAGGCGTAGGTGTGGGATCCCTGGATCTGGAAGCTGTTGCCGGACGCGCTGGTCTGCGCCTGGATCTGCCCTGTCGATGGCAACGTGCCGTCGCCCCAGTTGATCGTGGCGGTGAAATCGCCGGCCTTGCCGAACGAGTCGCTATCAGTGAATGCACCAACGACTATGTTGTTCAGCGCAAAGCCCGCCGTTCCCGAAGGGATCGAGACGGGCGTGCCGCTGAGCGGGAGGTCGGCCCTGGTGATGGTCACAGGCTGCGCGGGCGCGATCGCCACGGGCGGGTCCGCGATCGTCGCCGACTGGCCGCCTGTGTCCGTGATCGTGGTCGGTACGCCGTTGATGTTTTGCGTGCCCGTGCTGCCGTGATCCTGGACCGTCACGCTGACCGCGAAGTTGCCCGAAACGACGTAAAGATGCGAGCCGAGGATCTCAAAGCCATTCCCGGACAACGCACTATCCGCCTGGACCACGCCCGTGGAGGCGGGCGTGCCGTCGCCCCAGTTGATGGTGGCGGTGAAGTCGCCCGCCTTGCCGAAGGGATCGGAATCGGTAAACGTACCGACGACGATGTTGCTCAACGCGGTGCCGACGGTCCCATCGGGGAGGGTGACCGGTGTGGGCGTCAACGCAAGGTCTGACCTCGTGATGGTCACGGGCTGCGCCGGCGCGATCGTCGTGGCGGGATCTGTGATCGTCGCGCTTTGTCCGCCGGTATCAATGAAGGTGGTGGGCACGCCGTTGATGTTTTGCGTGCCGCTGCTGCCGTTGTCGAGGACAGTCACCGTGATGGCGAAGTTCCCCGACACGACATAGAGGTGGGTACCGAGCACCTCGAAGCCGTTGCCGGACAAGGCGCTGTCCGCCTGGACCACGCCCGTCGATGAAGGTGTGCCGTCTCCCCAGTTGATGGTGGCCGTGAAGTCGCCGGCCTTCCCGAAGGGGTCGGAATCGGTAAACGTGCCCACCAAGGTATTGGTCAGCGGCGTGCCCACTGTACCCCCCGCGAGCGTCACGGGCGTCGGGGTCAACGGCAGGTCGGTCCTGGTGGTCGTAACCGGGGTCGCGGGAACGATGGTAATCGCCGGGTCCGAGATGGTGGTGGATTGTCCGCCGGTGTCCGTGAACGTGGTGGGGACTCCGTTGATGGTCTGCGTGCCACTGCTGCCGTTGTCCTGGACGGTCACGGTGATCGGGAAGGCGCCCGAGACCACATAGAGGTGCGAACCGAGCACCTCGAAACTGTTCCCCGCGAGTGCGCTGTCCGGCTGGATTTGTCCGGTTGTCGTCGCGGTGCCGTCGCCCCAGTTGATCGTGGCGGTGAAGTCGGTCGCCACACCGAACGGATCGGTATCGGTAAACGTGCCGACCACGACGTTGTTCAGCGGTGTTCCGACGGTCCCATTCGCCAGGGTGACCGGTGTCGGCGTCAGTGCGAGGTCCGTTCGATTGATCGTAACGGGGGTCGCGGGTGCGATGGTCGTGGGAGGGTCCAGGATCGTCGCGGACTGTCCGCCCGTGTCGGTGAATGTGGTGGGAACGCCGTTGATCACCGTGGTGCCGCTACTTCCGTTGTCGTGCACGGTGACCATGATGAGGAATGTCCCGGACTTAACGTAGAGGTGCGAGCCGAGAACATCGAAACTGTTGCCGGCCAGTGCGCTGTCCGCCTGGATTACGCCCGTCGACGTCGTGGTACCGTCTCCCCAGTTGATCGTGGCCGAGAAGTCGCCGGCTTTCCCGAACGTGTCGGAATCGGTGAATGAGCCGACGACCACGTTGGTCAAGGGCGTGCCGACGGTGCCACCGGGGAGCGTCACTGGCATCGGGGTCAACGGAAGGTCGGACCTCGTCACGGTGACTGGAGTGGCGGGAGCGATTGTTGTGGGCGGATCGACGATCGTCGTGGATTGTCCGCCGGTGTCCGTAAACGTGGTCGGTACACCGTTGATTGATTCCGTACCGCTGCTGCCGTGATCCGTCACGGTGACGGTGATGGGATAGTTGCCCGAGACGACATACAGGTGCGAGCCGAAGACGTCGAAACCGTTGCCGGGGAGGTTGCTGTCCGCCTGGATCACGCCGGCCGATGTTGGCGAGCCGTCGCCCCAGTTGATCGTGGCCGTGAAGTCACCAGCCTTGCCAAACGGGTCGGTGTCGGTAAACGACCCGACGAGCACGTTGGTGAGTGGTGTGCCCACAGTCCCACCGGCGAGCGTCACCGGCGTGGGGGTCAGGGGAAGGTCCGCCCTTGTAATGGTGACGGGCTGCGCCGGGGCGATTGCTGTGGGCGGATCGGTGATTGTCGTCGATTGTCCGCCGGTGTCCGTGAACGTGGTCGGTACCCCGTTGATCGAGACGGTTCCGCTACTGCCGTTGTCCTTGATGGTGACGGTGATCGTGAAGTTGCCCGAGATGACGTAAAGGTGCGAACCGAGCACATCGAAGCTGTTGCCGGGAAGCGAGGTGTCCGCCTGGATCACGCCGGTGGATGTTGGAGAGCCATCGCCCCAGTTGATTGTGGCCGTGAAGTCGCCAACGACTCCGAACGTGTCGGTATCCGTAAAGCTACCAAGTGTGACGTTGTTCAACGGTGTGCCGACGGTCCCGCCGGCAGGCATCGCGGGGGTCGAGGTTAACGGGAGGTCGGTCCTGTTGACGGTCACTGGGGTCGCGGGGACGATCGTTGTGGGCGGGTCGGTGATGGTCGTGGTCTGACCGCCAGTGTCCGTGAATGTGGTCGGCACCCCGTTGATCAATATGGTGCCGCTGCTGCCGTGGTCGACGACGGTCGCCGTGATTGTGAAGTTACCGGACGTTACATAGAGGTGCGAACCCAGGACCTCGAAACTGTTCCCCGGTACCGATGAGTCGGCCTGGATCACGCCCGACGACGCCGGTGTCCCGTCGCCCCAGTTGATCGTGGCGGTGAAGTCGCTGGCGACGCCGAACGTGTCCGAATCGGTGAACGTGCCGACCGAGACATTATTGATCGTGGTGCCGACGGTTCCGCTCGCCACCGTGACCGGACTCGAGGTCAACGGGAGGTCAGGCCTCGTGACGGTGACCGGGGTTGCGGGCGCGATCGTTGTGGCCGGATCGTTGATCGTCGCCGTCTGCCCCCCCGTATCCTCGAACGTTGTCAGGACGCCGCGGTTCAGCGTGGTACCACTACTTCCGTGGTCGAGGACCGTCACCGTGATCCGGAAGCGGCCGGACGTGACGTAGAGGTGCGAGCCGAGCACGTCGAAACCGTTGCCGGACAATGCGCTGTCGGCCTGGATCACGCCCGACGACGCCGGAGTGCCATCGCCCCAGTTGATCGTGGCGGTGAAGTCGGTCGCCACGCCGAACGTATCGGAATCGGTGAACTTACCGACGACAACGTTGGTCAGCGGTGTGCCGACTGTGCCGCCGGCCAGAGTGACGGGAGTCCCGCTCAGCGGTAGGTCTGGCCTGATGACGATCACCGGAGAGCCCGGGGAGATGTTGGCCGGGGGGTCGACGATCGTGGCGGACTGCCCTCCCTTGTCCGAGGTCGTGACGGAAACGCTGTTGATCGTCTGCGTGCCCGAACTGCCGTTGTCGTGGACTGTCACGGTGATGGTGTAGTTGCCGCCGTTCAAGTACGTATGGGAACCCACAACCTGGAAGCCATTGCCGGGGACCCCGCTGTCCGCCTGCACCTGGCCCACGGACGCTGGCGTCCCATCCCCCCAATCGATCGTCGCCGAGAAATCGGCGGCCTTGCCAATGGGGTCGGAATCGGTGAACGTGCCGACCGGAACATTGTTGAGGGGAATGCCCGCAGTTCCCTGGACGTTGGCGGTCGCCGTCGAGAGCGATTGATCGGGCAAATTGATAATATCGACCGGGTCGAACCCGATCGAACTCACCGGTATCGCGCCGTTGACCCCATAGGTCAACCTGCCCGGAGCATCGCTGCTGCTCGCCTGGAAGTCTGCGCCTCCGGCGTCCAGGGTGAACGTACTTCCCCCCCCACTGAAGAGATTGAGCGTTGATGTCGACGGGACGCCCAAACCCGTCAGGTTCACGGAATCCTGCGCTCCGCTCACCTGTACGGTCGCCGATTGGCTGGCGGCGATTCCATTGATGTCCACCACATCGGTGCCACTGTTTTCGCGGAGGTCCACAGACAACGAAGCGATGCCGGTATAGGTCAGGCCTCCAAATCCGCTCGCGGTCAGTGTCGTTGGGCCAAGCGTGTACGTGTTTCCCGTCACGCCAGGGTCCGCGACCGAAAGACTGTCGGTGCCGCCGCCTCCATCGATGCTCAGTGGTCCGGGCAGCGCCTGGAGGCCAGAATTGGTGCCGACAAGGAACGTATCGTTGTTCACGTTCCCCTGAATGGTCGTGGCGGTGCCGGCTGATGTGCCATCGATTTGATAGGTTGCGCCGGTGCCGGGGAAATCGCTGTTACCCAACGCCCCCTTGATCTCAAGCGCAACCACTCCGTCGCCGCCGGGCGCTGTTGCCCCCGTGTAATTGATCGGTGCAAGCGAGAATCCCGTGAAGGACGACGCGGTGAGAGTCGACGTTCCGGCCCCGCCGTCCGTGGAGTCGTCGAGCGTGAGCGTGGCCTTCCCCGTCGGATCGGAGATCGAGAGCGCGGAGCTGATGTTGACCAGGTTTCCGGCATCGCCCACGTTGATCTGGCTCGTTCCCCCTCCTGCAACCACGTTCACGGGCGAATCGGTGCCGGTTGTCAGGATGTTGTAGGTCGAGCTGCCCGAACCGCCATCGATCGTGATTCCACCGTCTTCGGCCGTTTGGGCGCTAATCGCGACGGAGTTCCCTCCGGGACCGTGGAACGACAGACCGTCGAATTGATAGGTCGCGCCGGTGAGCTTCGCGGCGCTATCATCGATCGTGAGTGTACTCCCAGCGGCCGGAGTTCCACTCACGTTGAACTGAGCCTTCAGGGTGCTCTCCGGACCGGCCGCGGTTCCGAGCGTAATCGATTCGACTCCGTTCCCCTCAATAAGATTGACCGTTGAGGTCGAACTGGCCGCGAGCGTGCCTGGAGGACCGCCGCTCGCGTTCCAGTTCGTCGAGAATGCGCTCCCGTTGACGCTGTACTCGAGCAACCCTCCGCTCTGGTCGATCACCAGGGTGTCATTGCTTTTATTGCCCGTCACCGTCGCCGTGTTACCAGTAAGCGCGAACGTGTAAGAGAGCAGCGTGCGCGACTCCAGGCCCTCAAACACCGCCACCCAGCGCCGAGACTGACTACGACGTGCCGCTAGCCGCTGCGCGCGCGGTTTGGTCTCGGGACGCTTATCTTGCGAGTGGGCGCTCATGGCGGGTCCTCTTGTACGCGGGCGGCAATCGCTTCGTATTCTTAAAGGTTAACTTTCGTCAACTTCGCAGGGAACCGATCTTCGGCTCAGAATCTGAGAGTGATGACCGTTTCGCCGCCGTCGGGAAACGCGGACATTCGATGACCGCAAGCTCCGCGCAGCCGACAGCCGTGGAGCGCGGGCCATTGGATGATTATTCGTCACGATCGCGCCAAACCGTTACGAATTCTCGAACCGAACCCTACACTGGCATTTCGGACACGATGGAATCCGGCACATCGAAGTCCGCGCCGATCGCGAGTTCAATCCGTAGGAACGACCCCGTAGTCTTGTCTGGCGCCCGCCGTCCATTAAGATGGACGACCTGTCGGCTCGGTCCTTTTCCGTTCGATCAGTTTCGGATCGCGGACGGCCCGGCTCCGAGGTGGGATGATGGTGGCCGAATGGTACTACCGAGCCGGCGACGCTGAGCGCGGCCCGCTGACTGTGAGCGAACTGGTTCAACACGTCGCGGAGAACAAGATCACCCGCGAGACCGAGGTCCGGAAGGGCGACGGTGCGTGGGTTGCCGCGCGGAAGGTGGCGGGACTGTTTGATCGGGCTGAAGCCCTCAAAGCCGCTCCGCCGCCGATCCCGCCGACGCCTCCGCCATTGCCCGAACCTGAACCGGTGATCCTGGACCCGATCGTTCCGGAAGTCGCCTCGAGCCCCTTCGAGGTGCTCGAAAGTGCGGTACACCACGGGTTCAAGGTCGAGGTGCTGGCCTATCCGCGGCTCGGCGGAGCGAAAGACCACCACCTGGCCTCGACGATTTTTTTTGCCAACCAGGCGGGCATTCGGCTCAAGCAGGTCCGCATTACCTTGAACAATGATGAGGCCATTGCCGAGTCCGGTGCGCTTCATTTCAAGCGCGGGCACATCGAGCTGGAAAGCAAGATCGGAGGCGTGTCCGGCCTGGGCCGGGCGATGATGAACAAGTTCGTCACCAGGGAGGCCGCAGTCATCCCTCGCTATCGAGGGACGGGCGAAATCTACCTGGAACCGTCATTCAGTCACTTCCTCCTCTATCAACTGCGCGGCGAGGAGCTCATCTGCGACAAAGGGATGTTCTACTGCGGTCAAGGGTCGCTCGAAGTCGGGGTCGCCATGCAGAGGAACGTCTCCTCGGCGCTCTTCGGCGGCGAGGGCCTGTTCCAGACCCGCATCTCCGGCACCGGTGTCTGCGTCTTCGAGTCGCCGGTCCCCGCGTCGGAGGTCCTACGGATCGATTTGAAGGACGAAACGCTACAAGTCGACGGCAACTTCGCCTTGATGCGCACCGGCCGAATCGAGTTCTCCGTCGAAAAGTCGACCAAAAGCCTGATCGGCACCATCACCAGCGGTGAGGGTCTCCTCCAAACGTTCCGGGGAACCGGCGCTGTGTGGCTCGCTCCAACGCAGGACATCTACCACAAGCTCGCAGCCAGCGGACTGGCCTCGCTGGCGGTCGCTTCCCGGGCGACCAATACCAAGACGTAACAAGGCCCCATTCGTTCGCCTTCGAAACTTTCCGGACCGACGCGCGACGAGCGATTGAGGACGGGAATCGCGGGTCTTGAAACGACGAATGGAGAGAAATCGCGGAAAAACGCTTCGTTTTTTTGGCCTTGGGTCACGAGAGTGCATAGAATTAGTAAGAACTTAGTAGACGCTGGAATCTTCCGGCAGTGGGGCGATGAGGCCCGCATGTCGCGAATCTTGAGAGAGGCTTGGCGATGAAGCCGCGCGTTTCGAATAGACCAACCTTGACTAATACTCCGGTAGGAAACGGTCACCGTCCGCCTTCAAAGCTCCCATCGATTTCAAATGAGTGGGAATGCCTGGAAGCGGACTCGGACCGAGAAGAGGTCCAAGAAATCCTAAGGCGCTTAATTCAAGAAGGTGTGATTCGCGTGGCGCCGAAGCCCGGAGATGATAAGCGGGTTCGAGTCATTCCTCAAAGACCGGATTCAGCCGGTATGGCAAAATGATGGAAGCGACCCGTCTTGCGACGGGTCGGATGGATCTCCGGTAAGCAACCACGCCTCGGCCTCTCGTAGCAAAGAGGGCGAGGCGTTGTCTTCCTGCAAGGTTTACCGGCCGGGGCCGTTACGCGACGCCCGACCCTTCGTTGACCGGTTCGATGTCATCGACCCACGTCTTACGCCGTTCTTTCTGCCAGGTTCCGTTCTGGTCTTTCCAGAGCTTCTCGTTGCAGGAGGCGCACCAGCGGGTCCGTGCCGTCCGCTTCTCGATTCGCGTGAGCCGGAACAGCGGAATCAACGAGCGTGAATGACACTTCGGGCAACGCTGAGGATACGCGCGGCTGAGGTAAACGCCGTATCCGCCGAGCACGATTGTGTTGAGGAGTAGCAAGGTGGTCCACATTGGCGGCACGCCGGAGCGAGCCCATTTGAGTGCGATCTCCCAGTCGTACCAGAGTGCGACGTACGGGGCACAGAGGGACACCACCAGCGGAGCGGCCCAGTTCCGGACGGGTCCCGGTCGGTCGATGAGGATCGTCAGCACACCGAGTAGCCAAATGGAAAACATGAAGGCCAGGGGCAGAACGTTCACTGTGGCGGAGGCACGGTGGGCGATTAGAAGCGTAATCAGCGCGGCGACCGTTAAGAGAACGTAAATGCCGAGGATCAGTGCGTATCGCGCGGCTGGGCGAAGACCGCTTGCAAGTCTCAAGGGCCTATCCATCGTCCGACTCCACTCAGTGAAGAAACTGATCGGCGGGCTGGTCGACGCGGTTCGTTGCGTCGCCCAAGCGAAGGATAGATCGATTCCGGACAGTGTGCGCGTCGAGATCGTGGGTGCTGTGATGCGTCGAGTCAACATCCGCCGAGTCCCACCTGGAAGCGCGAGAGGTTCGACGCAAAGGGGGTCGATCTATCGAGTTGGCGAGGAATTCACACAGCCTTTGCATCTGGGCAACATGCCTTGAGGTATTAAGGCAACTCAATACCTCGACGAAGGGTGGAGTCCTTTAAGATTCTCCGAAGTGAGGCGGCTTACGATCCAACGCCAAGGCCCTCTTCAGGCGAAGTTGCCATGCAGTACATAACAAGCTCGCAGCGAACGATCGGCAAGAGGACGATTCGATGGGATCCCGGCCCGGTGCCACAGGGGGTCGACGTCACCGCGGAGCGCCGAGGAATCTTGGAGTTATTCCGCGCCTGGATCCGTGCGACCCCCCCATCGGAACGGCGTCAGACGTCGCGTCATGAGGCGTCGGGTGGGCGTTTGTGGCTTGGGTGGTGGGATCGGAATCAGGTGTTCACAGCGGTCAGCGCGGAGTTGATCAACATCAGCCGGGGAGGCGCATTGCTGCGGGCGATCGAGCCGCCCCAAGAATTGCGCGAAATCTGGATCTGCCTGGACGCGAGCGACACCGGCGAGTGTGTTCCGGCGTCGGTACTCGAGGTCGAGCCGGTCCGTCGAGGGGCATGGTCGGTACGCATCGAGTTCAGCGAACCTTGTCCGCAGGGCTTCCTCGCCGAGACACTCGTCCGCGCGGAATCGCGCCCGAGCGAGGACGCCTTGAGCCAGCCATAAACGCCGTTCGCGGAATCGGGTTGAGGAAACGTTCGAGCGGCCGACGGCCTCACTGAGCGTGGGCCGTAATCACTGCTGCGCCACGGTCTTGGTTTTCGACGTGGGCCGCTCAAAGGTCACCACTTCGGCGAGGAGACCATCGCCAGGCTTGAATTCCGTGGGGCGATCGTTGTCGGGACCACCGTTGCAGACGCGGAACGTATCGCCCTTCAACTCGTAGATCGCCAGGACGTCCGGCAACTCCTGGGCATTGACGCCGCGGAAACCGACCCAATCGAGCGCGTGCGGCGAAGCCGTTTCGTCGATCTTCACCTCGCCTTTCGCCCGGATCACAATGCCTTTGGGCGTGACGATCTTGAACCTCGCCGCATGCCCGTCGATCTCGAGTGAAACCTGAAAATCGCGCTTCGGGCCCGCCTTCGCCGTCCAAGCCCCTTGGATTCGAGCGAGGTCCCCCGTGCACTCCTTCTCGCGCTCTGGAGCGGCTCCGAGCAGCAGGGCGGATGCGAACAAGATGGCGATGGACCGACTCATGACGAAACTCACCTTTCTCACCTCAGCGCAACGTAAGGCGTCCTCTTGAAATTCCTCAGGGTTGAACTTCCGTTTTCAGCCAGGACTGTAGAGCTGCATTCAAATCCTGAACCACATCCGGATACTGCGGGGCGAGGTCCCTGCGCTCGGCAGGGTCCTTCACGACATCATACAACTCAGCCCGCCCTCCGCGCGTGATCACGAGCTTGAGATCACCGCGCAGCGCGGCGAGCTGGTCGAGTCCCTCGCTGCGCCATTCCCAGAACAGCGTCCGGGCCGGAACAGCCGACTTCCCCGTCCAGGCCGGCAAAACGTCGAGACCGTCAACTTTCCACGCGGGGTCGGGAACCGCCCCGGCCGCCGCGAGCAACGTCGGGAACAGGTCGGTCATGTGCATGACCTCGCACGACACACGTCCAGCCGGCACGTGACCGGGCCAGCAAACGAGCGCGGGGACACGGACACCCCCTTCCCAAAGGGTCCGTTTCTGGCCGCGGAACGGATGGTTGCTGTCGAGAGCGTTGCTCGCCCCCCGGTTCCCTTGCTCGAACGTGGCGCCATGGTCGCTCGTGAAGACGACAAGGGTGTTGTCCGAGAGCCCGAGCTCGTCGATCGTGCGGATAATCCGGCCTACGGACTTGTCGAGGCGCGTCACGAGCGCCGCGTACGTCGCGTTGACCGGCTCCGCGGGGTCTTTCTCCGGAAGTTTACCACGGTGCAGCGCGATTTCCTCCTCAGGCGCCTCAACATGGAAATGTGTCGCGATAAACGGCACATAAAGGAAGAAGGAGCGGTCGCGGTTCCGCTTCAGGAAATCGACCGCGTGCGCGGTGAAAAGATCGTCAGCGTACCCCGTGACGGACACTCGCTGGCGGCCGTTCCATAAACTTTCGGGAAACTTCTCCCAGGCGTGGGTCGCGTCGGTAAATCCGAAGAACTCGTCGAAACCTTGATCCATCGGATGCACGTAGCTCGTTGCGCCCGTGTGCTTCTTGGATTTTTCGCTCGCAGCGGCCGTACGGGGTTTGCCGTGGTGCCATTTCCCGAACAGTGCGGTGGTATAACCTTCCCGTTTCAGCGCCTCAGCGATGGTGACCTCACTGCTGGGGAGGTCATCGTTATTGCGACTGACGCCGTTGTGGATCGTGTACTTTCCCGTAAGCATCGCCGCGCGGCTCGGGGCGCAGACCACGGCCGCGGTGTAGAAGCGGGTAAATCTCGTGCCTCGCGAGGCGAGCGCGTCCAGATTTGGGGTCGCCCATTCCCGGCGACCGTTAAACCCAACGTCACCCCACCCGAGGTCATCCGCGTAAATCAGAACGATGTTGGGCTTCCGTTCCGCTCCCTGCACGGTCACAGACGCCGTTCCGAGGAGAAACGCTGCCGCGAGGATCAGAACGACCTTGCGCTGTCCCATAACCACAAACTCTCGCGAAACCTTCGCCGTGCCCGCGCGGACGTCCGTGCGCGGGGTCTTCTATCAGACGCAAACAATGTTACGTTCGCAAGCTCCGACTGCAACAGGCCTGATGCGATGGCAACCTCGTTCGACCGAGAAATGGCTTCCCCATGGGGCATATCGTCCAGTCTACGACACGATGTGCGTAAAACTGATTAATTCGACCGTATTTGTCGGGATTATATCGGGGGGGTAGCGTGATCGGTAGGCGTGCGTCCTTTGGGTCGCTCGAGACAGTCGGGGGTGGAGTCTTTGATTGACTTGAAAGATTAGGTTATCATGCAACCTGTCCCCCTGTTTGAGCGAAGTGCGAACCCCCCGCTGCCGGCCCGTCTCCGTTGCCAGGCCACGGACCGACACCGTTCCCACCACATCGGTTTGTTTGGACCTTACGAGGTCGGGAAGGGTTTTGTGGACGTCCAGTTGATCGTTGTTCAGGGCAAGCATCAAGGGAAGACGATCCCATTACGGGGACCAGTCTTTCGGATTGGTCGCGGAGAGACGTGTCATCTGCGTCCCAATAGCGCTCAGGTCAGCCGCGAACATGCCGAGTTCGTGCTCACTGGCCAAACGCTGTCGGTGCGCGATCTGGGTAGCCGCAACGGTACGCTCGTCAACGGCAAGGCGTTGACATCCCCTTGCGCGCTGAAAGACCGCGACGTGGTGACCGTTGGTCCTCTCACCTTCGCGGTCTCGCTGGGAGGCCCCGCGGTAACCCCTGACCCGGACGTTTCATCGCGAGCCGCGGCGCAGAGCGATGCAGGGCACAGGCCGGATTCCGACGCGTGGATGCTCACCGAGACGGGTCAGGGATCGAGTCCGAAGAGCGGTGATACCGTCCTGATCCCGGCGTTCACGGGCGCGGTCGTCAACGACGATCTCGGCGACGAGGCGAACGACGAATCGTACGAGCGCCAGGGCGCTAACGAGGGTGATACCCGCGATAAGAAAGGCGCACGCGTGGATGCGCCCGCAGCTCAGCGGTCGGGACCTGCTGGCGAACACGACCCTGGCGCGGATATTATCCGCAAGATCATGTCGTTCCGGCGGCCCTCGAATTGAGGTCGCGGAAGGGGCACACCGGTGGATAGCGACTTTCGATAAGATCCCATGTACTTATCAGCAGAGCAGTCACCTCTCAAAGCCGGGATGACCCCTTAGCTTTGCAGCGGCTTCCGTGTCGGTCGAAGCGCGGTCTCGTGCCAGTATTGGCGCAGGGTCCGCACGAGATCGCGGTACCGGGGGTATTCGGCAGGTTTCGGGATGTAGGTGTTCGCCCCGGCTTGATAAGTCTCGCGCACGTCTTCCTCGCGCTGGGATGTGGTGAGTATGACCACGGGGATCATGCGCAAGATGGGGTCGCTCTTGATGCGGGTCAGGACCTCACAGCCATCGAGGCCCGGCAGGTTCAGGTCGAGCAGAACCAGGTCGGGAGCATCGGGCTCCGGAGCGTCGGGCTGATTCAAGCGGGTCAGGTAATCAAGTGCCTGCTGTCCGTCGGGAATGACGGTCAAGCGGTGCTCGACGTTCCCCTCGCGGAGCGCACGCTCGATAATCTTGGCGTCGGTCCGACTGTCTTCGATAAGCAGAATATGAAAATCAGATTGCATGCGACAATTGTTCTTCCGGCTCGTGGGTGGTCGCAGGGGCCCGGGGCAGGCGAATGAAGAACGTTGAGCCCTGGCCCGGCTGGCTCTCGACCCAAATGCGGCCACCGTGGGCCTGGACGATCTTGACGCAAATCGCGAGCCCGGCGCCGGTTCCTTCGTACTCTTCGGGCGTGTGGAGGCGCCGGAAAAGCTGGAAAATCTTGTCGTGGAACCGAGGATCGATGCCGATCCCGTTATCGCGAACGTAAAACGTCGCCCAGGAAGTATCGGTCTCCGGGGCACCCCCGACCTCGACCCAGGGCGCCTCCGAGCGGTTGTACTTCAGGGCGTTGCTGATAAGGTTCACGACCAACTGCCCCACCCGGCCCCGGTCGCCCCAGAGCACCGGAAGAGGCGCCACGACCCGAATCTCGGCCCGTCGGCTTCGCACCAGCTCGGCAAGGTCGGCCTTTACTACCTCTACTACCTCTTCCAGATTAACGGAAGTGAGTTCCCCTGTCACCTGACCCGCGCGCGAAAGTGTAAGCAAGCCGTGGATCAACGTGCGCATTCTGCGCGAGGCGTCGACCAGGTAGCGGATGTGTTCCTGGCCGTTGGCGTCGAGCCGGTCGCCACAATCCTGGACGAGGAAATCGGAGAAGGCGATCAAGGTCCGTAATGGCTCCTGCAAGTCGTGCGAAACGACGTACGTGAACTCGTCCATTTCCTTGTTCTTGCGGGACAGCTCCTCATTGGTCTTCGCGAGACGCTCGTTCTTCTCCTTGAGCTCGGCTTCCAGGCGGTGACGCGCGGTGATGTCCTGAGCTACGCTCCGGGAGTACGAGGGCTTGCCGTCGCGGCCAAGGACGGTGGTGCCCGAGACCCAGACGTCGATGGTCTCGCCGCTGGACTTGACCCACTCGCTCTCGATCTCGATCGAACCTTGTTGCATATACTCGGCGAACCGTTCGGCGAAGGCTGCCCGTCGCGGCTCCGGAATCAGGCGCCGCAAGGAATGGCCGATCAACTCATCGCGGCGGTAGCCCAGGGTGTGGAGCAGGGTGTCGTTGCAATCGAGAAAACGCCCGTTCACATCGAGGCTGAAGTACATCGCGGGCGCGTTCTGGTAGAGATCGCGGTAGCGGTCTTTCAAATCTTCCAGCTCTCGGTTGATCGTGCGGAGCTGCTCGTTCACCTGCATGAGCTCGCGTGTGCGCAGCTTCAGCTCTCGCTCCGCGCGCAGCTTGTTGGTCACGTCGGTGACGTGGCATCGCAGGTGCGAAACTGACAGGTCGGAGGCGTATCGGACGCCCACGTTCATCTCAATCGCCTTGAGCTTGCCGGCGGCCGTCTTGATCCGCAGGATCAAGCCGTGGAGCTCTCCCTTGGCGAGTGACTCGCGCAACTGGTCGCGGGCACGTTTGTAGTCGTCCGGGTGGACGATTTCGAGAAACGATTTCTCGCGGAGGTCCGGTAAGCGCCAGCCGAGAAAGTCCTGTTCCGCGGGACTCGATTCCAGCCAGCGCAAAGTCCTCGGATCGAGCCGGCTGACCATGTCGTTGGTGGTGTAAAACTCGCCCGAGAGGTTGGTTTCCTTGGACACTCCCTCAGCCGGAAGAGCCGCCAGCATCCCGCTTCGGCTCATCTGGCCGTTCAGGTCAGGGTCGCTCGAACCCGGGCATGCGGGGCTTGCGATGGGAATGCCCAGGGTGGGCAGAGTCTGCCATGAGAGCTTGAGCGTACGCAAGGCCTCCGTCAGCTCCGCGAGTTCGCGGGAGCGCGGAGAGTCGAGCGGCTGTTTCGGCTCTTCGGCGAGTGCAAGCAACTGCAAAGCAAGGTGATGCGTCGGTTCGACCCAGCGACGGCGCTCGTCCCAGGAGCGGGCGACGAGGGCCAAGATCAGAAGGCCGAGCGAGACCAGGGCCGCCACCAGACCGAGCGGTGGCTTGAGAGTGAACGCGATCGGAACGAGGACGACCCAGGCCAGCCCCATCAGGAACGGCGAAAGCCAGCGCGACGGGTGCGGGCCTTGGGCACGATGGTTCGTCATGAATCCCCTCGGGGCGGGCCGGAAAAGCAGCCAGGGGCGAACGTGCTGTCGTTACGCGACGCCCACTCCAACGGGCTCACGATTCTGAGGCAGCCAGATGGAGAAACACGCACCTCCGTTGGGGTTGTTCTCGACCGTCAATCGGCCCCCTTGCTCGCGCAGGATCTCCGACGCCATGTAGAGACCGTAGCCTGTGCCCTTCGCTTTTGTGGTGAAGAAGGGCTCAAAGATCCGCGACCGAAACTCGTCAGGCACGCCCGGCCCGTTGTCGACGACGTCGAGAACGGCCCATTCCTTACCCTCGTGCTGACAGAGCCGGGTTTGAACAGAAATCTTCCCGCCTTCGGGCCGCGCATCCAGGATCGCTTCGTGTGCATTTCCGAGCAGGCTGAGCAACACCTGGATCAATCGGCCCGGGTCCACGATAACCCTCGCTTCAGGCAGTGACCGAGTTTCGATTCCCACTTGCGCGGAGCGAGGGTCCGTCCCTTTCCGAAAGAGCTCAGTCGCCTCGTGGATCAAGGGATCGAGCTGCGCGGTCTGGACTTGACCGGAGCTGCTCCGGACCGTCGCCATCAGATGCTCGAGCCGCACCTGAAGTAACTGGGCGTTGCGCAGGATCGGGTCAAGCCACTGCATTTTCGGGTCGTCGTCCGGCACTTGCAGCCGCAGCAACTCGGCGCTGCCGCGGATGACCGCAAGCGGGCCGCGGATCTCGTGCACGATTCCCGCCAGCAGCCGCCCAATCTGCACGAGTTGCTCGTTGAGGACAGCCATGGTGGCAAGCTGGCGGAACTGGATCAGCCGGCGCACCCTGGCCAGCACGATCGCGGGCGCTGAGTCCTTCGCGACATAATCGTCCGCCCCTGCCTCCAACCCGGCGAGGACGTCGACGTCGTTGTCCCGAACCGTCAGCATCAGGACGGGCAGGCCAGTCAGCTCCGCATCAGCGCGGATCGCGCGGCAGACGGAATGTCCATCAAGGTCCGGAAGGTTGACGTCGAGGACAACGGCGTGCGGCCGGATGTCCCGGGCCTTGACCAGTGCCTCGCTCCCGCGCGAGACCTCGTGGACGACATAACCAGCCCGACTGAGGACCGTTCGAAACAAGGCCCGATCGGAAGGACTATCATCGACGATCAGGACACTTTCCATCGGCCATACGCTCCGGAACCACGATCGACGCTCGTCTCGACGTCTCTGGCACCGCACTCCCCGCTGGGACAACCGCTACCCCCGCACCCGCCGGAGCGTGTCGACCTCATTCCTCGGGGACTCTCCAGATCGTATAATACGCTGAATTGCAAGCCGTCGAACACACCCCGCCGCTGCTTTAGCAAGTGACGGGTTTGCGCGGCTGTCGGGGGGTCTTTCTAACTGCTGGATCTGCAAAGACTTCCGGCGAGGAATTCGTTTCTTATGGTCAGTGCCATAGTCCCGGCGTCCGATCTCCATCCTCTGCCGTTTGCTCCCTATCGTGATGTTCCGACGGTCGAGCTCGAAGAGCGAATCCGCGCGATCAAGGGCGAGTGGAGTGATCGGCTTCTCATCCTGGGCCACCATTATCAGCAGGACGAGGTGATTCAGTTTGCCGACCTGCGGGGCGACAGCTACAAGCTGAGCCAGCTCGCCGCCCAGAGCCAGACTTGCCGCGCCATCGTGTTTTGCGGCGTGCATTTCATGGCCGAGACCGCCGATATCCTGACCCGTCCCGAAGTCGATGTCATCCTGCCTGACATGGCGGCGGGGTGCAGCATGGCCGACATGGCGGATCTGGACGCCGTTGAGGCGGCCTGGTCGGACCTCGGCGAGTATATTGATACCGACGACCTGATGCCGGTCACTTACATCAACTCGACGGCCGATCTCAAAGGCTTCTGCGGGCGGCACGGGGGCATCGTGTGCACGAGCTCGAATGCCCGCGCGGTGCTCGAGTGGGCGTTCGCCCAGCGCCGGCGGGTCCTGTTCTTCCCCGACCAGCACCTTGGCCGCAACACGGCCCGAACCATGGGCGTCTCACTGAGCCAGATGCCGGTCTGGGACCCTCGCGAGCCGCTCGGCGGCAACTCGCCTGATGCACTCCGCGCGAGTCGGGTCCTGCTCTGGAAAGGGCATTGCTCGGTTCACCAGATGTTCCGGCCCGAGCACGTCGCCCAGTTCCGCCAGCGGTTCCCGGGAATCCAGGTGCTCGTCCATCCCGAGTGCACGATGTCCGTGGTCGACGCCGCGGATCTTGTCGGCTCGACCGAGTTCATCCTCAAGACGGTCGCCGAGGCGCCGGCCGGCTCGACCTGGGCGGTTGGCACGGAACTGCATCTGGTGAACCGGCTCGCACAGGAGCATCCCGACAAGGCGATTCACTTCCTCTCGCCCATGGTTTGCATGTGCGCGACCATGTACCGCATCGACGTGCCGCACCTTGCGTGGTCGCTCGAGAACCTCGCTCAGGGGACGCCGGTGAATATTATCAAGGTCCCCGAGGACACGGCGAACTGGGCACGCGTGGCGCTCAAGCGAATGCTGGAAGTGAAATGAGCAGCGGCTCGGTTTGTGCCGGTCACCGTTGGATTGCGCCTTTCGTGAAACCGAGTTTCCGGCGTCGACCTATGTAGGTGGTGGATCGCGCCTGCGGTAGAGTAGAACCGATCTGACATCGAGACCGGCGCGCTACCGTGGCCGTGGATCTGCGTGTGTGGCCCGCCTCGTCGCGCGCAAGTTACCCAACGGAATTGAGGCCGACATGCATCCCCGCGATGAAGGCGACAATCCGCTGCGCAGCCTGGACGAGTGGGAGGATTTCGTCGCCGAGCGCTATCCGCAGCCAGGGCAGAAGGCGAAGGCGGACTACCGCAACTACGAAAACCCCGGCCGCGAGTCGGTACGCGAGTTCTACCGCCTGAACCATCGTTACCAGACCTACGACTTCGTACAGCAGAAGCGGCGGGAGTTTTTGACCTTCAACCATCGCGAGATGACTGTGCTCGAGGCGCTCGATTACCTCGACACACTCGTCGACGACTCCGACCCCGACATCGACCTTTCCCAAAAAGAGCATCTGCTTCAGACTTCCGAAGCGATCCGTGCCGACGGGCACGAGGACTGGTTTGTGCTCACCGGGTTTATTCACGACCTCGGGAAGATCCTCTGCCTTTTCGGCGAGCCCCAGTGGGCTGTGGTCGGCGATACGTTCCCTGTCGGCTGTCGCTTTAGTGACCGGATCGTTTACCCCGAGTTCCTGGCCGACAATCCGGACCACGCCGATCCGCGCTTCAATTCACCGCTGGGCGTGTACGAGCGAGGTTGCGGGCTACGGAACGTTCAGCTTTCGTGGGGCCACGACGAGTATTTGTATCACGTCGTCTCACAAGCGGGTTGCGCCCTGCCGGAACCGGCCCTGTACATGATCCGTTATCACTCGTTCTACCCCTGGCATCGTGAGGAGGAGTACGGCGATCTCCTCGACGAGCACGACCGCGCGATGCTCCCGTGGGTGCGGAAGTTCAATCCCTACGACCTGTATTCGAAGAGCCCCGAGCGGCCCGACTGGAACACGCTCGCGCCCTATTACACCTCGCTGATCGACGCGTATCTGCCTGGCTCCTTGCGGTGGTAGGAGGAAAGGAACGTCACGTGAAGGAAACTCCCTCGCAGGTCGCGATCATCACGGGCAGTACGCAAGGCCTCGGCGAAGCAATCGCCCGGCATCTTGTTGCATCGAGGATGATCGGTGGCCTCGTCCTGTGTGGACGAAATGCGGCGAACGGCGAGCGCCTGGCGCGTGAACAGGCAGAGCAGGGCTGTCGCACAGAGTTCGTCGAGGCCGACCTCACGCGCGTCGGCGACTGCCAAAACGTGATCGCTTCGGCCGAGCGCACATTCGGTCGCCTCGATTATCTCGTCAATAGCGCGGGGACGTCGGAACGGGGCACGATCCTGGATTCAAGTCCGGAACTGTTCGACCGGATCTTCGCGCTCAACGTACGAGCGCCGTTTTTCCTGATGCAAGGCGCGCTGCGATTGATGATCGACAAGGGAATCCGCGGCGCGATCGTCAATATCATCAGCATGTCGAGCCACGGCGGGCAGCCGTTCTTGACGCCCTATTCGACGTCGAAAGGCGCGTTGGTGACGCTGACCAAGAACGTCGCGAATTCCATGCTCAAGAACCGCATCCGGGTCAACGGGCTGAATATCGGCTGGATGAACACGCCCGGTGAGGATGCCATCCAAAAACGCGCGCACCAGGCGCCGGCCGACTGGCTTCAGAAAGCCGAAGAGGCCCAGCCGTTCGGTAGGCTGCTCAAGCCGGAGGAAGTTGCGCGGGTGGTGGCGTTCTTGCTGTCGGACGAGTCGGGGATGATGACGGGGTCTATCGTGGATTTCGATCAGAGTGTCGCGGGTACGTATTCGTGAGTTCAGGCGATCCCTGCTCCATCGTGTTGATCGCAAACTCGCGTACGGTTCCGTGTCTCAACCGTCGTTTCGCGCGAAAGCCAGGGCCTCCGTTGCCTTTCGTCGGCGTTCGCGTTGTGGGATTCGGCGCATGAATCGCCCTGCGGGGGTATCCGAATCGAAAGTGTCCCAATTAAGCTCTCAGTCGCGTGGGCTCGATGATTGCCAAACGCGATTCAGGTGAGTATTATTCGTTCCATATTGCCATGGAGAAGCGACAAAAAAAAGACACTTCACCCCTGGCCGACACTCTTCGTTGCGAGACGTACCGGGAGGAGAGCCGCCCAGATGAGCGCCTTGAACAGTGCATCCGGGAATGCGGAGGAGGGCCTGCTTCTACCGGGATGGTATTTGGATGTCGACGACTACACGTACTATGTCAGTCGAAACACGGCAACGACAATCGTCGATCTCTCGTCTCATGTTTCCAAGTACGAGATATTGCTGGGCGATCCTGCGTTTTCGACGGATAAGTATTCCGCCTCGTCCGGGGGTGGAGTCCATTGTCCCGACAATCCAGTGCCTAAGCTGGAGTCTTGCAACAGTTGCCGGCTATTGATCTGTAAGGCGTATGCAGGCGAAGAGATCGCAGTCACCGCGCGGCGACTTGCGAAGCCTCAACACCCGGGATCGTTCGAGAAGCGCAAGGACCCCGAGTCATGGGAGGTTGGGGCAACCGGGTTCGTGAAGGCTCCGGACTCGGCCGATGTACCGTTTCCCGTGCCGATCTCAGCCGTTTGTGAAGAGCTCGACAAGCTTTTTCTCAACACACCGAAGCCGTCAGGGCTGATTCTTGTCTCGGGCGCCACAAACAGCGCGAAAAGCGAGCTTACGCGCGGTCTGATCGCACGGCTGATCAAACGCCAGGTCGACGTCAAAGGTGAACGTTGGCCGCACCTGGTGACCTATGAGGACCCGATTGAGAAACGGTTTTTCCCCGATAGCAAAACGGCATTGACCCACGGGGTGGAATATACCCCCCGACAAAAGGGTGTCGATGTCGGCTCCCTGGAATCGGCGTTCAACGACGCTCTCCGCCAAACGCCATCCGTCTTTTACGTTGGCGAAGTTCGTGAAGATGCGGATTGGAAGGAACTGATGCGGTTTGCCGGCACGGGGCACCTCATCGTCGCCACGGCGCATGCCGGCTCGCTGGTCGAGGCAATGGAGCGAGTGTTCCGTGGCATGCAGGCCAAGACCGCAGCCGACCGTGGGCAAATCGCCGCGCGCGTCCTTGCTGTAATCCATCAACGCAAGTTTGACCTCTCGGACGACCTGCGCAAGAAGCTCCACTCTCCCAAGTTTGAATTCGAACTCTCGGACGACCAGCGCACGAGGCTCATGTCACCCAAGTTTGAATTCGAACTCTCCGACAGGTTTCAGTTCGATGTTCTCTTGCCGACCATTTGGCGCCGCACTTCGGCGGGCGTTGCGGCCTTGGTGGGCGACGGACTTGGCTCAGTGCTGCCGAACCGCCCAGGCGTTCATCAGTCCCAGGGGGGGCCAAGCAGCCTTGGGCGCCAATATTTCGCGGCGGCTCTCAGGAACCCGAACGCCTGGCAGGACCTTTTCATCGTTGATCTCCTCGGCACCATGCTCGAAAAACGCCTGCGTGCGGATATCGGCAAACTTGATAGCGAGGCGCAGAAGGTCTGGAGTTCAGCGGCCGGTGGTGATCGAAAGCAGTGGAAGGCCTGTGTTTCGCTCGCTTACCTGATCGTTCGCCTGTGGCGTGATGTGCTCCGGACCGCAGGCACGACGCGGGGCAGAAATGCGGCTTTCAAGGAGGTCGCGTCGCGCCTGCGCGACAACGGCCCTGGACTCGACGGTTCGTCGAAGGTCACACATAGCATCTGGAAGGGCCTCGCGGCCGCGAAAGTGAGGTTCGAACGGCCCGACATACCGGGTGAATCGGCGCACAATGCCGACGTCGTGGATTGGCTGCGCCTGATCATGCTGGCGGTCGCCGAGGATCGCCCGCAGATGGAGAAGCTCGCCGCGACGGCGGAGTTGGCCGAGGAGCAAGGTGCCTGGGCGCTTTTCCAAGCCGAAGCGATCCGGCTTGATCTCATGGGAGAATAACCGGCCGTGTCGACTCTTTCCGCTTCCGGGCCGTCGCCGAACTTACCGGTACAAGACCAATTCATTACGTTCGGCATCCCCTCGCTCGACGAGCTCCTGGGACGGCCGACGACGGCTCTCGATCCTACGTCGAAGGGGAACTTCGGACTCTATCTCGACAACTGCAATCAGTCGACAAGCATTTGCATTGTCGGTCCCGACGGCACCGGGAAGTCTGTGCTGGCGCTCCACCTGGCTGCGCAGTACGCAGCGATGGGAAACGAGAACACGCGCGTCTTTTACGCGTCGTCTGACTTATCGTTCACCAAGACGGTCGCTACATGGGTGAACTTCGCTCTCGGACTGCCCGCGACCCGGCTTTCCGAACCGGCCAAGATCCAACCTTTCGGCAGGGTCGACTACGGAGCCTTGAACGCGACGCTCCGCGTTTGGCTGGAGCGTTACCTGCCGCTCATTCCCGGTGATGTCTCGTTCGACCGTCGTGGATCTGACGACGCTTCGCCCGCCGGGAGACCACTTCCCGCGTATCTCATCGACAAGCCTCGGCGGACCTACACGCAGGACGGGCTGAAGGAAGAACGGCACTACGTCGGGTTTATCGACCTCGAATCATCCACCGCAGGGGACGATTGGGGCCTCATCAACCGAATGCTTGCCACGATCGACGTCCCCAGCGCGAACAGCGCCCGCCATATGCTGATCATTGACGCCGTCGAAGGGCTTCAGGCCTTCGGTGGCGACAGCGACGCCTTCGGACACGGACGCGACCGACGGTCCCGGATCGCCCAGGTCCTCCGTGCCGCCAAAGAAAAGTGTCACGTCGTCTTCGTCGTCGAAGAGCCTCGGGATCAGGAGCGTCTGCCCGAACAATTCGTGAGTGACGCCGTCATCCGGCTGCGCGTGGAACGCTCGCATGGATACGCGAGACGGACAGTCGAGATTGAGAAGCAGCGCGGACAAGGGTTCGTCCGAGGCCGGCACGATTGCCTGATCCGCCGAGGCACCGGCTCGAGTACCGGCACGCACACGACCTGCTACAACCCGGACGACAAACCTTACAACGTGCCGGGAATCGTTCCGGTCGGCGCGAACGTGCCTCCCGAGAAGCCCTGCGCCAAAGCCTACTTTGTCGTCGTCCCCTCACTCCACTTCCTGAGCCGCGAGCTCATGGAAGCGCCCGGTGCGAAGAACGCGGACTCCCGGCTCAACCGGAACGAAAACAACTCCGACGGATTCTGCGGCACGGGCATCCCTTATCTCGACGACATGCTGGGTGACCAGGGTCGCCGCGCCCGATGCGTCCGCGACGCGGCAGCCGTCCGCGCCCTCGACACCGCAAGCGACGCCGAAGGTTTCCCATGGGGATCGATTTCATCACTCATCGGTGACTAAGGGACCCACAAGAGCCGGGTCGGTCGCGCGTTCCTCGCCCAGGGGTTCCGCCACGAGGACGGCCGTATCGACCCCAATCGAGGCGTTGCGCTGCTGTTGACCACCCACGACCTCGACTCCGACCGGCTCGCCAAACACTTTGCCCGGCATTACGGTTGCTCCCCCTCGACCCTTAACTTCGGGGACCGAATCCTTTGCCGCCGCGTCGAGATCCACCACCTCACCGCGGCCGAGCTCTTTCGCATCGTGGCGTTGCTCGTCGAGGAAGGTCTGAAGATCCTGGCTGGTATCTCCCCGGACTCTACCGCCTGGAACGACCCCTCGAATCCCGGCCGCGTCCGGCTCGTCATCGACGACTGGAGCACGCTACGCGACTCTCACCCCGAGGTTCGCGAGGATCCCCTCTTCCTTCCTTTTGTGCTCTTTTACCTAAGGCGGCGTGGCGTCACGGTGCTGCTCATCGACACCCAGCCGGGACGGCTGAGCCACATCCTCTCCGATGAAAGCGACCGCGAACTTAGAGCGCTTGTGGATCATCATGTCTATACATGGTATGTTACATTCTTCGGGGAAAAGCGAGTCGCGATCTCCGCACTTCCGCCGGTGGACAATACCAAGCGAGTCGTCGTCCGCGAGCTCGCTCCCGCTGAGGGGGACAACGAGGCACTCCTCGTCGACCCGAGTTTCGAGCTTTATCAAGGCTTTGAGGATGACAAGGCGCCGACCCTCGTTCCGCTCAAGGTTCACCTATGCCGCGCGGAAGGCGCGACAGACGCGTATCACCAGGAGGTGTTTGCCGTCTTCCGCGCGGTCTTCGGCGAAGACGCCAAGGTCGAGTGGAACGACGGCGCGAAGTCCCCTGACGGCGTGCCTCGGGCTGACTACGATCAACTCCGCAGCCAAACCTACCTTCGTGGCCGGTCGGCTCTCGAGCACACCCAGGTGCTCCAGGTCGATGAATTCTGGTCGGGTGAGAAGGATTCGGGCGAAAGTGAGACGCTCGAAGATCTGGCCGACTACCTCGAGGCACCCGTCGTCGACGCGCAGGGTCGCCCAAACCTGATTGAAGATCCCGGCAGATTGTTCCAGCCACCGCGGAATCGCGACTCCGTCCCTTCGGAACGATTCACACGGTTCTCGACAATCGGGTACAACCTGGGCGATTTCGGGGCGCCGCGGGACCGCGTTCCGTACTTTGTCGATTTCGGGTTCCTGCTCGCTCGGGAGGATCTCTGGCTCCGTGCCATCGAGAAGGGTGGTGCCGCGAGCCAAAAGATCGCAACGGTCTGGGACTCGCTGGCCGGATACCCAAAGCCGACAAATCACCGCGACCTCGCGTCCGGGATCGTGACGATCGTATCGTGGCGAGACTTCCTTGAGGCCTGCTTGGCTGTTGTCGCCTCGAGCGCATCCCCTCCCGGCACCACTGCCCCTGTCGCGTTCGACATCGACCTCACAACCATCGAAAGTCTCTCCTGCCTAGCGCTCGAAATCCTTGCCAGTGAACTCTACACGTTGGGCGCCGGAGGTGCCGACATATTCCCGAGGCATCGCCACGACGCGATTGGTCCGGGTCTGCTCGACCTCGCCGGGTCGACGGATCACACCAAGCCCCTTGCGACGGAACGGCGGCGCGCCTTCTACCGGGCTTGGCTGCTCTTGGCGGCGGCCTTCCGTTCGAACGAGCGATTCACTCGCGAGGGGTTCGAACTGAAGCCCAGGCCCGCGTCTCCACAGGCGGTGGCCTGCCGACACTGGTATTCCACCGCATGCCCAGGGTTTCAACCTGAGCTCACCCCCATACGACTCCCGGGACACTTTACCGTTCGGGGCGATTGGTTCCTGGCGGTTGCGTCCGGAAGCCGGAGTCGCCGTCTCGGAGAGCGCGCTATCGACATTTTGACGTCGCGTCGCGCCAATATAAGCCGCATGCAGCTCGGCATCGGACTCCCAACCCGAGGTTTCGACGATCGGGAAACTGCCACATGGGAGGACGTCGAGTTCCGCTCTCCCTTAACGTTCTCCTTCGGATTGGATGGTGGTCGTCCCCGGCCCGGTGAGAATTCTGGTCGGCGCCGTTTGCTTTTCCACGACGTGCTGCGCCTCGGGGGCCAGCCGAGCGTTCCCAAGGTCTTCCTCGGCCAAGAGCCCGCGTTCTTCTGGCTGTGGCGCTCTCGACTCGAATCCTATGAGCGACACTCGCGAACGTGGCGGAAATGGCTGCTCTACGCCCTCGATGACAGTCTGAACAGTTCCAACAACACGGAGTATCCGGAATTCGCGGACCTTCAGGGTCCTGAGGCTTTCCTCGCCCTGTACGACCAAGATTTGTCGCCCGGAGCCGTGTTTGAGGGGCCGGTCGTCGACGGCTTCGAACGCCTTCGCGCCATCTTGAGCGTCGCCCTTGAACGGGCCACATTTCGGATCGGGGAGCGCGTAGGCGGCAAGTGAGGCGCCGACCCGCCCCGATGCCGAGCGCGATCCCGTCCAGGTCCGTCGCCGTGACGCCAAATACAATGGCGCTTCTCTGCCGTTTCGAAAAACCCTGCGTCCTCATCCAGCAACGTGAGAGACGCCAGGGACTTGATTTTGCCGCCGCAGGCCTCGATAATTCGATTCGTCAGGATCATCTAGATGATTTGATGAGCCTTTTTTCCGTCCGTCCGCTCGCTTGACTCGGGCGCGTTGCTGGCTAAAATGGTGCTGTTTGTTTTCTCAAAGTTAAATTCGGCGATTGTGGCGGGTTGGTGAAATCGTGGTAAACCGGGGTAGATATTACGGAGTTGTACGGCGGTCAGCGGCACCTCAGGCCTGTCCGAGTTCCGCTCAGTTGTTTGAGTGTGCGCAGCGTCGGGCCACGGAGGTCGAGAGGGGACTGATCCCTCTCTTTGTGAAGTTCGTTGAGACGCGTTATCAGCTTAACACGCTCGACTTTCCGCCGGAAGGCGACCGGGACAAAGCGAAGTCGTCGATTTTGCACGAACTTGGCGACCTTGGGTCGCTTCTGATTCAAATCGCTCAGGGTCAATCGATTCCCGCTGATGAATTGCAGCGTCGGTATCACAAGCTGACGTTCACGTGTCAACACGGTGGTCTGCGACTCGACCGCCCCGACACGATGGGGGAGTATTTGGGACGTCGCCTCGGAGATGAGTTGAATCGTCTCGGAGAGTATCTTAAAGCGCCCTCTCCTGCCGCCCCTTGAACCACCTCCGACCGGCACTGGTTTCCGGCGCAGCTCGGTCGCTCTCACGTCGCGTTACGTTTCTGTGCTACGAACGAGACCGCGCCGGGTTGACCGCCGGCGTCTGTCTCGAGTGTCTACGGTAGCGTCTTTCTTGCCGTCGACGCCGGGCGCGGAACGATTCAAGGTTCCGGTCCCATCGATTCTGCCGGCGTCGTGGTCAACACTGGCCGTAACCGCTGTGTGGTTGAAATCCCAATCCAGCGGCCGGATAATCGCATCCCTTACGGCGGTTTGCACTCGGTCGTGGCTTGTCATCGACGTACTGTTCGATTCGCAATTCGATGCCCACGACAAATCAACCAGGAGTCCTCCTCATGAAGACCCGTTTCACTCCCGTCGCAGTCGCCCTCGTTTTCGGCTTCGCGTTGCCGGTGGTCGCCGCTGAGAAGACGGAACCCGTGCGCATGGGCTGCGGCGCGATGACGTTTGACACCGTGCCCGGCTGGGGCCTTGGCGACGACGGCAAGTCCGTCATCGGGCCGTGCCACGGGAGCGTCGTTGTCGACAAGGAAGGCAACATCTACACGAGCTCCCATGCCGGAGTCTTCGTCTTCTCGCCCGACGGCAAGAAAATTCGCAGCTACCTCGGGGACAAGTACTCCGACATTCATGACATGAAGATTCGCGAGGAAGACGAGGGCGAGTTTATCTACGGGGCCCGGAACAACAACCGGGAAGGGTTCAAGTTCAACGCCCAAACCGGCGAGATTGTACTGAAGCTGCCCTTCCCAGAGTCGTCCGGCTTGAACTTGAAGCAGTTCAACCCCACCGCGATCACCGTGGCGCCCAACGGCGATATCTTCCTGTCGGACGGTTATGCGAGCAACCATATCTTCAAGTTCGACAAGACGGGTAAATACTTGATGCACTTCGGGACCAAGGGAAACGGTCTCAAGGAGTTCAGCACCGCCCACGGCATGACGCTCGACACGCGTTACAACCCGCCCCGACTGTTGATCTGCGACCGCAATCACCAGCCCAAGGGCCGCCTCTTGCATTACTCGCTCGAAGGTGAGTTCATCGAGGAAGTGGTCACCGGCCTCGGAATGCCCACGTCGGCCGTGGTTCAGGGCGACTTCGTCTCCGTCCCCGACCTGCACGGGCGGCTCGTGATCCTGAACAAGAACAACACCATCATCTCGGTCCTCGGCAACAACCCCGACCCCGCGAAAGGCGGCAATTACAACATTCCGCAAGCGAAGTGGATCGAGGGCATCTTCAGCGGTACGCACGGCTCGTCGTGGGACAAGGACGGGAATCTGTACGTCCAGGATTGGAACGTCTCGGGACGTATCATGAAGCTGGTGAGGGTGAAGATCACGCCGTGAGCGCACAACGGCACGAAACAATTCCTGGCTGATTAAGAGCACACTTCGCTTCGCATTCGGAGCTGCTGGCCGATGGAGAACTCGTCGGTTCATCCGTCGGCCGGCCCCTTTCCGACGACGTGCTGGAGCAATGTTGCCCGGGCAGGCGATCCCGACAACCCGGCGACGCGCGACGGGTTGGCAGCGCTTTGCGCGGCGTACTGGTTTCCGCTCTATTGTTTCATTCGACGCAAAGGACACAACGCCGAGGTCGCTCTTGACCTTACACAGGAGTACTTTGCCCGTTTCCTCGAGAAAGGAATCCTTGGGTCTGCCGATCGACATAAGGGTCGCTTTCGTTCCTTCCTTTTTGCCGACTGCAACCATTTCCTCGCGCATTATCATGATCACAATGCAGCGCAAAAGCGCGGGGGAGGCCGGACGCCCATTTCCATTGATGCCCGCGACGCCGAGGGGCGCTACCGCGCGGAACCATCTCATAACGTTACCGCAGAGCAACTCTTCGCTCGAGATTGGGCTCTCACACTGCTTGCCGACGTGCTCAACCGTCTTCGCTGTGAGTACGAAGCATCGGGCCGGTCCAGGATTTTTGAAGCGCTCAAGGAAGTTCTCAGCGATGGCTCGCCACGAGCGCCTCACGCTGAGCTTGCCGCGGCCATTGGTAGCACGCCGCGAGCCGTGCAGGTCGCCGTTCACAGGCTGCGTAAGCGCTATCGAGAATTGATCCGGGAAGTAATCCTCACAACCGTCGCTGATCCCGGCGACGTCGAGGCCGAGATCCGTGACCTGTTTGTTGCACTGGGCGGCCCGTTTTGAGGATTTCCACGCGCCGGTCTGTATCATTGGAAAACGGATCGGGTACTTGTAATCAGTGCCCCCATCCTCCTCGTGGAGATCCGTCCATGGCTGATAACCATCGCTGCCCAAATTGCGGCGCCGAGCGTCTTGATCAGGCCCCCGAAGGGCTCTGCCCCAAGTGCCTACTGGAAAACGCGCTCGGGCGCCAGACCGGACAATCGGCTGACGTCACTTTTGCCTTTGAGTCGACACACGCGGGAGCCGTGCTCGAATCACTGGCTCGATCCGTCGGTCCAATCCCGCGAATCCTTTTGCCGGACACTCACCCGGACGATCGCGGAACTCATGTCGTCAAACCGTCCTCGCCAGAAATGCCCGCACTCGAAACGCGCGGCGACCGGTACATCCTCTTCGGCGAGATCGCCCGCGGTGGGATGGGAGCGATCCTCAAAGGTCGCGACGCGGACCTCGGCCGCGACCTGGCCGTCAAAGTGCTCCTCGAAAGCCATAGGGGCAAGCCCGATCTGGTTCGGAGGTTTGTCGAGGAGGCGCAGATTGGGGGCCAACTCCAACATCCCGGAATCGTTCCGGTGTACGAGTTGGGAACGTTCGCGGACCAGCGTCCGTTTTTCACCATGAAACTTATCAAGGGCCGCACTCTTGGTGCTCTTCTGAACGAGCGCAAGGAACCGGAAGAAGGATTCGCTCGCTTCGTTGATATTTTTGAGAGAGTTTGCCAGACGGTCGCCTATTCCCATGCCCGCGGAGTGATTCATCGCGACCTGAAACCCGCCAACATCATGGTCGGTGGGTTCGGCGAGGTGCAGGTGATGGACTGGGGACTGGCGAAAGTCCTCAAGGAGGGAGGTGTCGCGGACGAGCCGGAGGTACCGCCAGCGGGCAGCGTAAGTGTCATCCGCACGGTACGGAGTGACTCGGATGGTGATGAGTCGCAAGCGGGCAGCGTGCTCGGTACGCCGGCTTACATGGCTCCGGAGCAGGCCAACGGGGACATCGAGCAAGTCGACCGGCGTGCGGATGTCTTTGGCCTGGGGTCGGTCCTTTGCGAGATCCTTACTGGCCAGCCCGCGTACACCGGGAAAACACCTTCCGAAGTCCTGCGAAAGGCGGCTCGTGGCGATACGGCCGAGGCACTTTCGAGGCTCGATGCCTGCCATGCTGATGCTGAGTTGATGGCCCTCGCCAAGGAATGCCTCGCCGCGGAAGCAGACCAGCGTCCGAACGACGCGGGCATCGTGGCTGATCGTATCAGCGCGTACCGCGCGAGCGTCGCCGAGAGGCTTCGCGCAGCGGAACTGGCAAGGGTTGAGGCGCAGGCGAGGGCCGAAGAAGAAGTCAAGCGGCGCGCACTTGCGGATCAGCTCACGGTTGCTGCGGAGGCACGCGTGAAAGAGGAACGCCGCCGCCGAAAGCTTCAGGTCGGCCTGGCTGCGTCATTGCTCGCGCTGGTGGTCGTGGGCGGCCTGGGGACGACGTATTTCGTCCAGCAACGGCAACAGCGCTCTGACGCGGTCCTGCGAGCGCTCACTGAAGCCACGACCCTCCGCGATCAGGCTCGCGAACACCCCGACGATCCGGCTCGCTGGCGAGTGGCCCTGGGAACGATCCGACAGGTCGAGCGTGTTTTGAGCCCGAGTGCGAATCGCGACGCGTGGGTGCAATTCATCAGGCTGCGCGACGAGGTCGAATCCGAAACCGCTACAACGGAGCGCGATCGCGAGCTACTCGAGCGCTTGGCCGATCTTCGAAGTTCCGGGGCCGCCGAGGGGGCAAATTACGCCGCTCGTTACACCGACGCACTCCGCCGGGCCGGCTACGATGTCGAAGGGCACTCGCCGGCCGAAGTAGGAACGAAGATCGGAAAACGCCCGAAGCCTGTGGCGCAGTTCATCGCAGCCGTACTGGATGAGGCCGCTGCAGCGTGGACGACCTTTTCTCTTGACATCGAGACGGCTCGTGCACGCGCACTCCGTCTGACCGAGGTTGCCCAGTTGGCGGACGCGAATCCCTGGCGCCACGCACTCCGCAAAGCCCTGGTTCAACCCGATCAGACGGCAAGATTGGCTGCGCTCCGGGATGTGTCAAATCGGCGCGGTTCGACGAGCTGACCGCGAACAGTTTGGATTTGTTAGGCAACGCCTTGTCGCTCAACGGAGACAACGACTCGGCCGAGAAGGTCCTCCGCGAGGCACAGAGGCGCTATCCGGGGGACATCTGGGTCAATGAACATCTGGCTGATCTTCTGAATGGAAAAGGAAGGGTCGATGAGGCAATCCGGTACTACACCGTCGTACGCTCGATCAGACCGGCTGCGGGGTACAGTTTAGGCATGGCACTTAAAAGCCGGAGCGAATACGACGAGGCGATCGTGGTACTCAAGGATGTCGCCCGGCTGGGGCCGAGCTTCATCGGCAGTCACAGCCTGCACGAGATCGCCCGCACGCTCGAGTACCAGGGCCGTACGGCGGAGGCCGCTACGGCACGCGAACGGGCAATAGCCGCCTTCAGGGACGAGATGAAGTCCGGCGACAACTATTGGGCCGCTGCCTTTACGCTTGGCCTTACGTTGCTGGAACATGGGAAACCCAAAGAGGCCGCCGACGCCTTTCGTGATGCCATTCGGGCCGATCCGGCCGTTTGGGTCTTACACGAGCAACTTGGTGGAGCGTTGAATCAATGCGGGGAATGGGAGAAAGCGGCCGCCGAGGCCCGCGAAGCGATTCGACTCAATCCGAGCACCGGGGTATCGCGAGCGACGTTAGGATTTGCTCTGGCACAGCAAGGAAAGATCGACGAGGCCATCGCCGAATACCGTGAAGCCGTTCGTCTTTTTCCCGGCTACTCAACGGCACACGCAGGCCTGGGGTATGTGCTGAACGAGCAGCGAAAAATCGACGAGGCCATTGCCGAGTTCCGTACGGCTGTGAGCCTGGATAGTAACAACGCGGCCTTCCACGACGTCCTCGGACAACTGTTAGCCAGTCAGATGAAGCTGAGCGAAGCCTGTTCCGAATTCCGCGAGGTTGTTCGGCTCAAACCGACTGATGCCGAAGCACACACGAGGCTCGGCGGGATGCTCATGAACATGGGTAACCATGACGAGTCGATAGCAGCTCAGCGTGAGGCAGTCCGACTGCAACCCGCGACGGCTAGGTTTCATGTGAATCTCGGTGCTCCACTGCTGATGCTGCGGAAATATGACGAGGCCATCGCCGAGTGGCGCGAAGCGCTCAAACTGGAGCCGGAGGATGCCAACACGCATTTGAATATGGCAACGGCGTTCTTCGCGCAGGGGAAAACCGAGGAAGCCACGACGGCGTATCGAGCGGCTATCCGCTTTGCGCCCATCAACCCTCTTTATCACGTTGAATTCGGTAATTGCGTGGAGACCCAGGGAAAGCTTGAAGACGCATTGAGCGAATACCGCGAAGCCCTTCGCCTCGATCCCGACAATTTGGACGCCCACGCGAAGGTCGCGAACATGCTGGTCGTTCAGGGCAAATCCGAAGCAGCGATGTCGATCGCGGCCAGAAACTGAGCCATTATCGCGGCCAGAACTGAGCCACCCGATTTCGCACTTGTGTCTCGCCCCAAGTGCCCTTCACTTTAGGCTGAGGGCACTTGGGGCGAGACACAAGTGCGAAACCCCTCGGAAAGGTGGATCTCTGAGGCC
>DAIDJG010000053.1 GCA_027451445.1 Singulisphaera sp.
GTAGAGAGGATGGTTGGACCAGTCACTCACGTATTGCGTGGGTTATCCTGGAAGCCCGGGGCTTTCCCTGACAGAGCCAACATCGGGAGGACTGGTCCATGAATCACTTTACCAAAACCCATTTCGTCGGTCTTGATGTTCACAAGGACTCGATCGTCATCGCGGCGGCCGAACTGGGGCGGGAATCCGCTCGAGTGATCGGGTCGACGCCCTTCGATTGGAATCCGTTGCGGAAGGTGCTCGACAAGCTCGGGCACCGCGCCGCGGTGCACTGTTGCTACGAGGCCGGGCCGACCGGTTACGGCCTCGCCCGAGCCCTCCACGCCGCGGGCTGGTCCTGCGACGTGATCGCGCCCTCCTTGATCCCCAAGAAGAGCGGCCAGCGGATCAAGACCGATCGTCGCGACGCCATGAAACTGGCTCAAAACCTCCGCGCCGGCGAGCTCGTCCCGGTGTTCATCCCCGACGAGCAGACCGAGGCCATCCGCGACTTGGTCAGGGCGCGGGAAGACGCCAAGAAGGCGGAACGGGTGGTGCGGCATCAACTGAGCAAATTCTTGCTCCGAAACGGTCGACGCTACCCGGGGAAAACGACCTGGAACGAACGCCATCGGGCTTGGGTCGCCAAAGAGGTCTTCGCCGAGCCGGCCCAGCAATACGTCGTGAGCGACGGGCTCGCGGCGGTCGAGGCGGCCTCGCTCCGGTGCAAGCAGTTGACCGAGCGATTGAGGGAGCTCGTCGTGGGCTGGCGGCTGGAGACTCTGGTCAAGTCGTTGCAGGCCCTGCGCGGCGTCGAGTTCGTCACGGCCGTGACGCTGGCGGCGGAGGTGGGAGACTTCCGGCGGTTCGCGAAGGCGACCGACTTCATGGGCTACGTCGGGCTGGTCCCGTCGGAGCAGACCAGCGGCAACCATCGGCGCCACGGGCCGATCACCAAAACGGGGAACGCCCACGTGCGTCACGTGCTCGTGGAATCGGCATGGCACTATCGGAACCAGCCGCGGATGGGTAAGGCGCTGCGAGATCGAAGCGTGGGGCTGTCGCCCCAGATCGTCGCGATCGCGTGGAAGGCGCAAAAGCGGCTGCACAACCGGCTGCGCCGGATGATCGGCCGGGGCAAGAACCCCTGCGAGGCGGCGACCGCGGCGGCGCGGGAACTGGCGGGATTCGTCTGGGCGATCAGTCGAGAGTGTCCCTGCTCGGCGTGAGCGGGATTGCGTGAAGGCATGATCAAAGGATGGTCGATTTATCGCATAGTGCCAATCCCGAAGGTTTACAGAGGGCGGCTTCGTGCCGCCCCCTCCTTCGGTCTTGGCCCCTGGGACGGCGCTCGGGTCGTGTCGCCACGGCGCCCTATCCTCCGCCCAGGTCGTCAATCATCGTAAGGCCTGGAGAGACCGTCGGCAACCAGGTCTGAACCACGATTTCCGCGACCAGGCCGGCGGCGGACGCAACCCGTCGGGAGTCGCGAATGAAGGCATGTAGTATTTACTACATGAGAAGTATTTAGTAATAGTTGCATATACGATACAACATGAAATATGTTTAGCGGAGAGAGCCCAGGAGACCGGTCGTGTTGGCAGTACGGTAAGGGGGAACCCTCGGCCCACCCTTAAGGCCGGCCGCGGAGACGCGACCGACGCCAGTACGTAGAGCGAGGAAGCCCCTGTCGGATCTACCTCATGCGGTACCCAACCCGCGAATATCAGACTGATCAACCGTCGTAACGAAGCCCGACGCGACCGGTCCCCTTGGCTCTCTCCAGGAGGAAGCCTCCGAAGCGACAGCCCAACCAAGAAACACACGATCTGAAATCCCCGGCTCGTCGCCCTGGCCGGGGGCCGCTCTTGGGGCGTGGACGATCATCGAGCGTCCCCGCTTGAAGAGCGCTGGGAACCACCCGCGGTCGAGGGTTGACAGATCCAACCATATCAGAGGGTGAAGGTGATGGCTCCGGTTTCGTGGTATCCGCCGGCGAGTGTGGCTGAGTCCGTGAGGATTGGGGGCGTGCTGTTGCTCAAGGTGACGCTGGACGGATTGGTCGTGGTGGAGATCGTGAGGGTTGCCGGGTCGACGGCGACCGGCTCGTCGCCCAGGGTGCTGGTCGAGGGGTTGTTGTTGGGATCTCCGCTGTAGCTTGCGACCCACTGGTAGGTGCCGGTGACGGCGCCGGTGGTGGGGAGCGTGTATCCGGTGGGGGTGGTGTAGTTGCCGTTGCCGTTGACGGTGACGGTTTCGGAGTCGACCGAGCCGCCGCCTGGCGCGTAGAGGGTGAAGGTGATGGAACCGGTTGGGCTGAAGCCTCCCGTGAGCGTGGCCGTGTCCAGGAGGGTGGGAGAGCCGAGGCTGTTCAGCGTGGCGTCGGACGGATTGGCGGATGTAGTGAGGAACGAGGATTGAGTCGTCGCGATGACGGGCTCGTCGCCGCTGGTGGTGGTGGCGGCGTTGTTGTTGGGATCGCCGCCGTAGGTTGCGACCCACTGATAAGTTCCGGCGAGGGTTGGGACGTAGCCGCCGGGAAGGTCACCGGTGGTGGTGCTGTAGCTCCCGTTTCCTGAGACGGTGACGTGGTCGGTATAGACGAGTGAGCCGCCCGGCGCGTAGAGGGTGAAGGTGATTGTGCCGGTCGGGTTGAAACCCGTTGCCAGGGTGGCCGTGTCATTGAACGGCAGGGTGCCGACGGTGACGCTGGTTGGATCGGTCGTGGTGCTGATCGTGGGTGTGGCCGGCGAGACGGTGACTGGCTCGTCACCCCTGTTGCTGGTCGAGGGGTTGTTGTTGGGATCGCCGCCGTAGCTTGCGACCCACTGGTAGGTGCCGGCGACGGCGCCGGTGGTGGGGAGCGTGTATCCGGTGGGAGTCGTGTAGGTGCCGTTGCCGTTGACGGTCGCGGTTTCAGTGTCGACCGAGCCGCCGCCTGGCGCGTAGAGGGTGAAGGTGATGGTTCCGGTTTCGTGGTATCCGCCGGCGAGCGTGGCTGAGTCCGTGAGGATCGGGGGCGTGAGGTTGCTCAGGGTGACGCTGGACGGATTGGTCGACGTGGAGATCGTGAGGTTGGCCGGATCGACGACGACGGGTTCGTTGCCGTTATTGGTGGCGACGGGTTTGTTGTTGGGATCTCCGCCGTAGCTTGCGACCCACTGGTAGGTGCCGGTGACAGCGCCGGTCGTGGGCAGGGTGTATCCGGTGGGAGTCGTGTAGGTGCCGTTGCCGTTGACGGTGACGGATTCGGTGTCGACCGAGCCGCCGCCTGGCGCGTAGAGGGTGAAGGTGATGGCTCCGGTTTCGTGGTAACCGCCGGCGAGCGTGGCCGAGTCCGTGAGGATCGGGGGCGTGGTGTTGCTCAGCAGGATGCCGGTCGGATCTTGAGTCGTCGTGATCGTGAGTGTTGCCGGGTCGACGGTGACGGGCTCGTCGCCGCTGGTGGTGGCGACGGGGTTGTTGTTGGGATCTCCGCCGTAGCTTGCGACCCACTGGTAGGTGCCGGTGACGGCGCCGGTCGTGGGCAGGGTGTAACCGGTGGGGGTGGTGTAGGTGCCGTTGCCGTTGACGGTCGCGGTTTCGGTGTCGACGACTCCGCCGCCTGGCGCGTAGAGGGTGAAGGTGATGGAACCGGTTGGGCTGAAGCCTCCCGTGAGCGTGGCCGAGTCGGTGAGGATCGGGGGCGTGCTGTTGCTCAGCGTGACGCTGCTTGGGAACGGAGTCGTCGTCAGCGTGGGTTGTGCGGCCTGCACGATGAGCGGCTCGGGGGCGCTGTACGAAGGCAGAAAGTTGGTGTCGCCGTTGTAGTGCGCCACGAACGAATACGAACCCGGGGTCAGTGGCCCCTCGACATTGGAATAGTTGGCGACGCCGCTCGCGTTGAGCGTCACGGTGCCAGCGCCGACGGGGGTTCCGGTTCCGTCGATGCTGTTATAGAAAAGGAACGTCACGTCGCCGGTCGGAACGCGCGTCGTGCCCGTCACGGTCGCGCTGTCCACGACGCTGACGCCCGCCGGCGCGGGACTCGCGACCGGAAGGATGGTAGCCGCGTCATAGATGGTGGTGCTGGTCGAAGACGTGGCCGAGCCCAGCGTGGGAGCGGCCCATTCCTCGAAGCCGTCGTTGGCCGAGCCGATGGTGTCGCCCGGGTTGAGGTTCTGCGTGCCGAAGTGAGAGTAGAGATAAACGTACTGGGTGCTGCTGAGCGGAAGAGTACGATTGGCGCCGCTGAATGCGCTATCGGGCAGGTCGGCGAGTGGGATGTCCATGAACATATCTGTCCCACCACTGCCTGGTGCAATGTTGGCGTTGAGCTTCACCCAGGTGCTGCTGGAGCCGCCCATGTCATAGATCAGGCTCGCCTGGCCGCCGTAGGTGCCGTTGGATGTGTAACCCTGGATGGTTCCAGACGATGCGAGTGAGATCTGGACCTCGTCCAGCGAGAGAAGCGCACCGGAGCCCACCTGGTTGATGTCGAGCGCGAAGTCCAGGTAGGCCTGGCCTCCGATGGAGACGATCGGCACGGTGTTCAGCGGCAGGGCGCGGTTGAAGTTCGGGTTGGTGTCCGTACCGCCGTTCAGGAGGACTGGGTCGGTGTAGGGGCGAGGAGCGTTGGTGTTGTAGCCATACTCCGTGCCGGTTTGCTGTAATCAGACGAACGAGCTCATGCTGCCGGAACCGGCGGGCGACGTCACCCCCTGCCGGTAAATCGCCCCATTGATCGTGCCGCTCGAGCCGACCGAGGTGAGGTCGACCACGCTCAAGACGATCCGGTCCTCGAGGAATTCCAGTTTCGGCCGACGCCTGTTCGCTTTGGACTCGCTGCAACGGCGGTGATCGAAGCGTCGGCTCGCGTAGCGGATGGTGCTCACGATGGATCTCCCTGGTCGGGGGTGCTTGAGCCACAGCGCGACTCCAGTCGAATCAAACGTCGACTCATCGCGCCCAGCTCGCTGGGGCTGGTTTGGTCTTCGTGGCGGGGTTGCCGCGTCCACTCATCTCACGGGTCTTGATGTCCGTCTCAAGCAGGCTCGGGCCCATGACGACCTCCTCGAGAGGCTCGCCACGCCCGGTCGCCAGGCGGATTCAAGAACGTTCAAAACATTTCAAAAACCGACCCAATGTGGACAAACGCATTCGGATGGCCCCGCACGAGCCTAGAAGTTCGACCAGATCTTGATCTCGAACCTCGTCATCAGATGTGTTTTGATCATAGGGCTCGCCGCGCACCCATGTCATAGGAGCGACGCACGAGACGATACTGTGTACAGATTGCGAGCAGGGCGTTTTCTCGGCAACATGCCGAAATGGCTTAACCCCAATGCCGTGGCGCTGATCGATTCCGCTGGGATGATCGTCCACGTCGAGTGCTTCGGATCGCTTCGGGTGTTCAAGGTCGTCTCCTGAGACAGAGACATTGAACGCTGGGCGACCAACGATCCGGCGATGGACGAACCGCGACGACTGGAGTTGGCCGAGCGCGATGGAGCCGTTGAGGAGAATCATAGGGCTCTCGAGCAGTGTCGCATCTTGGAACGATGCCAGGTCAGGTCATCGCGGGCACAACGCAGTCGCATCCCTCTCGCGATACGGGTGTTCGTGGAACTGGCCTGGGTTTTCTACTCCACGGGGGTCAGTTGGTCCGAGGCCAACACGCCAATCGCCCGATAAGCCGTTCGAACCTTTCGATCGCTCATGGCACTTTACCAGATTCGATCAGCCTACGTAACCCCCACATGCTAACCCAGTCTCCGTATTTTGACAATACCTTGGCGGTCCCTGTGTTCCAGCTCAAATCGTCGGGCTCGATGCTTTCCTGTCCGCGTTCCGTCTTCCGCTTAGGTCTCGTGAGGTCCAGGAGTATTGTGAAGATATGTACGAACTTTGACGACTGCGTTGTTGACGGATGGCCCGATGGTCGCGAGCGGGTCACATTTCTATCCTCTTGCACGCGTCGGTCGGACACACTGGCCGATGAAACCGACACGTCCCGAGCGATTTCCGCGCGATGTCACCCCTCTCAGGCGACATCGAAATCACCGACGGGGTCCACGAATGGGAAGCATCGGCAGGTGAAACGCTTCGTTCCGGGTATCAAAGGAGAGTGCGGGCGTGGGCTCGAACCTTGAAACGGAAGTCCCCCCGCCGGCGCCTGACGATTTCCGGACCAGGAACCCGGCCTCGGCCCAGTCGGCGAAGTCCTCGCGCGAACCATCGCCGGCGTCGGTGACCGCCAGGCTGATCATCCTGGCCCCCTCGGGGATCGGCACGTCAAATCGCCACGCCGGCGACTGAACGCACATCACCGGGCTCGCGGCCGCCTCCTTGCCGTCGAGGAACACCTTGAAGACGACGCTCGGATACCTGGCGAGGTTCGAGCCGTTGCTGACCCCGATCAGATTCTCATCGGCCCCGGCCAGCCCGACGAACCGCGTGTAACCGGGCTTGATCTCGTAGGCCAGCTCGCATGGCGCGTGCATCCCGATGCCATGACGATAGACTTTCCGGTTGATCCGTATGTCCTTTCCCAGGTTGGAATGATCCTTCTGGGGCGCCCGGGTCATCCCCGAATAACGGACCACCCCGCCATACGTGTGGCCGAAGCCGACGCTTCGAATCGGCGTCAGATCGCCCAGATAAACGTCGGGCGGCGGGGGCGTTGGATCCATCCGCGCAAACACTCCTTCCGATTCCCGGCAAACGGGAACCCCCCCGCGAAAAGCCGCGGCGCGCAGCTGGGTCGTCCGGGTCAAGGTCAGCGGCTTCGTATACTGCAAGGAGCTCGCGGTTGGAGCGGAACCGTCCAGGGTATAGCGGATGTCGGCCCCCGGCTCGAGTGGTGCGGTCAAGGTCGCCACGATCGGCTGCTCGAAAAGATGCGGCCTCTGTCGCGTTCCCCAGGGCGCGAGCCGGACCGGATCCAGAACCCACCGGGAATCCCACCGGCCCAGCTTCGCCAGCTCCTCCTGGAGATGAATCGTGGGTGCAAGGTGCTTCTCGAAGTGCTCGACCACCTGCTCGGTGTTCAGGTCCGGGGTAAAACCCCGCGCGGGGTCGTAGCCCGGATGGGCATCGGTCATGTCCCGGGCCAGGACGCACTTGAGTCCCGCCGACTTCATCGCCCTCAAACCCATCGGTTTGCCCAGCAGGCAGACCTGGGTGTGAAAGCCCACGTAGATCAGGTGGGTCAGGTGATGTTTCTGGCAGATGGCATAAACTTCCGCCTGCGTGTCCGGCATCAGGTCGTCTGGGCCGATGCGCAGGCCGGGATGCATTCCGTCCCAGCCATAGTTGACAGCGCATCGTTCTCGACCGCAGGCGCAGCCCCCCGCGTCGGGAACCGGCGGGCACGTCACGTCGACCAACGACGGTACGGCGACCTTGGGCAGGGCAAGGACCGCTTCGCGCTGAGGGTACCCGACATAGTTGTCCACCACGTCGCTGGGACAAAGCATGACCGTCATGCCCAGCTCCCGAGCCGCATCGAGCGCCTGGTCGATGCGAGGAACCATGGCATCCACCCGCATCGTGGCGGTCTTGCACCAGTGGTAGTTCCAGACGTCCACCGCGATCACGCCCACCCGATGCGAATCGACGCGTTCCGCGGTCCTCTGGACGGCCCCGGTCGCCGCATGACGCGTCTGAAACGTCAGCTCGATCTCGGTCGCCCTCAATCCTCCAGGCTGGCTCATCCCGCCTGCCCACGCCAGGAACAGCGATCCGACCAGCGACGCCAACCGGACCGACCGACGGGAAGGGGAAGAAATCATGAGATCGAATCCCTGAACCGGTCTGTCCCGCGAGGCTGGTGACGCCGACCTCTTGCTCCGGCACACGACCGAGATCGAATTGGACCAGTCCGCCACAACCCGGTCAAGCGGCCGCCGCGTCCTTCCATCACACCGCGCCCGCGCGCCGCGATCGGCACAGCACACAGAACACAGGACACACACAGAAAGGCAGAGAACACAGGACATGCGTGGTGATTCAGCACAAAGGCAGAGAACACAGGACATGCGTGGTGATTCAGCACAAGAACACAGCACAAGAACACAGGACAAGCACAAGAACACAGGACATGCGTGGTGATTTTGCATGCATGCTCGAGGATCCAGAAACCCGGCTGGATCTCCGTTGGGATCGGCCTGACGGCTCAGCGGCATGAGCCAAAGGCGGCGCGGCGGGGCATGGCGGGTCGGAATTCCCCGATTCCTCGGCGAAAAGGGGGCCACATACGACCGCACGTCCCGATCGGGGCGCGGAATCACCCGGTCAGGCCCGGATTTCGACCGCGAGCGACCTCTCGCGGCGGCCCTACGGGGCGGAGCACCCGCAGTAATTCGGCACCCGGCGCAGGCCCAGACGTTGGGCGACCTCGACCAGACGCTGGCGGGTGGCCGCGAGGAAGCGGCCGAAGAAATGCTTCTTTCGCAGCATCTCCAGCCGTGACCGCCAGGTCTCGGCGTTGCTGCCCAGCCGGTCGAACACCGACGCCAGCTCGCTCGAAATCGACGCCTTCCCAGCGCGAAAAACCCGCCCGGTGTACTCGACCAGGAGTAGGTAGCTCCCCAGCGAGAATCCTTCGACCATCCCTTCACGCGCCGAGTCCAGTCGACGCCGGTCCTCGATCGGGCACAGCCAGTGCGTCTCCTCAAGCCCCGCCGAGGCTTTCGAACCCGCCACGCCGCCGGCCTCGGCCGCCTTCAGATCCTCGATGCGGCCCTGGTTCTTGACGTGATCGACGCGGTCCTTGATCGAGGTATGTTCGCTTGTCTCGGGCGCCTGTGCGAT
>DAIDJG010000054.1 GCA_027451445.1 Singulisphaera sp.
TCCGAGGGGTTGCGCACTTGTGTCTCGCCCCAAGTGCCCTCAGCCTAAAGTGAAGGGCACTTGGGGCGAGACACAAGTGCGAAATCGGGTGGCTCAGTTCTGGCCGCGATAATGGCTCAGTTTCTGGCCGCGATCGACAGCACAAGTGAGTGCTGCAAACGTCATGAAAACGATGAAAACGCGCAGGCTGATTTGGAACTTGGGACGTCGCATGATCCAAACCTCCAAGCGAGGCGCAGACGACACATCTGGACTCTATCGAGCTTTAGCGGGTTCGTCCATTGCCTTCGGTCGAAACGAGGAATCATCGGGCTGCGGCGAGCGCTTTGCCCAAATGCGTCCACATCCCCTTCAGCGAAAGAGAGACGCAAGGAAATGCTTTGCGTGTTGGGTAGAAAGCCGCAGACAAAGCGACTCGTCTTCGGTCCGTGTCCCGAGTGATTGGGTACCGTCACCCGATCATGCGGCCTGAGTGGTCAGGGGCCGCTTCGTACTGAGAGAGGGCGTGTCCTGGGCTCAATGAAGCGGTCCTTCTTTGCCTTCAATTTCGTCCTGCCCGAGCTCTTCGGCCAGGCTCCGGCGCGCCGAGTGCCGCACGGTCCAGATGTGCACCGCGTCGTCCCGAATGGCGAAGAGGATTCGATACTTGCCATGCCGTTTGCCGTGGAGAAGCACACGCACTTCCTCCCCAAACGCGTCAGAATCGGGATCGACGGGGCAACGTTTCGGATTGGCTTTGAGCGATTCGACCTTGGTCCGGATGCCGCGTACCCATCGGAGCGTTTTGGTCGCCGAGTTCCACTGGTTGTCCATCCATTGGGCTGCGGCTCAGATGTCGCGCTGCGCCTGTGGTTGGATGATGACGCGATAGGTCATTGGCGGGCTTTGGCCTGGAGTCTTTTCTCCAGGGCGTCAAAGACCTCATCCATCGACGTGCCCTCGCCTCTGTCGATAGACGCGAGCCCTTCCTTGACCGCGTCGATGGTTTTCAGCCGCTCGGCCAGGTCGAGCAGCCGTTGATAGGATTTGGCATCCTGGACCACGATCTCAGCCTTGCCGTTAACCGTCAGCACGAGCGGATGGCCGTTCTCCTTAAGCTGACGAAGAAACTCAGGCGTGCGCCGCTTGAAATCGGTCAGGGGGTGAATGTCGCGTGTCAGGTCCATGTCGTCCCCGGTAAAAGCATCGTTATCGCATCGTATTCGATGCTACATCAGGGCTGCGAAAGAAGCAACGCCGGAATTGCGTTCAACGGGTCGCGCAAGAACGAACTCCCAAATCTGGCCACACACGAAATCTGCCGCCGCGCTGATCCGCGTCCTCGAAACGACGTGGATTGCTCGACGACACGCTGGCCATCATCTGGAGCGGCGAGATCGGCCGCACCGTGTATTCTCAGGGCCAGCTCACGGCCACGACCTACGGCCGCGATCATCACCCGCGCTGTTTCTCGATCTGGATGGCTTGGGGGCGGGATCAAGGCGGGTTACACTCACGGGGAGACGGATCAGTTCTCGTACAACATCGTGCGCGATCCTGTGGAGGTGTTCGACCTCAACGCGACGGTTCTGAATCTGTTGGGGGTCGACCACACGCGGCTGACGTACAAGTTCCAGGGGCGCGACTTCCGGCTGACGGATGTGCGCGGGCGGGTGGTGAAGGAGATTCTCGCCTGATCGGCACCTGCTGGCGAGCGTCGATTCGATTTGGAGTTTGTCCTGGGGTCGGCAATGTCGAGGAACCGAAAGGGAAGCGTAAAGGCAAGAACTTGGACCCGCGTGTGTGAACTTGCGGGCCTGTGAGTGGTAACGATAACCGACGGGTTCTCGGTCAAGCTCAGTGACGGGAAACTTCCCCGTCCGCCGGCGTGCGCGGGAAGTACCGGTGGTCTCTTCTCTGGGCCGCGTGACTCGTCCCCGGCCGTCCGACCAGCCCGACATGGCCCTCATGGACGTTGACCAGAAACCGCGAGTTTCCCGTCGATTAAATTGGCCGCACACAATGTCGGAGCGGCGCACACGCCGTTTCAGAAGGGGGTCGACGACGTGGAGGAGACCCGGTTGTCACGGTGAAGGCGGCGACGGGGCCGTTGTGAGTACGAAGGTCCTCGTCCGGCGATTTCGCGATGACGCTCGTCTAAACTTCGATAACTGGATCATGCCGATCCTCACGACGTTCGGGTGCAACAGCGGTGCCTGTCATGGCAAGGCCAGCGGATAGAATGGCTTCGGCCTTTCGCTGCTCGGCTTCGCACCGCTCGGCGACTGAGAGCGCCTGGTCAAGGAGGGACGTGGCCGACGCGTGTTCCCCGCTGCGCCGGAGCAAAGCCTCCTGCTCCGCAAGCCGGCCGGGTCGTACCGCACGCGGGCGGCGTGCGTCTGGCGCATGATTCGCCGTACTATCGCATACTCCAACGCTGGATCGTTGAAGGCACGCCGTTCGGCCGAAAGGAGAAAGTGCGCGAGCTTTACTACCTGGTTTACTCGCGCGCGCCGCAACTCGACCTGGCGCTGGGGCATCTGGCGAAGGCCAAGGACGAGAAGACTGCGCTCGAAGATATCCTCTGGGCCTTGCTCAACACGAAGGATTTCCTGTTTAATCACGAGGAACGTCGAGCGGTTGATCATCGTCCCCGGATAGGTCATTACGTGCCATGTCGCGGATCGGAATCACGTCATTCGTTGTGGCGATCGCCTCTCACGCCGCCCTGGCCGCCGAACCGGGCTCGGCGAAGCTCCCCGAGCCGGCACGGGTGCGGGTCGACTTCAATACGCACATCAAGCCTCTCTTGCAGTCGCAGTGCGTAAAGTGCCACGCACGCGGCAAATTCAAAGGGGGGCTCTCACTCGAAACGCGCGAAGCCCTCTTGAAGGGGGGCGAAGAAGGTCCGGCCGCCGTCCCCGGCAAGAGCGCGGAGAGTCTGTTAATCGAACTCGTCGCGGGCCTCGAGCCCGATCGCCGCATGCCCGACAAGGGTCCACCATTGACGACCGAGCAAGTGGCGTTGCTCCGCGCCTGGATCGACCAGGGGCTAATCTGGCCCGAGGGGTTCAGCTTCGGATTCCATCAGGCCGCACTCGCGCCCAGGAAGCCGGAAGTTCCGAGCGTATCCGGTAAGGTCGCGCTCGATCAGCCGATCGACCGGTTCGTGGCCCGAGCCGTTGCGGGTGCGAACGCTCCGTTCGATTGGTCCCCCGTACCCGACCGCGTCTTCGTCCGGCGCGTTTACCTCGATTTGATCGGCTTGCCGCCGACGCCCGAGCAGCGCGAGGCGTTCGAAAAGGACACCCGACCGGACAAAGATGAGCGATTGGTCGCTCAGCTCCTGGACGACCGTCGTGCCTACGCGGACCACTGGCTGACGTTCTGGAACGACGCTCTGCGCAACGCGTATCGCGGGACGGGGTTCATCGACGGCGGCCGCAAGACGATTACACCATGGCTCTATCAAGCGCTCTACGAGAACAAACCTTACGATCGCTTCGTCCACGAATTGATCAGTCCCGTGCCGGGCTCGGAGGGCTTCACCAAGGGGATCGTCTGGCGCGGGGTCGTCAACGCGAGCCAGGCCCCGCCCGTCCAGGCCGCACAGAACGTGGCGCAGGTCTTCCTCGGCACGAACCTGAAGTGCGCAAGCTGTCACGACAGCTTCGTCAACCACTGGAAGCTGACCGATGCCTACGCGCTGGCGAGCGTCTTTGCCGAGGGGCCACTGGAGCTGCATCGTTGTGATAAGCCGACGGGGAAGGCGTCGACCATTGGTTTCATCTACCGGGACCTGGGGGAGATCGACGCCAGTGCGCCGCGCGCGAAGCGCATGGCGCAACTGGCGGACATCGTTGTTAAACCTGAAGATGGCCGGTTCGCCCGAACCATCGTCAACCGGCTTTGGGCTCAGCTCATGGGTCGCGGAATCATCGAGCCGCTCGACGACATGGATCAACCGGCCTGGAGCCAGGACTTGCTCGACTGGCTCGCCACTGACCTCGTGGCGCACAAGTACGACCTGAAGCACACCCTGGCCACGATCTGCAACTCGCGCAGCTACCGGTTGCCTGCCGCCGGGATGTCGGAACCAAGCGCTCGGGGTAGTTACCAGTTCCAAGGGCCGCAGACCAAGCGCCTGTCTGCCGAGCAGTTTGCCGACGCCGTCTCCGCCCTGACGGGAGTCTGGCCGAGGGGCACTCAGGACATGGTGACCGTCGATGGCCGCGGCCAGGGGGGGCAGCTTGCTGCGGTTCGTGCCGCCGTCGCGGCGTCCGCGTCGGAGAAAGAGGGGAGCAAACCGGCAGTCGCTCACGTCGACGCGCAATGGGTCTGGAGCCACGCCGACGCATCGAAGGATCTCGGCGGGCGCATTTTGTTACGCAAGACACTTCGGCTCGACAAGGTTCCCGAACGTGCCTTGATCGCGGCGACGTGCGACAACGAGCTGGTCCTCTATGTGAACGGTCGCCAGGTTGCACAGAGCACGGAATGGACCCAGCCCACTGCGGCGGAAATCACCGAGCTGCTCAAGGCGGGTGAAAACATCATCGCCGTCGAAGCCACGAACTGGCCCGACGCCGAGAATAAGCGAGGCACGCAGCATCAAGGCCCGAACCCTGCCGCCTTCATCGCGTGGGTCGGCGGTTTCCAGAAGGGCAAGCTTGCCTGGAGCGAGGGCTCGGATGCGAGCTGGCTCTGGACCAAGAAGGCCAAGGGGAACTGGAAGGCCCCGTCGTTCGACACCAGCGGCTGGAGCCACGCCGTCGAGCTCCCCCACGCCGACGGGATCTACGGAGGACGTGGCGGTGTGTTGGCCCCGGTCATCGATCGGATGCTTCAGGGGTCCGAGAGCACTCCGGTCCGTGCAGCACTCGTCTTCGACGACCCCCTGCTCTCCACGCTCGGCCGCACCAGCCGCGAACAGGTGGTCACCCGCCGAGACTCGCTTGCGACGACCCTTCAGGCGCTCGAGCTGACCAATGGTGCGACCCTCGACGAGAAGCTGAAGCAAGGTGCACAGCTCTGGCTCGATCGTTATGGCAAGGATCCCGACGCACTCATTCAGCGCTTGTTCCTCACGGCGCTGGGGCGTGCTCCCGTGCCGGACGAGCTGGCGACGGCTCGCGAGCTGGCGGGGACCCCGCCGAGTCGCGACGGCGTGCAAGACTTGCTCTGGACCTTGACCATGTTGCCGGAATTCCAGCTAATAGACTGAAGGCCCGAGCGCGGCGGAAACTTGCGACTTGCGGAGACGAACAGCCATGTATCGGAGAGACGGGTCTCGGCGTGATTTCTTGAAAACCGCCAGCGCGGCGACTCTGGCCGCCTTATCGGCGTCGGCGCCTCGGCTGATCCTCGCGGAGGACGATCTCGACCTGAAGCGACGAGCGCCGAGGATCGACTCGGTGATCGTGCTTTGGATGGGCGGCGGTATGCCCCACATCGAGACGTTCGACCCGAAGCGGCACACGCCGTTTGAAAACGGCATGAAGTCGAGCGACGTCTGCAGCACGTTTCCGAGCGTTCCGACCAAGGTCGACGGCATCCGCTTCAGCGAGGGGCTCGAGAAGATCGGCCAGGTGATGGACCGAGGGACCGTGATCCGGACCCACATCGCCGCCGACCTCGGCGCGATTCTGCACTCGCGACACCAGTACCACTGGCACACAGGCTACGAGCCGCCGGTCAACGTCGCCGCCCCTCACCTCGGCGCCTGGATCGCCCACGCGCTGGGGCCGAGGAATCCCGCAGTGCCAGCCTACATCGACATCGGCCAGCGCATCGATGGGAACGGCGAGGCCGAGGAATTGAAGGCGTTTCAAACCGGGGGCGTCCTCGGCAGCGAATACGGCCCGTTCCGCGTCCCGAACCCTGCGGAAGCGGTCGCCACGGTTCGCCCTCCTGCGGGCATGACGCTCTCACGGTTCCAGAACCGGCAGAAAGCCTACAAGAAGCTGCTCGCCGCCAGCCCGATTGGCCAGCACGGCTCCGACTACCAGAAGGAGTCGCTCCTCCGCGCGCTCGACAACGCCGACCGTCTGCTCAACTCCGATGCTGCGAAGGCGTTTGACCTGTCGTTGGAGCCCAAGGCCAGTTACGACATCTACAACACCGGTCGGTTTGGCCTCGGCTGTCTTCTGGCCCGGCGTTTGACCGAGGTGGGTGCTCGGTATATCGAGGTCACCACGGAATACATTCCCTTTGTCAACTGGGACACGCACGATAACGGGCACACCCGTGTCCGCGACCTCAAAAAGCAAATCGACGGTCCGATATCGCAGCTTGTCCTCGACCTCGACCAGCGCGGGCTGCTGGACCGGACGCTCATCGTGCTGGCCAGCGAATTCAGCCGCTCCGTGTTGATCGAAGGAAAGGCCGACAAGCTTGTTCCCAACCAAGTCGCTCAGCCCGACCAGCTCACGGCCCTGGCCCACTTCGGACATCATCGCCACTTTACGGGCGCGGGGTCGGTGCTCCTTTTTGGCGGTGGCGTGAAGCACGGATTCGCCTACGGCGAGACGTCCGACGAGATGCCGTGCACCACCGTGCGTGACCCGGTCACCGTGACCGACCTGCACGCGACGATCTACCACCTTCTGGGGATCGGTCCCAAGTATGGGATCGTGACGGAGGAGAGGCCGTTCTATGTCACGAAGGACGGGAAGGGGAAGCCGGTGACGGGGGTGTTGGGATAGGTCGACGGATCTCGGTGGAATGGCTTCGGTCGAGGAGCGTGTACTCGTGAGCTCGGGTTCGCGACCGGATAACGAGCGAAGACCGAGATCGAATCATCTGATTTCGCGGCGAAAAGTGCGTGAGTTCCTCGCCGATCATCCCGACGCCAAGAAAGACGAGATCGTTTTCAACAGATGGTGTCGGATTGTCGAGCAATCAGATTGGCGGGCGTTCGCCGATGTCAAGTCGACGTTCGGCACTGCCGACCAAGTCGGGCACCTCGTGGTGTTTAATGTCGGAGGCAATAAGTATCGGGTGATTGCCGGTATTCAGTACAAGGCGGACAAGCCTGCCTGGGTCTTCATCAAGTTCATCGGAACCCATGCCGAGTACGATCAACTCCGACTCTGAACGCTGGCCAAACGCGCGGCTCGCGTGTTATTGCGATGTGGCCTGACACTACTGCAATCCGAATGGTTTTCCATTACCCCGACGAGTTTGAACAGGAGATTTGATCATGGCACGCACCGATACACGTATTCGTAAGCCTACGAAAAAATATCTGGATTTGATCCGTAAGTTTCCTCTGTGGCCACTCAAGGATGACGCCGACTTAGCTCAGGCCATTGCAGTCATCGACGCCCTGACCGATCGTTCCAACCTAGCTACGGAGGAAGAATACTATCTTGAAGTGCTCGGTAGCCTCGTCGAACGCTATGAGGCTGAGCACGATCCCTTGCCGATTTTGAGCGGAATTGAAGCGATTCGGTACTTGCTCGACGAGAATGGCTTGACGCAAGCTCAACTGGCCGAGCAGACTGACCTTCCTGAAGCGACGATTTCTGAGGTACTCAGCGGCAAACGTCGGATCAGTCCCAAAGTTCGCGGCATCCTCGCCACACGATTCAAAGTCAGCCCGGCGCTGTTCGTCTGAAAGTGCGGCGATTCATGCGGTTGAGGCGTTTCCCTTAACACGATCGAAATCGGCTTGTTTTGAGGCTCTCTCGGCGGCAGTTGTTCTGTGCCGTCTCGTAAGAATCGAACAACCGGCGCGGGTCGCCCAGCGAGTATTCTCTCAAGGCGACGTAACGCCGGTTTCTTATCTGAAGTTCGGTTTCCGGAGCTCGATTGATCAGCGCACGACCAAGGGCGTAGTCTCCGATCCCAGCACGCGGTGCTCAGCTCTTCTTCGCCTTCCACTCGCGGGTCTGGCTCTCGCCATTGCGCTCGAATTTGGTTTCACCCTTGATCTCATCGCCGGTGACCTTGCCCGAGTAATTGAAGACCATCTTGTTGCCGTTGAACTCGCGCGTCACCTTGAACGAGACGGTGTCGCCATCGACTTTGCCGTCCTCGATGGCGGTCTCGGTGTTGTTCCGGCCGCTGATCGTGCCGGTCAGCGCCGTGCCCTCTTGCTTGAGCTTGAGCGTGGTCTCGAATGTGTTTCCGTTCCGCTCGACGGTCCACTTCCACGTCCCGGTCGCGTCGGCCGCGAGCGCCGCGCTGGTCAGTCCGAACGACAATCCCACCACGCCCAGCACGACCCAGGCCACCATTCGCTCTCTCATGGTCTCTGACTCCTTCGCTCTCGAGTGCTCGATGGGGACACACATGCTTGCGCGATACCGCGCGAGCTCTCACGCAGAAAGGAAGCTCGACCGCTCCGGCATTCCGCCGAAGCAGTCACGCCTTCGAAGTCATTAGCGTCGGTGTGGGGCTGATTGTCCCCGTTTCCCTGCCCGAATCAAGCTGGCGCAAAGGCGCACGTGAGGGATTGGGAGCGCACGGTCCCCGATCGGTCGAACCACAGAGCGACTTCACGGCGGTTTCCCACGATGACCGCGCATGCGGTCACGTTAGGAAACCCTCGGCGTCTTCAGGAACACCACCCCCAGCGGCGGCAAGCGTAGCGACAGATGATACGGCCGGCCCGCGTGCGGCTCGTGGCGGGCCCAGACGCCGCCTTCGTTGCCGACGTTCGAGCCGCCGTAGATGCCCGCGTCGGTGTTCAGGACTTCGCGGTAATAGCCACCACTGGGGACACCCACACGGTAGTTCTCGCGCACGACGGGCGTGAAGTTGCAGACGACGACCATCGAGTCGTTCGGGTCGCGGGCGTGGCGCAGGAAGGCGAGGGCGCTGTTTTCCCAGTCGTGCAGCTCGAGCCATTCGAAGCCTTGCCACTCGAAGTCAACTTCGTAAAGCGAAGGCTCGGCGCGGTAGACCGTATTGAGGTCGCGGATCAGTTGGAGGATGCCCTGGTGGTCGCGCCACTGAAGCAGGTGCCAGTCCAGGCTCTCGTCGTGGGTCCACTCGCGCCACTGGGCGATCTCGCTGCCCATGAACAGGAGCTTCTTGCCCGGATGCCCATACATGTAGCCGTAAAGCAGACGCAGGTTCGCGAACTTCTGCCAGAGGTCGCCGGGCATCTTGTCCAGCAACGAACGCTTGCCGTGCACGACCTCGTCATGCGAGAGCGGCAACAGGAAGTTTTCGTGGAAGGCGTAGATCAGGCTGAACGTCAGGGCGCCGTGCTCATACTTCCGGTAGACCGGGTCTTTCGACATATAGACGAGCGTATCGTTCATCCAGCCCATGTTCCACTTGAGGCTGAAGCCGAGCCCGCCGAGGTACGTCGGGCGGGAGACGCCGGACCAGCTTGTGGACTCCTCGGCAATGGTGAGGACGCCGGGATGCTCGCCGTGGCAGAGCTCGTTTAGCTTCTTGATAAAGTCGATGGCTTCGAGGTTCTCATTGCCGCCGAACACGTTGGGGACCCACTCGCCCGGGTTGCGCGAGTAGTCGAGGTAGAGCATCGACGCGACGGCGTCGACGCGCAGGCCGTCGATGTGGTACTGCTCGAGCCAGAACAGGGCGTTGCCGAAGAGGAAGTTGCGGACCTCGGGGCGTCCGTAGTTGAAGATCTTCGTGCCCCAGTCGCGGTGCTCGCCGAGGCGCGGGTCTTCGTGCTCGTAGAGGTGGGTGCCGTCGAAGTAGCCCAGGCCGTGGACGTCGCGAGGGAAGTGGGCGGGGACCCAGTCGACGATCACGCCGAAGCCGTGGCGGTGGAGCGTGTCGACGAAGTACGCGAAGTCGTCGGGCGTGCCGAACCGTGCAGTCGGCGCAAAGTAGCCGACGGGCTGATAGCCCCAACTGCCGTCGAACGGGTGCTCGTTGATCGGCATCAGCTCGATGTGGGTGAACTGCGTGTGTTCGAGGTGCGTGACGAGCTGGTCGGCCAGCTCGCGGTAGGTGAGGAAGCGGTTCCCTTCTTCGAACGAGCGTTTCCACGAACCCAGATGGACTTCGTACACGGCGATCGGGGCGCTGAGGCGCTGGGTGTGTCCGCGGTTCGCCATCCATTCCTCGTCGCCCCACTGATACTTGTTCACGTCCCAAACGATCGAGGCGGTTTTGGGGCGGAGCTCACTGGCGAAGCCGTAGGGGTCGGCCTTCTGGACGAGGTAGCTATGGTTGCGGCTCTTGATTTCGAACTTGTAGACTTCACCTTCGCTGAGGTCCGGAATGAAGATTTCCCAGATCCCGGTCGTGCCACAGTTGCGCATCGGATGGCGGCGGCCGTCCCAGTGGTTGAAGTTGCCGACGACGCTAATGCGCATCGCGTTCGGCGCCCACACGGCGAAGTGAACACCCCGAAAGCCTTCATGCGTGATCAGGTGAGCACCGAGCCGTTCGAAGTTGCGATAATGGGTGCCCTCGGCTAGCAGGTGCAGGTCGAAATCGGTCAGGACAGGGCCGAACTGGTAGGGGTCGACGAATTCCCAACCGTGCCCTTCGTAATTCTCGACCGCGATTCGGTAAGGAAAGCGCTGGGTGCGGTCGGAGAAGACGTGTTCGAAGAGGCCGTCGGCGTGCGTGCGCTCGAGCGGAACGCGGATGCCGGGCTCACCATCGGTGAGGTCGACGAGCCAGGCCTGCTGAACATCAGTCAGGAACGCGCGAAAGGCCAGGGACGGCGAACCGGCCTCGTCGTACGCGTGGAGGCCGAGCACCGAGAACGGGTTCCAATGGTTGGCGTGAATGAGCAGGTTGAGGTCGTCCCAGGAAATTGTGCTCGTGCCGTTCGGTGTCGTCGTCGCCACGGGTATCGTCCTCAAGCTGGTGTCCGATCGGTGTGGGCCAGGTGCCACGCTCCCAAGTTTACCGACACGTCGTACAGGTGCAACCGCCATGCCTCCTTCCCACGGTGGCGACTGGACTGGGTGTGCGGGTCTTTCAGGAAAGTGAAACTGTACGTATCGGCTGGACAGCGTCAACGGGCGAGGCTGTGATCGCGAACCCGCGGCCGAAGATGCGCGACCGGGCGTGGAGATTTGAGGCATGTCGGGCAAGCCGGTCGCGTGACTGGCCGCCGCCGACCGTGTCCCATACGCTGGCGCTCGTGATCGCTTCGCGCGCCTGGGGCCTTACTGAGAGTCTGTCTCGGAAGTGGAGCGGAGCTGAAAAAGGGGGGACTGGCTCCGAGTCTTCGAGGTGCCTGTCCCCCTTTTCCGGCGGAGCGGGCGTGGAAATGGAGACAGGCACCGTCCGAAGACGGCCGGAGCCAGTCCCCATTTCCACGCTCCCGGGGCTTGTGGGACAGACTCTGAGCCGTTTATGAGTATGTGATCATAACGGTGCGAAATTGGTGTACGGCGGCGCTCAGATAGGAATCGATGTCCTCCGATCCGAGTTGCCTCAATCCCGCCGATTGGAGCGTCCAGAACGACTCCGCCCTCCGGAAGTAATACACCGTGAGCCAATCGTCGTAGGCCTCGACGCACCACCCCGGTTGTCGATCCATCGCGGCGGCAACGTCGGCGCGAAAGAGCGGAGCCACCCGATCGACATCTGGAGCTCGCAGTCGATAATGGGTCGAGAACGGCTGTTGGACCGGCAAGTCGATTTCGATGCAGTCCGCTGGGCCTTCGCGCGAATTCACACGGTACCCGGCGGGTTGAAGCTCAAACGCAGGCAAATTGAGGCCAGGTTTGTGGAAAGCGAAGATCGTTGCGTAGCGAGGGTAGGTCCGCGTCGAATACCATACCGGCTTTACGCGCCATTCGCAGTCGACGATGAGCGTTCGCTCCTTTCCATGCTCTCCGGCTTGCTCCAGGATCAAATGCGTGCTCGGCCATATCGCGCGCAGGAACAAGGGGAGCTGCAGGAGTGCGTCGGGCAGTGTCTCGTCGGCCGGGGTCGTTTGTTGTGAGACGCAAACGAATCCGTGGCTGGCGCCCCAATCGGCGAGTCCCGTCCTGCGTGTCTTTTGACGACTCGTTCTCGCGATGCCGAGTGGAATCGAGATGGCAGCGACCGTGGCAATGATCCAGAACGCCCTCCGATCACGCTCGGTTTTCGCAGTGGTTCCCACGAACACCAGGAACGTTGCAGCCACGACTGTGAAGAGAATCGTCGATGCGTAGCGCCAGTATGGCCGGTCCACAGCGCGCCAGAGGGCATAATAAGCGACCCGTGGGAGCACGACCGCCGCGGTGATAACGAGCAGAACAATGAGGGGTTGCATGCGAGGCTCCGTTCCAATCGCGCGTTCGCTCGAGCGTTCCCAGGACTGCCGTCACATCATTACTTCCGCGCGCACAGTGAGCGTCGCGGAAGCGAATGGTCCGAAGACCGTCCTGATCTCCGCACTCGTTACCCCCAAGTTGACAGCGACGATCTCAGACCGTCATTCCCTGAAACTTCGCCAGCCGCTCCAGGTCCTTGAGCAGGTCGGCCGGCGTCTGATAGCGCAGCTCGGGGCGCTTCGCCATCATCTTGAGCACGATGTCCTGCATCCCGTCCGGCACCGAGAGCTGGTACTTTTTGGGCGGGACGGGATCCTCCTGGCGGATCTTGGCGAGCGTCTGGATCAGCGTGCCGCCTTCGAACGGTGGGCGGCCGGTCAAGAGCACGTAGAGCGTTGCGCCCAAGCCGTAGATGTCCGCGCGGGTGTCCACGGCCGCGTCCTCGCGCGTCCGTTCGGGCGACATGTAGACGAGGTCGCCGACAAGCTCGCCGGGGCGGGTGATGGGCTTGGACTTGATGCCGTCGAGAGCCTTGGCGAGCATCAGATCGCCGAGCTTGGCTGTGAGCGGCGTGCCCTTGGGAATCAGGATGTTCTCGGGCATGACGTTGCGGTGGATGATGTGCTGTTCGTGGGCTGCCTGCAAGGCGCGTGCGATGTGAACGGCGACGGTCAGGGCGTAGTGCCAGTCGAGCATGTTCGCCGTGCCGATGCGCTGGATGACTTTCGCGAGACTCTCGCCGTCGACGTACTCCATCGCGACCCAGCAGACCGGCCCATTCTTGCCCGCGCCGAGGATGGCGACAAGGTTGGGATGGCGGAGGGAGACGGTCGTCTTCATCGCGCGGACGAACCGCTGAACGTCGTCTTCGTCCTCGGCGAAGTTGGGATGAAGCACCTTGAGCGCCACGTCCTTGCCGTCGCGTTCGTCGCGGGCCTTGTAGATCGTGCCGGTCTTCCCCTTCGCAATGAGGTTGCCGATCACGTAGTGGGAGATGGTCTGTCCGGTCAGCGCGGCGGATTCGGCCTGGAGGTTCCGAGGCGCCTTCTGGGCCGCGGCGATCGTTTGAGCGTCGGGGATGCCCACGATGTGCAACTTCAGGAGTGTCTCACCGATCCGAATGGTATCACCCTGCTTGAGCACTTGCTCCTTGATCCGCGCGTTGTTGACAAACGTGCCGGAGGCGCTTTCGTTGTCGACGACCGTGTACTTGCCCTCCGCGCACCGGACCTCGCAATGGAGCCGGGAGACCTGGAGGTCCTTGAGCTCGGTGTCGGACTTCTGGCTCCGGCCGATGAGGAGAGTCTTGCCGTCGGCCAGGGGGAAAGTGCGGCCCTCATCGGGGCCTGCGACCACCAAGAGGTAATCCTGCATCGTGAAGCTCCCAAAAGGATGCGGGCCGGCGAGCGGCTCGACCGGCCGCGGCGCCTCGGACGGACACGAGTGCCGTCCTTTTCTCATCAAGATGGTTCGCCCGCCTCCATCGCCAAGAGGTCTTTGCCTGTTTCGATCGGTCTCCCTGCGCAACGGGGAAGGTTCACGGCTTTGCCATGGTACTGATCTCGCGTTCGGCTTCGTGGAGGATATGACCAAACGCGACCTTTGCGTGCCACTTGCTGACGCCTTTCTCGGGCGCGCTTTCGCTGCTGACTCGCACGCCCCGGGCTGGCTGCGGCGACGCGGGGCGAGAGCCTGGGTCGCTCACGCGACGAATCCTCATCATGGCCGTCGTTCCCGATTGGCGGGGTGAACCCGGTCGGCGATCCGAACCGGGAACGAGCCATTGGTTCTTGATCGAAGTCGATGCTTCCCGGGTCGTTTCAAACCCCA
>DAIDJG010000055.1 GCA_027451445.1 Singulisphaera sp.
TAGCCGCGAATGCCGAACGCGTGATACAGTAGGCTGGTGGACATGCTGACCTCCCGGTTTGGAACTTTTGTACGCAACTCCAATTGGAATCAGCATGTCCGCTTTCTTCAACCCCGGCGCGCGCTTCCGCCGGATGAACCCAAATCTTCCCTTGGAAGACTTCCTCGGCGAGGACTGTCTCTTCGCATGGTCCCACAACGACACGCCGCTGTCGCCGGAACATGGATGGCCGCTTCGACTCTTGGTCCCTCGGCTCTACGCATGGAAGAGTGCCAAGTGGGTCCGCGGAGTCGAGTTCAGGGCAGACGACCAGCCGGGATTCTGGGAGCAGCAGGGCTATCACAATCATGGCGATCCGTGGAAAGAGGAACGGTGGGAGTGAGTGCGCAATGAAAGAGCCGAACTCAGGGATCCCCGGGCTCGGCTCATGCAGGATCGCGTCCGCTTGCGGGCCACCTATCGCTCGTCGAAGTCTCCGATCGTGCTCGGCTCCGTGAAACTATGGATGACCTCCTCCTTGTCATCGCCGGAGATCAGGAGGTCGCCGTGCTCCCGGGAGTAGAGCACCACGGCTAGTGCCCCGGGGGGCGGGATCAGGGCGTCTTCACCACGATGCCAACAATGGAAGATTGTTCTCGTCAAGTGGCGCGTCATTTCGTAGGCGCCGTAGTCGGTGACTTTCTTGCCGGCTTCGAGGTTGATCAGCGACGTCTCGTCCTTGGGATTGAACCGAAGCATCGCCGCACGGAACGATCCTTCCAGAGGCTTCCCCGCCTTGCGCGTGAGGGAGAATGTACCGTTGCCGATGATCATCATTCCGGTTGTCCCGTGTTCACACGTCATCGGAACGACGGCGACGGGGCCTGACTTGAGTTGAAGTCCGTTGCGACCCATATTGAGCGAGGGAAATTCGTAGACACGCTTCGGGCTCAGCAGCACGGTATACGACCGCAGTGGCTCGTCGTCGGGGGTCTTCGCCGCCGCCTGGGCCACGATGAGCGGTGCCTTGACGGGTTTCGGTGCGGGGTCGTCGTGACCCGTGGCCCTGGAAATCGTAACCGCCGCGAACAAACCGACGGCAGCCAACGCCACTCCAGCAATCTTGATCCAGCGCAAGACCATCATCTGAAGCACTCCTTCGGCGAGCCGCAATGCCGAGCCGGGAGCCAGCGCGGCTACCGATCGGCCTGCGAGACTTTGAACGGTCCGGACAGTTGCCTGGACGAGCGGGTCGAGCGCCGCAGCATCGGCGTCGCTCCGCAGCAGCTCGGTGAGGACGGCGACGGAAGGTGTAACGCCTCGGCGAACGAGACGTGACTGGAGCTGCTTGCGACCGCGCGCGAGCCGCCCTTTCAACGTGTTGAGCGGACAGTCCAATTGCTGTGCCGCTTCTTCGTACGATAACCCCTCGACGAGACAGAGCACGATCGGGCCGGCATACCGGGCTGGCAGCCGTCGGCACTCCGCGTCGATGATCGACTTCAACTCCGAGTGTTCCGTGTCCTCCGAAGGAGCTGCGACCTCGAGCATGCCTTGCAATTCCCGAGCACGCCGGCGCCTGGCCTGCGACCGCGCCCGCAACGCCACCCGCAGCGCAACGCCGTGAAGCCAGGGGCCCAGCAGTCCCTGTTCCCGGAGTGCATGCGCCCGGCGGATCAGCACGAGAAACGTCGCCTGAAATGCGTCTTCGGCGTCGGTTGGATCCCGCAGCACTCGCCGGCACACGCCCCAGACCATCGGCCCATGCCGGCCCACGATTGCCTCGAACGACAAGGTGTCGCGATCGTCGACAAAACGCTGAAGCAACTGTCACCCGGACAGGCTTGCCGCGGTTCCCCCGACAAAGAGCGCGTCGATCTGTCGAAGCAGGTGAGGGGAATTCCTCGGCATCAGGAGCGCTCCGCGTGGATTTCGTCCTTTTCCTTAATACATTGCACGGATCGAACGCTATGGATACACTTTCCTTGGAAATCGCCGACTGAGAGGCGCACATGCTTCGCTCCATGACGATCGGGAGCCGTGCGACGCGACGACCCAAGAATTCGTCCACGGACAGAGAAAGCGGCCGACCGATCGTCGCGCCGAACCTGTTGCCTCGCAAAGTGTCTGTGCTAATGTGACCCTGAGCCGGACGTCGACGTGATCGGCCTCACTCGAACGCGCGACCGACAACTTCTCTCGGAGACGTGCGATGGAACTCGCCGAAGGCGTCCACCTGATCCCCGACCTTCTCACCTCGGACGAGTGCCAGGAGTACATCGCCTTCACCGAGGCGAAAGGATACGAAGCCGCGCCAATCACCACGGCACAGGGCTTCGTGATGCGCCCCGACATCAGGAACAACGCGAGGGTCATTGTCGACGACGCCGAACGAGCCGAGGCGCTCTGGCAACGGAGCCGCAACGAGATCCCCTGGTTTTGCCACGGGCGACAGGTCGTCGGCCTGAACGAGCGGTTCCGTTTCTATCGCTACGATCCCGGCGAGCGGTTCGCGCCTCACCGCGACGGCGCGTTCCGATGCGACAACGGCGAGAGGAGTCTGCTGACCTTCCTAGTCTATCTCAACGAAGGCTTCGAAGGGGGCGAGACGATCGTCGAAGGACGGGCGATCCGTCCGAAGCTGGGCATGGCCCTCATCTTCGAGCACCAGTTGCTCCATGAAGGCGCTGCGGTGATCAGCGGTCGCAAGTATGTCCTCCGCTCCGACGTCATGTATGCGCCCATCGGCCAGGTACGCGGCTGACGTCTCGGCGATGTTCCGCCCTCGAAGGCCTCCCCAACTTGTGCCGATCAGCGACAATCGCCGGCGGGAGAATCAGCGAGGACCGCACGATGAAACCAATCCAGTTCACCATCCGTCGTCTGTTGATAGCGGTTGCCGTGTTCGGAGTATTCGCCTGGGCCGCCATCTATCTGCATCGCCAATGGGTATTGGTGCCCTCCTTACGGGCTCAGGCGCGGTTTCATGCCCAGCACGCGAACGCCGACATCATCGCCATTCGGGAACGATCGCATACGGCTGACCCGGCCGAATTGTCCGCCGTCAACCGCAAGTGGAAGGCATACCACAATGCCATGAGGCAGAAGTACGAGGGTGCCGCGGCATTTCCCTGGTTCGGGGTAACGCCAGACCCGCCGAACCCTGTGCCTCTGAGCGATCCCATGATCGGCCGGTGGGTAGACCTTCATTACAATTGATCTTCCCGAGCGCACCCGCCCGTCAACGCCGAGCGAGGCTAACCGGGCGCCCCGCCCGCAATTTGAAGCGCTCCGGCAGGGCCGTGTATCGCGCTGCTTCCTGCGATAGAATCCGAACATACTCCGAGTGGCTCCGTGAGTATTGTTCCCCAAACTAAGAGTGAACCCGCCAGCGCGGAAGGGACGTTCTGACGTGACGTCCGCGAGCCAGCATGGAACCTCCAAGATGAAGCCAAACTCGACGATACACGCGACGGTGCGAGCGCTCGCCTGCAGCTTGATCCTGATTGTCGCTACGATAGACGCGGGCCGACCGGCCCGTGCGGCGGACCGGCCGCCCAACGTCGTGCTGATCCTCGCCGACGACCTCGGTTATTCCGACGTCGGTGTTTACGGGGCCAAGGGTTTCACAACGCCGCACCTCGACCGGCTCGCGCGCGAGGGCATCCGCTTCACCGACTTCCACGTCGCGCAGGCCGTGTGCTCCGCGTCGCGCGCGGCCTTGCTGACTGGGTGCTACCCCAACCGCATCGGCATCGAGGGGGCGATGGAACCGTGGTTCAAGATCGGGCTCCACGAGCGGGAGCTGACGCTCCCGAAGATGATGAAGCAAAAAGGTTACGCGACCGGCATGGTGGGCAAGTGGCACCTCGGCCGGCCTGTCGAGTTCCTCCCGTTGCGCCGGGGCTTCGACGAATACTTCGGCCTGCCCTACTCGAACGACCAGTGGCCGCTCCACCCGGAGAAGCCGGGCACGTTCCCGCCGCTGCCGCTGATCGACGGGGAGACGGTCGTCAACCCGAACCTCTCCCACCGCGACATGGAGAAGCTCACCGCTCAGTATACGGAGCGTGCCGTCCGATTCATCGAGCGGAACAAGGACCGGCCCTTCTTTCTCTACGTCGCACACACGATGCCGCATGTCCCGCTGGCGGTGAGCGAGCGGTTCCGCGGCACGACCAAGCGCGGCCTCTACGGCGACGCGGTCGAGGAGATCGACGGGAGCACCGGCGAGATCCTCGACGCACTGAAGGAGCACGGCCTGGAACGGGACACGCTGGTGATGTTCCTCTCCGACAACGGGCCGTGGATCGTGTACGGCAACCACGGCGGCTCAGCCGCCCCACTCCGCGAGGGGAAGACGACGACCTGGGAAGGGGGCACGCGCGTACCGTTCATCGCCCGCTGGCCGGGGCACATTCCCGCAGGCGCCGTCTGCGGCGAAATGGCGATGTCCATCGACCTGCTGCCGACGATTGCCCACCTCATCGGCGCCACACTGCCCAACCACACTATCGACGGCCTCGATATCTGGCCCCTGATCGCCGGGGAATCCGGTGCAAAGAACCCGCACGAGGCGTATTTCTTCTACGGGATCCCGTTCGGCGTGTGGAGCGGCGCGGAGCTCGAATCTGTCCGCACGCGCGACTGGAAGCTGATCCTGCCCCACGGCTATCGAACACTCGGCGGCCGCAAACCCGGCATGGACGGCTGGCCGGGCGAATACATGAAGCGTCCCGTTGTCGAGCCCGAGCTCTACGACATGCGTCACGATATCAGCGAGACCCACAATGTCGCTGCCGAGCACCCGGACGTCGTACGGCGAATGCTCGACCTGGCCGAGCGCTGCCGTGCCGACCTCGGTGACACCACCCTCAATCGCAAGGGCTCCGGCACACGCGAGCCCGGCCGGTTGCCCGATTGAGTGTGCGCGGGGCCTTGCAGTCGACCACTACGCGACTTCCGCGCTGGACGCGGATACCGTCGAACAACTAGAGCGCTTAACGGTTGGGTTGCACACGATCAGCCACCGACGGTCCTCGCTCTACATCATCTCAAACTACGGAATGCACCCTCACGTTATGTGTGTGAGGAAAGCATCCTCCCTCCCCCCATCGTGGGTTTTGAAGTTGCGCTTATTCCGTTGGCATCTGCGACGAGAGACTGGGAATTCAGCGTGAACGAGCTTTTGTTCCGTGCAACGCGACTCTCGCCGGCGGACGGGCATCCAGAGTCGACTTTCGCTCCGCGAAAGAGAATTCTTTCGCGGAGCGAAAGTCGACTATCGATCCCGTCTCGCCTCTTTCGGAAGGTACGGTCGAAACGCGCAACTTCAAAA
>DAIDJG010000056.1 GCA_027451445.1 Singulisphaera sp.
TCACGGAGAGACTGCCGCTCGTCGTCAGTGAGGGTAACCAAGTAGTGCTTGTTCATGGGGTTGACTCCTTCCGGAGGCGAAGTCCTCATGGACAGAGTCTGCCAGGTCAACCCGACAAACACAACTTGACTAGGTACTAGAGCGGTTTTCTCTCGCGTTGCGCACGTCCCAACCACGCGGCATCATTTTATGTTCGGCACCTGCATGTTTTTGGGAGGGCGAGGCTCCGTCCGAGCCAGCCTTGTTCGGAGGACGAGTCTTCGAGTCCTCTGAACATCGCGTGCGATGACGCGGTCCCCTGGGCGGCACGCGATGATCCATCGGCTCGAAGACTCGCCGATAGATCAAGGCTGGCTCGGACGGAGCCTCGCCCTCCCGTGTGCGCAACGCGTCCGTAAACCGCTGTAGTCATCACCGACCGTCTCGCGGGCTCCGCTATGGTTTCGGCGGATACAGGGCATACCCTTCCACTTCGATCGGCACCTTGAAGATCGCCTTCCCCGCCGTCACGTACATTGTCTTACGATCCGGGCCGCCGAAGGCGATGTTGGTGATGACGTCTTCGGGGATCGGGATGCGTCCCAGGAGTTTGCCGTCGGGCGTGATCACGTAGACGCCAGCGGGGACGTCGACCGTCTCGCCGCTGGTGCGCGGTAGGATGATGCCGGCCGCGACCCAGAGGTTTCCGCGCACGTCGAGCCGCATGCCGTCGCCGCCGCGGCCCCGGCCGAAGTCGTAAACGAGGCGCTGACCGCTCAGCGAGCCGTCATCTGACACCTGGAACGCCCAGATCTTCCGGTTGCCGCCGGGCTTCGGGTGGCTGTCGATCAGGTAGAGCGTTTTCGCGTCGGGTGTGATCGCGATGCCGTTGGGCCGGTCGATCGCCGGCTGCGTGACCACGCGAGTCACCTGTCCGTTGGTGTCGATGCGATAGACCGACTCGTGCGATAGCTCCAGCGAGTTCCGGTCTTCACCGTAATAGGGGTCGGTGAACCAGATCCGGCCGTGGATGTCCACGCAGACGTCGTTGGGTGCGTTGTACCGCTTCCCTTCGAACCGCTCGGTGAGCACTGTGACATCGCCCGTTGCGATGTCCGTGCGGACGATCCGCCGGCGCCCGCCGGGCCCCTGCTCCGCCCCTTCGCAACTGATAAGATGCCCCTGGGCGTCGAATGTGTTCCCGTTGGTCCGTCCGCTGTTGGGCCGGAACACGGACACGGCCCCCTGGGGATTCATCTTGAGGATGCGGTTACCGATCAGGTCACTGAAGTAGAGGTCCCCCTTCGCGTCGACGGCGGGCCCTTCGAGAAACGACGTCCGCGCCGCCACGGTCGGGAGTGTGCCCGGCGCGACGAGGCCCTCCGGGTATGGAACCCGAGCGAGGCTCCCCGGCTCGTCGGCTCCCACGCACGTCCCCGCGCCGGCCAGGGCGAGGATGGCCCCCGCTACGATCGGTTCGACCTTCTTCATCGTCGCATTCTCCCGTGTAGTCTCTCGGTCGTATACGTCATACTCAGCCATCTTCGGGTCGTTCCATCCTTCGCCGAAGACTCGATCCAGTGCGGGATAGGTCTCCTTCGGGCCGAACTCCTCGGACGTGTTCAGGGTCGATCCGTACTCTTTGCCAGCGGCCAGTTCCTTCAACTTACGATAGACTTCCTCGCGGACAACGAGGTAAGTCCGCTTGGTCTCGGGGTCTTCAATCCGCACTGGCTCGTCGCCTGACAGTTCGATCTCCAGCCGGAGTTCGGGTGTGATCATCTTGATGAGGTATCTCCTCGGAAGAATTCATCTTACCTGCCGTCTTCGGAATGAGCACGCCCCGAGTCACTCCCAGGCTCTCCGCGAGTATCTCCTCTTGAATCGAAGACTTCGACAGGCTCCAATTCAAGAGTCGTCGATCGTCCACGGCATCGTACAGGCTCCTGGAACGACGGGAAAGACGCCCATGTCACTGCTTTCCGACTGGAACGGTTACGAAGGCCAACTGAAAAACGCCATCAAGGCCGAGCTCGACAAGAAACGGAAACCACCCAAGGCGGTGCTGGCCCTGCTCAAGACGAGCGACCTCAAGACGGCCTTGAAACAGGCTGACACCGCCGAGGCCAAAAACGACCTGCAAGCCATGACCAAGGCCTTGGCCGCGTCCCAGAAGTTCTTCATGATGTATGGCAACGTTCTCAAGCTTGCCCAGAAAGCCCTGGGCGATGATGACGACCTGCTCAACGCCCTCGCCATGCACAGCGCGTACATCGCAAGCACCCAGCAGGCCGTGTCCAAGCTGCGGAGGGACATGATCGAGGAGAGCCAGAAGAACAGCAAGGACGAGAAGAAACAGCGCGAGCTGAAACTGAAGTCGGTGATGATCCCGCAGAAGTTTCAATACGACTGGAAGGCCGGAAAGAAGGATTTCGAAAGCACCACCAAGCGAAAGAAACCTTCCGAGAAAATCCTGGGGGCCTTCCGCAAGTCGACGAAAATCGAAGCCGCCCTCGCCGCGCTCGACAAGGCGTGCGAAGATTGCAAGCCGGCCGACTACCGCAAAGCCTATGTGAAATTCACCACCGCCAAGGTTGCCTATACCAAGATCCTCGTCGCAGCGCAGTCCAACGACAAGGAAGCGGACCAGGTCTACAAGACGAGCTGCGACGAACTGAAAACCCTCCTCCATACGATCGACACCCGCGCTGGTCGCATCGACAAAGGACTCGAAACGATTGACGACTGACGCTCAGAAGGACTAACCGCCAAGCGCGCCAAGCAAAAGAAGAGTCATTAATGGAGTATGGCTAGTACACCTACATCCTAGGTTCTTTATTGAATTCTCGGCGTCCTGGCGGTTAATCGCCATTCCTCTGTTCGATCGGCTCTCATGATGAATTCCACAACTCTCCTGGATCGTCGCGGCTTCCTCGCCCGTATGGGTGCAGGATTGGGCAGCGTGGCCCTCTGCGACTTGCTCGGCGGTGCGGGCTTGCTTGCCGGCGAGGCCGAGGTCGTGTCGCCGCTGGCGCCTCGGGCGCCGCATTTTGCGGCGAAGGCGAAGCGGGTTGTTCAGATTTTTTGCACGGGGGCGGTGAGCCATGTCGACACATTCGACTACAAGCCTGAGCTGATCAAGCGCAATGGCCAGCCCATGCCGGGTGCGGAGAAGCTGATCACGTTCCAGGGCGAGAACGGTAGCCTGGTGCGGAGCCCCTGGGCGTTCAGGCCGCGAGGCGAGTCGGGGAAGTACATCTCGGATTTGCTTCCTCACCTTGCTGAGTGCGCGGATGACCTCTGTTTCATCCATTCGCTGACCTCGCGGACAAACACACACGGGCCGGGCGAGATGTTCATGAGCACGGGATTTACCCAGGAGGGTTTCCCGAGCGCGGGGGCGTGGGTGTCGTATGCACTCGGGACCGAGAGCCAGGACCTGCCCGCCTTCGTGGCGATTCCTGACCCCAGGGGGGTGCCGCAGCAAGGGCCGGCGAACTGGACGAACGGGTTCTTGCCGGCTGTGTTTCAGGGGACGGCGTTCAACGCCGACAAACCGATCAGTCACCTGGCGCGGCCGTCGAACATCACTCCCGAGGCTGACGAGGCCACGAAGGATTTCCTCCGCTTCCTGAATGATGAGCACCTCAGTCGACATGCGGGAGACTCCGATCTCTCCGCCCGGATTGCGTCGTACGAGCTGGCGGCCCGCATGCAGTTGAGCGCTCCGGAAGTCGGGGACCTGTCGCGCGAATCCCCTGCGACGCGCGCGTTGTACGGTCTCAACGACCCGAACCCGATTCTCGCCGGGTTCGGCCGCAACTGTCTGCTCGCCCGCCGATTGCTGGAGCGCGGGGTGCGTTACGTCACGCTCTTCAACGGGGCGTTCGCGATGGGCGAAGGGGTCCAGAACTGGGACGGCCACAAACGGATCAAGGCCGACTATGACCGCCATGGTCCTGTCCTCGACCAGCCAGCCGCCGCACTGCTCCGGGACTTGAAGGCGCGGGGGCTGCTCGACGACACCCTGGTTATCTGGACCACCGAGTTTGGACGCATGCCCACATTCCAGAAAGGTGCCCAGGGGCGCGACCACAACCCCAAAGGCTTCACCGCCTGGCTCGCCGGCGCGGGGGTCAAACGGGCCTTCAGCCTCGGCGCGACCGACGAATTCGGCCACCAGGCGGTCGAACACGTCGTCACCGTCCATGACTTCTACGCGACCATCCTCCACCTCCTCGGCCTCGACCACGAAAAACTGACGTACTACCACAATGGGGCGCTCCGGAGGCTGACGGACGTCCACGGACATGTGATCAAGGAAATCCTGGTCTGAAAAGAAGAAAAGGCGATCTATCCGCAGATGTCGCAGATGGACGCAGATTTAAAAATGAAGTCCATTAAATCAATTATGAATAATTATCAATTTACTCATAATTATCTGCGTCCATCTGCGACATCTGCGGATAGATCGCCTTTTCTTACCTGGCTATTCCTGTCGGTGAGTGGTCTTCTCGCATTGTGAGTAAGCGGCTATACTGCCCACCCTGTCAATCCCAGGGAGGGGGGGCATGGGCCCTTAGGGCGCGATGCAGGATGCAGAGCAGGATCAAAAACCAGCGGTATCGAGGGGCGTGACGCGGTCGGATTCCGCCCACGGTTCTCAACACCAGCTTCATCTCACATTCCTCGACGGGCTGCGCGGTCTCGCGGCGCTCTTCGTCGTGCTGCACCACGCCTCATACGAGCTGCCCAGGCATGAGCTCAAGCCCGCGCTCGCGCGCGCGACGGACTTTATTCAGGCTCACGGTCACGATGCGGTCGCGGTCTTCATCGTGCTGTCCGGCTTCAGCCTGATGCTGCCGGTGGTCCGGTCGTCGGATGGGTGGGTGCGAGGCGGCACGTGGGACTACCTGAAACGGCGGGCCAAGCGGATCCTTCCCGCCTATTACGCGACCCTGGCGTTCTCGCTGGCACTGATCGCGTGCGTTCCCTGGATGCGAGCGCCGTCGGGAGTGCGCTGGGATGTGGCGCTTCCTGCGTTGAAAACGGATGCGATTTTGACCCACGTTTTCATGGTCCACAATCTGCACCCGCCCTCAATTTTCCGCATCGATCCGCCGATGTGGAGCGTTGCGACCGAATGGCAGATCTACTTCCTGTTTCCGGTATTTCTCGTACTCTGGCGCCGGTTGGGGATCTCGATGACCATCGTGGCCGGCTTCCTGACCGGCTACCTCGTCTACCTGGCCATGGGGCCCTTCGCCGAGGTCGTGAGCCCCTGGTACGCTGGTCTGTTCACGGTCGGCATGGCGGTGGCGGTCTTTACCAACCCGTCGTATCGCCGCTCGGAGCATTGGGGGGACCGCTATCTCGGCGTTTTCGCGGCCGGCATCGCCTTGCTGGTCGTACTCTCACCTTCCATGATGGCCGGTGATGGCCTCACCGGTACCGCGGTGGCCGGTTTGATCGCGTACTGCGCCCGGCACGTTTTCGAGGGGAAGTCGTCCACTGAACGTCCGAGGATCCTCCGCCTGCTGGAATCGGATCCCGCGGTCAAGCTGGGTACGTTCTCGTACAGCCTGTATCTCGTTCATTTCCCGCTGCTTTCGCTCACGCACGGTCTCTTGCGGCGCTGGGGACTGGGCCCGAACGTACGGCTGGTGTTGCTCCTCACCGTTGGGACGTCGCTGTGCGTGGCGGTGGCCTACGTGTTTTACCGCCTCTTCGAGCGGCCCTTCCTGGTCCGTTCTCGAGCAGGCGCAGATCCCCAAGGCGAACATGGCGCGAGCCGCCGACCACGGTGGAAAACCGCAGACCCGGCTCCGAAGACGTTCACAAGCTGACTGGACCGTCAGGCCCGCGCAAATCGCACACCGGTGTTTCTACCGTCTTGACGGAGACTCGCCACGTCCTCATCATAAGTGACGCACGGACGCTCCCCGCTTATCATGATGTCGCGGAGGATCGGTCCCCGTGTGTTCCCGCCCCTTGACGATCGCTCGCGAACGCAAGCACTCCCGCCTGTACTGGCTGGGGGTGCTGTTGGCGTTTTGGGCGGCTGTAGGGACACAGGAAGGCCGGGCCGCATCGCTCTCGCCGGCTCGTCAGGAAGCCCCCGCCGTGCGCAAGCACCGGTGCAAGTGCGCGGTGGACTGCGATGGGCGATGCTGCTGCGTTCGGCGCGAAAAGGCAAAAGCCGCTCCGTCCCAGGATGCCCCGAGTCCGGTATCGCAAACGAGCGCAGGCCCCTGTGTTCGGTCCCTTCCGTGTGATGAAGGAGACAGCGCCCCGACCGCTTCGCCCCAGATGCCGGTGGGCAAGTTTGCCGCTTGTGTGAATTTGGTGCATGTACTCCCGACTGGGCCTGGATCCGCGCTCTGCCAGAATCTTCTCCATCTTTACACGCACATCGTCGCTACTCGCCTTGATGACCCTCCCGACGCCGCCCTGTTCGTTTGACGGTTAACTGGCTCCTGGGTTTGCGACTCAGGGCCGGGGATGATGCCGCGCGCCGTGCGGCTGACGATCGTCCATGACGTGTCCAGGGCTTTGTCTCGAGCAAGGATCAGTGCGATCTGACGCGCCTCGCTTCCGTTGCGGGTGCCCGGATCGTGCGAGGAGCTTTCTTCCGATGCGGCATCAGCGTCGAGGTTTCACTCTCATCGAGTTGTTGGTTGTCATTGCGATCATCGCCGTGTTGATCGCCCTGCTCCTCCCAGCAGTACAAGCCGCCCGCGAGGCGGCCCGTCGCGCCCAATGCGCGAACAATCTCAAGCAGGTTGGCCTGGCCTTGCATAATTACGCAGACGCCATGGGAGCACTACCACCGGGGGTGCTCTCGCGACCCAACCCGACCACCGGCGACAACGCGGGCCCGGGCTGGGGCTGGGCATCGATGATCCTGGGCCACATGGAGCAAACCGGGGTCTTCAACGCGACCAATTTTTCGCTGGGGATCGAGTCGCCGGCGAACTCGACCGCTCGAGTGGCTCAGATCAACGCGTTCATATGTCCGAGCGATGCGAACTTCATGCCGAGGTTTACCGTGGTCGACACGAACACCACGAACGTTACGCTCGGCAACTCGATCTGCGACGTCGCGTCGTCGAGCTACGTCGGATGCTTTGGCACGGGGGATCCCTCGAGCCTTTATCCGTTTAGTCCCAGCGATGACCCGCCAGGTCGAGACAGGGGCGAAGGACTGTTCTTCCGTAACCGCTCGGTACGCATCGAAGAGATCCTTGACGGTACGAGTCAGACGATCGCCGTGGGGGAGAAAAGCCAGAACCTTGCGCGGGCGACCTGGACCGGGGCGGTCACGGGGGCCGCTGTCCCCATCACCCAGCTTCAGTCCGAAAACGGCCTCTCGCCCGAGGGCGGAGATGCACTCGTGGTTGCTCACACGGGGGAACTGAACGGGCCCAACTCGACTCCTGCCCACGCGGACCAGTTCTGGTCGCTCCATCCCGGCGGCGCGCAGTTCGCATTTGCCGACGGAAGTGTGCGGTTTATCAAGGAGAAGCGGCCTTTGGTCATCTTCAAGTCGCTCGCCACACGCCAGGGGTGCGAGGTCGTCTCGGCCGACTCGTATTAATCCTTGCTCGAGGCATATGGCTTACCGGAGATCAGTGAGCGGCTGGATCGCGCCAGCCTAACGCGACTTCCCTTGATCAGGAAGCATTTCTCGATTCCGGCGCCGGGGACATCCCCGGCGAGCCGCGCACGTCGCAGGGCTGGGCTCGCCCTTGCCGAGGCTGGCATGGCGCCCGTTCGGCGATATAATTCGTCTCCATAGAGTGTTCAACGACCGACCCTGGAAACGCGCGGCTCTGGCTGGGAACGTTCGCGCGTGATACGACCAACAACGAGGATCCCATGGACGCCTATGAAGCGCCGCTCGAGCCGTTAGAACCTGTCAAGAAGCCACGCGGGTGCTTCTTCTATGGCTGCGTGATCGCCTCGGTCTTGACCCTGCTGCTGCTGATCGCGTTGGGGATCGGCGGGTTCATGGTGTACCGTGGGATCACGGCGTTTATCGAACAAAACACCTCCACGACGCCCATGCCTCTGCCCCATGTCGAGCTCCCGCCCGAACAGATGGAGGACCTCGACAAGCGGTGGGAAACCTTCTTCAAGGATGCTGGGACCGATAAGGACGTACCGCCTCTCGTGCTGACCGCCGACGAAATCAACGCCAAGATTGCACAAAACGCTGAGCTCAAGGATCACGTGCACGTCGAGCTCCCCGGCGATCGGATTGCGGGGCAAATCAGTATCCCGCTCGAAAAAACGGGCTTCCCCGGCACGAAGGGCCGCTATCTGAACGGCAAAGCCTCGTTCCGCGTCGAGCTGGTGAACGGAACCCTCTTCGTCTTCCTCGAGTCGCTCGAGGTTAACGGCAAGCCCATTTCCGAGGACGCGCTCAAGAGTTTCCGGAGCCAAAATCTTGCGGCCGACGTCGCCAACAAACCGGAGAACGCCAGAGAGATCGAAAAGCTGGAGAGCATCGAAGTCAAGGACGGGAAACTGATCCTGAAAGCGCGCAAGAAGCGGACCGAGGATCAGGAAAAGACCCCCGATGCCGAGAAGCCCAAAGCCGATGCCCGTGACGACAAGGCAAAGGCCGAGGACAAGCCGGCGGCGGATACCGAGAAGCCGAAAGCGGATGGTGGTGAAGACAAGGCGAAGGCCGAGGACAAGCCGGCGACCAAGGCCGACGAGAAGGCGGAGGAGAAGACCCCCGCCGAAGTGAAGTGAACCCGTTCCGGGTTCCGTGGAGTGCGTGGAGCTTGCGCCCGCTGTCGAGTTCGGATCACCGGCTCGATCGCGGGCGGGAGCGACTCCCTCGAATTCCCGGGCCCTCGGTGCCTACCGGTTGTTCGCAGGACGCGGTCAGCTCCAGAAGTTCTCCAACCGTTCCTTCGGCGCTACTCCCAGCGGGAACTGCTTGCTGAACTGGTGATCTTGAATCCCTGCCAGCTCCCGAAGCGCCTGATGTACGTGTTCCGGGCGCACGCGAATGCCCTGTTCCTTGTCGAAGGCCAGCGTCTGCGGATTGACCGGCACTAACTGTTGTTTTTCGTCCGTGGCGCCCATGACACGGTTCCCGGCGATCCCTTGTCCCAGGAACATGATCGAGCCGATCGACCAGTGGTCCTTACCGTTGCCCTTGTTGTAATCGGGCGTACGGCCCATCTCGCTCTGGATGACCACCACCAGTTTCTCGCGGATCTTCAGCTCCTCGGCCTTCCGCATCAGGTGGTCGATCCCCGCGAGGAATTGCGGGATCAACTTCATCTGATCGACGTCGTTGTTGTTATGGCTGTCGAACTGGCCGATCGAGAGGTTGGCCGCGACGCACACGCCCCCCTTGAACGCCGCGAGCGAGATGTCGACTTGCTGGGCCAGCGGGTCCTTGGAGGGTTCCTTGGGGATGAACGGCACAACCCTTTGCAGGGCTTTCGAACTCACCTGGGCGGCGTAGAGCATGCTCCGGCTACGTTCCACGCGCGGGAGCCGGGCCTCAGAGACGCGAGCTTCGAATTGTGCTTCCAGAGCTTGCTCGATCCGGCTCGACACGAACGGATCGTGGTAAGGACTGCGCGGGTTTCCCTCGACGCCGTCGGCGTTGGCCAGCAGGTTGAGCGACTGGAGATAAGGCACGCGCGACATGGGCACAAGGTTCCCCGTTGCCGAGTAGTTGCCGAATGTCAGGAACGCCAAGGGCGCCTCGGATCCCCGGCAGGCTGCGACAAGGGCCGGAAACGTGGGATAGGCCAGGCTATCGAGCTTGCCCGTCGCCATGTAACGGGCGCAGGGCGTGTGGTTGTTCACGGAGAAGTCGAGCCCGTTGAACACCCGCAGCTCCACGCCGTACTTCGCGAAGAAGTCCTCGTTGCTCATCCCTTGCTTGATGTGCTTCGCGGTGGGGGCGAACTTGTGCGGGCCGGCAGTGACGATGTCGCCTTCCTGATAGAGGCGGTTGATGCCGCCGATCCCCTTGGGATCCATCAGGTACGTGGTGTCCCAGCCCCCGGAGGCGTTGAAGACCACGTAAAAGGGACCGTCGTAGCCCTGGGAGGCCGACGCGTCTTCCTTCCCGCGCGCGCGGGATTGCAGGCCGATCGGGACGGCGAACCCCAGGCCCGCGAGACTGCACCGTCGCAAAAAGTCGCGGCGTGACATCGGCGGTTTCCTATTCGTAGAGGAAATCATGCTGACGCATGAGATACGTAACAACCCCGCGCCACGCGCGCACCGTGTATTCGGGATCGGCGGTCCGGAACTCCTCGCGGCCGCCGCAAAAGTAGGTTTCGCGGGGTTCGAAGCCCTTCTTGGCCTTGGCCTCGGCCACGATCCCCGAGAAAAGTTGGAAGGTTCTTTCGATCTCTGGATGTTCCGCGGTGCGGTCCTGGCCGAGCAATCGTTGGTGCAGGTAAATGATGGCCTGGCGGATCTTCTGGTCGGACTCGACTTCCCCCGGAACCACGTTGGGCTCGATCTGTGGGAAGAGTCTGCGCTGACCCGATTCAAGCCGGAAGTCGCGGGCCACATGGTAGCAGGCCATGTCGTTCGCCATGAGGCGCTGGATCGCCCCCATGGCTCCGCTCGGGTCGAGGTTGCGTTCGGTGACGGTCTGCGAATCGATGCCACCGTAGAGGATCCGGAGCTGATCGTCGAGCCGGCCCCAGGGCTTGCCGAAGATCGCCTTCAGCTTGCGCTCGAGCTGCTCAGGGGTTAGCAGGCGGACCAGCCCGACGTCGTCCAGCTCGGCCACGCGCTGGGGATGATTGGCCAACGCATCGAGGCCGTCGACGCGGTAGAAGTCGGACAGGATGATCCCCTTGAAGGCTTCCTTGAGATTGAAGTTCGCGCTCCGGAAGCGCTGGGCGACCTCTTCGATCATCCGGCGCTGGGCGCGGTAGGCACGCAGCCGGGCCGCGAACGTGGGGCTGTCGATATCGTCCGGGGCCAGCATGACCTTGCGGCCCATCATGATATAGTAGATATGTTCGGCCATGGCGATCGGGAACCGAGGGTCCTTCACCGCCCGTTCGCCGAGCCACTGCGGCGCCCGCCAGCGCTCGGAGGCGGGCAAGTCCTCGCCCTCGAATCCGGGTCCGAACATGTCCTTGTACCAGCCGTCCTTACGGGGTCCGAGATGGCCTTCCATGTCGAAGTCCTGGAAGATCCCGGCGACGGGGTCGATCGTCTTGTGGCAGACCACGCAGTCGGCCGCCTGCATGGTCGGGATCGGATACTTGGCGGTCACCGCCGCGGCGTCGGTGACGCGCGGGGCGAGCTGCATGATGTCGATGCCCAGGAAGTGCTGGTAGAACATCCGCGCCCGCAGACGGTTGCGGTTGGTCTCCGTGGTTGGGTACCGCTTCAGATAGTGGAACATGCTCAGGAAACCCGCGTGCGGGTAGAGGCCCGTCGCGGACTCCTGCATTTTTCCGCTACGGTCTTTCAAGGCCTTCAGCTTCGCGGGGACGTACTCGAAGGGGTCGCCCGCCTTGAACGAGTCGTCAGGGTTCTTGAACTGATCTTTCACCTCTTCATAGATGCCGTACCCCCGAGCTGTGAACGGTGAGACCATGATGTAGTCGGCCGTGGCCAGCTCCGAGAACGGCCGGTCGTTCCGGACGATATACGCGATTAACTCCAATGGCTCCCGGAGAATGGCGTCGCGATAGACCGACGCCAAGGCCCAGCGCTTGCGTTGCCGCTCGGCCTCGGGGATATGATTCAAGTCGTGCTTTTCGGTCCAGTGCCGTGTCTTCTCGAAGTGCTCATAGGAGAGCAGCGTCTCGGCGTTGTCTTCGACCCCGAGCGTCAGGAAGATGTCGTTGAAGCCTTCCTTCAGGCGTACGTAAAACGCATCTTCGCGCATGATCTGGTCGAGAATCGCGTCGATGGCCTTCATGCCGTCCTGCTCCACGGCCTTCTGCTCATCGCTCGAAGGCAGACGTCCGACGAGCGAAAGCGCGACCCGCCGCAACAAGCGCTGGGGTGTCATCATCCGGACGCCTTCGAACAGAGGCTGCGGCTTGTAGTCGCTGGCCGCTCCACTCGGCTCGATGGGCTTGCCGTTCAGCCGGCCGACGTACCGCTCGAGGATCTTGTAGCCCGTGGAGTCCGGTTTGAGAACCCGGCCGCCGCCGTGCTCGAGTCCGCCCAGCACTTTGACCAACAGCCGCGACTGGTCCCCTTCGGGGGTCTTCGCCATCGTCTGGAACGCCTGGCAATTCTCCTCCATCCAGCGCGGGTTGGGTTCCGACACATCCCTGGGATCCGCGAGCAGGAATTTGCTCTCACCCGCGTCACCATCGACGGTGTGACACTTGAGGCACGTGCGCTCTCCGACCTTGGCCCACACCTCGTCCTCGAAGAACCGATCGGGTCCAAAGCAGTTCGGCGACGATTTGGCCGCCGGAGGGTTTTGAGGGAAAACCGGCGCGGCGATACCCAGGATCCAGGCCAGCCCCACCAGACACAGGATCGGTCGAAGAAACACGTTCTGATGTGAACAATTGATCCATAACCGCGCCTGTAACGGGTTTGTAGAAGCGTCCATAGATCGTCTCGAAGAACGAAGCCGGACATCGTCAACAACGCCGAAGAATCCTCCTATCATGGCACCTCCGGCAGCATGAAGCAAGCCGCCTTGCTCTGAATCATGCATGCTCAAATTCGAACGCGATTGCAGTATGGCCGACTCTCCGGTGGACGTGGCTGTAGCCGCTCGGCGGTATGGCAATCGTTCGCAAGAAACGGGCTCCCCTCGGCTCAAAACCCCGCCGCAAGATTCCTGTTTCGTCTGTTAGAACGATTTTTTCGGTTTTTATTGAAATCTCTGACGAAGCTCCGTATGATTGACGCACGTCCACTATACAGACCCAACTCCAGCGGGGGGCCGCGACCATGATCGAGTTGAGCGACGATGAATTCGGCCTTTTGCAGACATTGCTTCGAGAGCCGATTGCGGGTGTTGCGCCGGGGGAATTGGCTGGCTCGCTGGGCTGGGAGCCGATGCGGGTGGCGACGGTGCTGGCAAATTTGCTGAATGGACAATGGGTCGAGATCAGCCAGGGGGGCGCCTCGGTGGCCCTGACACCCTGGGCGGCGGTGTGGCTCGATCATGAGACGAGCGACGACGGCCTGCGCTGGCTTCCGGTTCGTGCGCTTGTACCGCACGTCGAGCTAACCTTCGAACCGGCGGACACGCGGTCGAGCGATGCGATGCCACGAGAGAGGCGGGCGTTTCCCAAGCGACGGGAGCCCGGCGCCAACCATCGCATCCCGCTTACGGTCTTTCCCGAGGTCGTGCTCGCGGGGGGCCGTTATGCGTGGCTCCCCTGGCGCGAGCGGCATCGTCGCCGTTGCGAGTGCACGGCCTGCCAGCTCGAAGTCAGCGCGACGAAGCCACCGCGCAAGTTCTGCCTGAGCGCGCACGGAAGGAAGCTGCCGCCTCTCTGGGAATGCCTGGAATGCGGGTGCGGTGGACGCGATCACTTGCTACCGCGGCATCCGAAGGTTCGGACTCGGTGGGAGGGAATACCCACGAAGGACCTGTCACCTCGCGACCGCGACCGTAAAGCGGCTCGGCCGTTGAAAGGAGGGTTAGCGTGACCCGATCGCGTCGCAACCCTTCGATCTGCGCGACGAAGGCTTCCGAGCCCGAGACCGTCCGGACGTGCGAGCAACGCCGGCGCTGGCGGCGCGATGTGCTTGTGTGCTGGGCCATGGACGCGGGGTTCAGCTCGGCCTTCCTCGCCGACGTTTTCGGTCTCACGCCCCCTCGCGTCAGGCAGATTTTTGACGAAAAACTAGCGAGCAAAAATTTTCCGGATCCCCGGAAAAACATGGATTGGGAACGCAATTTCGATGGAAAGAACTAGCAAGTTACTAGGAGCATATAGGGTGTAGGACGACGAGAACAACACAAAGAATGACCCGCAGATGACGCCAATCGACGCTGATTCGGGAAACGCAGCACGCAAGCGAATCACTCGACTTCGCAGCATCCCAATCGCCTTCATCTTGCAGGCGATTTCTACCATCGGCGCTCATCTGTGGGTCCCTCCACTTCTCGATGAGGAGTCATCGACTCTCACCCATGCCCGACATTCGTGATCACATCCAGCAGCGCGAAGCCCATCTCGCCGAAATCGAGACACGCAAGCAGGCTGTCCGCACGATCGATGCCGACCTTCCCAACTGCACGTTCAACGGCCAACCCCTTCCGGATGGGGTCTATTCGACCGATCCCGACCCCGCTCCCGTTTGGATCAAGCAAAACGGCAAGGTGGCCCTGGTGAGGCCGCGGTCGTTGGCAGTGAACACTCCTTACACATCCTGAGCCATGCCACCCATCGATTCGGAATTTGCACCGCTCGACGGCGCGTTGCCGTCCGGCTGGTCCGTACCACGTCCGAACCGCCAGCCCGCGTCCGTACCGGCGGCACCTCCGAAGCGGCTCGGCCGCTGGCTGTTCCTTGGTGTCGTCGTCGCGGCCGTCGTTGTCGCGGCGTGGACGTTGCGCCGCGACTGGATCGAACCCACGCCTCCCGTTCACGAAGGCGTCGCCGTCGGCCGTACGCTTGCACCCGCTCTCTCCGAGGCGCTGGCGAAGGGCTTTGATGCCGCGGCCACGCTCATCGAGTCGGGCCAGAGCATCAAGATGGCCGACGACACGCTCAAGTCCACGTTCGACACCGAGCGCAAAGCGGCGTTCGGCAAGATCGGCGGGCCGTTTCTGGGCTCGATCGTCAAGAGCGGTGAAGAGCCCAAAGACGAGGCGCAACGCCAACAGTTCGCCGAGGCGCACCGGGCCATTGCCCGCGGATTGCGAGGGACACGATGAACAGCTTCGATCCCAAGGGGCTCTGCGGCTGGCTCGACGTTCCCGAGCGCCACGCCGTCGCGGCCACGATGCCGGCCCTCGCGCAGTTCGCGCTGGCGTCGTTGGCCGACTCGAACATCCTGCTCTACAAAGCCTGGCACGATGCGACCGGCGCCTACTGGCCCTACACGGCCCAGACCATCGGTGATTGTGTCTCGCACGGCCATGGCCACGGCTACGACCTGCTCCAGTGCATCGAGTGGGTTCTCGACGGCGGCAAAGGGGACCTCAAGCGCGAGGACGCCGAGACCGACACCGAGGCCCTTTATGGAATGGGCCGCGAGGCCGGCAACATGCTCGGCTGGGCCGACGGCTGTTACGGCTCGGCAGCCGTCAAGGCCATGACCACGATGGGCGTCGTTCCTCGCTCCCTCGTCGGTCCCTACGACGGCCAGCGCGCCAAGCAATGGGGAGCCCGCGGCACGCCCGCCGAGCTCAAGCAAAAGGCCGCCCAGTGGAAGCTCGGCAACGCCGCCCTCGTGCGGACGTGGGACGAACTCGTCTCGGCCATGTCCAACGGCTATCCCGTCACGATCTGCACCGGCATGGGCTTCACCATGCGGCGCGACGAGCAGGGCTTCTGCTCGCGACAGGGGCGCTGGGGCCACTGCATGCTCGTGTGTGGAATCCGTCAGGATTCCCGCCCCGGCGCCTGCATCTTCCAGTCGTGGGGGCCGAACGTTCCAAGCGGACCCACGACGCTCGACCAACCCGACAACTCGTTCTGGATCGACCGCCCGAACATCGAAGCGATCCTCTCCGAGGGCGACTCCTGGGCTCTCAGCAAGGGCCCCCTCTTCAAACCGCGTCCCCTCCCCGAACGTTGGTCTTACGAGGATTACATTTAAATGCTGACTGCTCTTGCACTGGTCGTGCTGTCCCAGGGGCCGGACTACGCCGATTACATCAGCGACCCGAGGCCCAGCCCTGATCGAATCGCCAGCGCGCCGGCCGGTCTGGGTGAAGTCGGCGGCCGCTCGAAAACGGCCGCCGTGCGGTTGCCCAAGATCGCTCGCGCCTTCTCGGCACCGACTGCCTCTCGTCCCTCCTCCGATCCGCCGACCCGGGACGGGGCAGGCGCCTTGTCTCAGCCTGTTCCTTCTCGCCCCTCGGCCGCGAAAGTGGACTGTCCGTGCCGCATTTGTGCATGTGCCTTGTGTTCCTGTGAGAACCCGCCGCTTGCCAAGGCGTCCGACAAAGCGCCGCCGATTTCCAAGGCGATGACAGTCGCCCGCGAGACCAAGCCTCAGCTCGCGGCTCGACCAAAGCTTCCCCAATCGGTTTACCGATGCGCCGACGCATCGGGACAGGTCTGGACACACGCCGACGCGGCGTACCTCGAACAGTGGGTTCGTCAGAGAAACGCACGAATGACGACACCGGCCTGCGTCAATGGCCGGTGCGCAGCCCCTCGATACGAGCGCCGAGGTCTCTTCGGGCGTCGGTGAAGCAGAAACACTCGTTCAACCGCTTCATCCTCATTCAGCCATGACAAGTCGCGACGATTTCTCCACCCCCGACGGCTTCGAGAAAGCCACGAGACTCATGATCCTTCAAACCCTGCGCCGGTGCGTGCCGTACGCGGTGGCGTTCGCCTGCGGTGCGGCCTCGATGCTCGCGATCGGAGTCTATCTTGCGGGAACTCCTCCGTCGCCCCCCTTGACCGACCTGCGTTTCACCGCACCGACGGGACCGGCTCTGACGGTCGATCACCTCACGGCCAAGATCGCTCCGGTGATTCAGCGTGAACTGATGGACGCGAAGCCTGACGTGCTCGAACACGCCGGCGGTCCGATCGAGCGAGGGGCGATCCGGCTGGCTTATCCGCTGGCGGTCCGCGAAGTCCCCGTCTTCACCGAACATGGCATCAGGGCCCTCACTGACGAATTCGGACAGTACTCCGTGCAAGACCTCGTTCATCTCCTCGAAGACGCAGCGGCGACCAAAGGAGACCGCGAGGGACGATTACTCAGCCAACTGAAAAGGACGACTCCATGAATGAATCGGAAATCGCCCGAGGGATTGCGGCTCTCACGCTTGCGGCGATCCTCGCGGTGATCGGCCTGGTGCTCGTCATCTCGGTGGCGAATCACACTCCGAAGGTCCATGCGTTTCGCTCGCCGTTCCTTGCCAACCCTTGACCCGAGGTTGAACCCGTCATGAAACGAATGATCATTGCGATTGCCAGCTTGATCTTCCTCGCGCTCGCACCCGGCTGCATCGAGCTGCGGTGCGACGAGCGCGAGCGGGATCGTCACCCTCACTTCCGCAACACGACTCCGAACCACGAAAGGAACTGACGCCCCATGTCCACGGGAACAAGCGCAAGCCCCGCCCCGCCGAAGCCCGCCCCGAGCGGCCCGCTCGCGGCGGTCGATGGCTACAAGACCTACATCGCCGCGGCGGGGCTCGCCGTAACCGCCTTGATTCAAGGACTGGTGCAACATGACTGGACGAGCGCTTTGCAATCGCTGATGGCCGCGCTCGGTGCGCTGGGCATCCGGCACGCGATCGCGAAGTCGTCGCCCGCCACAGCAAAAACCTCCTGACATGGGACATCTCCGCACGTTCTATCGCGGCTTCTGCCGCTGGTTCGGCCCGGTCGCGGGCGCGATCAAGGGCGAAGTCAGCAAAGAGGAGCGGAAGCGCGTCCTCGCCAAGGCCGCGATCACGTACGGCACGACGTGGGCCGGTTTGAAACGAGCCATGCACGATGCCGACGTGGTCGCGGAGTTCTTCCTGCCTTTGGCCACGGCGGCGGTCGTCGCCTGGCTCGAGACGGTCAGCCGGAAAGAGCAAGGGGAAGAGAAAACATGTCCCGACACGCCACCAACGGCGGAGCCCTCCTCGCCGTCTTCGCCGGCCTCGCCGAATGGTTGAGCCGGCACGGACTGAGCGACGTCACCGTCATCTGCGCCGTGATCGGCGCGGCCTGCGCACTCGCCGGACTGGCGGTCAATACCTGGACGCGGCTCCCCGAGATGCACAGAACCTGGGGTTGGCTCCGGGGAAAACCCGTCCAGCCTATCGAACACGAAGACTGAAAAGGCGATTGATCCGTCGATGGCACAGAAGAGTGCAGGAAACAAGCGGGGCGTCTCTCGGACGAAGGCCAGGCCCCAACCCCAGCAGGACGCACTGGAGCACGATGACCGGCAGGACGCCGGCACAACCAAGCCGCAATCGTTCCGAGAATTCGTCGATCGGGTCGACTCACGTTATCGGTGGTACCGGCACTGTGAAGTCCTCGCGTCCGTCTTGCAACGCGTGGCTGACGGGCACTTGAAACGGCTCATGGTTTTCGAGCCCCCGCGACATGGCAAGAGCCAGGCGGTGAGCCGGCTCTTCTCAGCGTACTATCTCAGCCGCTTCCCGCAGCGCTGGGTCGGTCTCACCTCCTACGGTGCTGACCTCGCGTATACGCTGAGCCGCTCCGCTCGCGACCATTACCAGAACAGCGGCGGATCTCTTCGCGAAGGCGCAGGCTCGGTCAAGCACTGGGAGACCGGCGCAGGAGGCGGCATGTGGGCCTGCGGCGTCGGTGGGCCGATTACCGGTAAGGGCTGGCACCTTGGCATCATCGACGACCCGATCAAGAACGCGGCCGAGGCCGCCAGCGAGACGATCCGGGCGAAGCATAAAGATTGGTATGAATCCACATTCTACACCCGCGAAGAGCCGACCGCCGAAGGCGACCCGGATGGGGCCGTCATCGTCATCCAAACGCGCTGGCATGAGGATGACCTCGCCGGCTGGCTCCTCGCCCAGGAAGACGGCGACGACGAGCCCGAACGCTGGCACATCGTCTGCTTTGAGGCCATCAAGGACGAGGCACCACAACAATTCCCGAACTCGTGTACCGTCGAGCCCGATTGGCGTGCCTCCGGTGAGGCCCTTTGCCCCGAACGCAGGCCCAGGGAAAAGCTCGAGCGGATCGCGCGCCGTATCGGTTCCTACTTCTGGGCCGCCCTGTTTCAGCAGCAGCCCCAGCCGGCAGCCGGAAACAAGTTCAAACGCGAGTGGTTCCGCCGCTGGCGGTCCGAAACGGTGCTCTGTCCGCGTTGTCAGGGGCAAGGGATGTCCGGTCGGCAGCCTTGCTCTCACTGCATCGCTTCCGGGCGGGTCATCCGCTATCACCTGGAGCGTAAGGATGCTCCTCCCAAGCTTGTGAACGCCGCGGAGTGCCGGCGTTTCGGCACGGTCGACCTGGCTGTCTCGTTGCGAACGTCGGCCGACTACACCGTGCTCGCCGCCTGGGCGGTGACTCTCGAATCCGAGCTCATCCTGCTCGACCTCGTACGTGACCGTTTTGAAGAACCGGACATCCTCAAAGAAGCGCGTGCATTCTCCACAAGGCACGGCCTGGGCTACCTCACTGTCGAATCGAATGGAATGCAGCTCGGCATCGTGCAGAGCTTGCGCCGGGGTTCGAAGGACGACCAGGGCCGCGCTCGGGGTGATGCCCTGGCTGTGCGCGGGTTGTCGAGCAGCACCGACAAGATCTCGCGTGCTTCGACTGCCATCGTCGCGTGTGAAGCGGGCCAGCTTTACCTTCCCCAAGCGGCGCCGTGGGTCGGCGAGTACGAAAAGGAGCTCCTCGCCTTCCCGAACGCGTCGCACGACGACCAGGTCGACGTGACCAGCCTGGCTGCAAACGACGTGTTCAAACGCGGCGGTTCTGGCGGGGAAACCGACGCGTTCGACGACGACTACGAGCGCGAGATCGAGGCCGAACACCGGCGTGCGGACAATCCGCTGTGGTGGAGTTAGAAGTACGTTTCACATGCTAGAGCCACATATGAGGCAATATTCGGAATCGGTCGACCTGCATTCCATTTCTCTTCCCCTGGAGCCGCTGGGCGACTACGTCGTGTTGAAACGACTGGAAGCGGCAGCAACGGGGATCGTCGTTCCCGAGGGGGCACGCCAGATCTCGAACCGTGCGGTCGTGCTCGCGGTCGGACCTGGGGTCATCGACCCAGCCGGCACTCGCACCCCGGTCTCTCTCGAGGCCGGTGATGAGGTGCTGGTGTCCCCTCGGGTGGGAACGGACGTGCGGATTGGGAGCGTCGTCGTCACGCTCGTTCGGGCCGACGACATTTTTGGACGCTGGGATGCATCGTGAGTCGTTTCCAGAAGGGCAAACACCGCCATGTCTTCGCAACTGCAGTGGCACGGTGACGCCGTGCTTGCCGCCATTCGGGCGCAACTCGACGCTCGGATGGAACGCGCCGGGGCCGCCGGAGTCCAGGCGGCGCAGGCGCTTGTGCCGGTCCGAACCGGGCAAACGAAGGCGAGCATCGGCTTCACCTATGACCGTTCCCAGGGTCTCTTGCAGCTCCACGCTGGGACTCCCTGGGCCGTTGACGTCGAGCTTGGCACTCGGTGCACCCCTGCGCGACCCTTCCTCCGCCCAGCCCTGGATGCGGCGGCGAAAGCGTTGGGCAACTCTTCATAGAGCGATCATCCGGCTGAGAAATAACTTCGACTCTTCTCCTTCCTCGGCGCACCTGGCGTCCTGGCGGTTCGTTCCTCTTCGACGATCTCCTCTCCGCCTTTCGCGGTGACTTCCTCCATCTCTCGAGCATCATGACTTATCGCTACGAGGCCTACCTCGACGAGGGCGCTGCGCGCTGGATTCGGGCCGCCCAGGCGGGCGAGTTCGTCGAAAAGCGCGTGCAAGGCGGTCCCCCCAGCTACTCGACGGGCGGCTGGAACAGCGGTCCAGCCTTCACCGACTGGAACCGGACCCGACGCGCTCCCACGCCCTTTGACCTCGTCGAGGCCTGGCGACAGCTCACGTTCGGCTGCTCGGTGCTCAACGCCAATGCGGTCAGCCGGCAGCCGCTACGTCTCTTTGTCTCGACGTCGCTCGGTCAGCACCGTCCCAAGAGCTATTTGCGAGGCCGGCCCCTCACTCGCGCGGCCTCCGGCTACCTGCGGTCTCAACCCGAGTACGGCCAGTACGTCAAGTCCGCCGAGGAGATCGACGAGGTCACCGAGCATCCTCTGCTGACGCTGCTCGGCGAGGTGAATCCCGACTGGGACCACATCCGCCTGATCCGTTACACGTCGATCTGTCTCGACATCATCGGCCGCGCCCACTGGCTCCCCGGCGACGAGCGGGGCCAACCCACGCGCGGCCGGCTCGTCCCGCCGTTCCTCTGGCCGCTGTTGGCTCAGTATGTCCTCCCGTACCGCGACTCCGAGGGGTCGCTCGTTTCGCACTACAACTACTTCTCGAACGAGTACGACCCGACCGAGCTCATCAACTTCCGCGGCGACTCCTTGCGCGATCCCTATGCGCTGGGGCAATCGCCGACGCAGGCGGCCTTCGCGTTCGTGGGCCTGAGCGACAGTTATACGCAGTTGATGGAAAACATGATGACGCAGAGCATTCGCCCGAGCGTCATCGTGACAAACAAGAATGCGAACGAGCCTTTCGGCGACGCCGAGCGCCGGCGGCTCCAGCGCGAGATCAACTACCAGTTGAGCGCGGGGGGTGCGGGGAAGGCATGGGTCGTCGACGGTTCGGTCGACATCAAGACGCTCACGTTCCCGCCGACGTCGCTGGCCGAGAACGAGATCAGCGAGACGGCGGTCAAATACGTCTCGTTCATCTTCGGCGTACCGCTCAGCTTTCTGCGCAATGAAGACTCGAACCGCGCCGTGGCCGAGGCGGGCCACTACCAGCACGCGAAGCTCGGCGTTGAGCCGCGTTGCGTGAACATCGCGTCGACCTTGACGAAATGGACCCATGCCGAAGGCCGCCGCCGAGGTCAGGACTGGTCGCGGCTGCTCTGGGCCTTTGACAACCCCGTGAAGGAGGACGAACAGCGCGAAACGACGATCTTCGACATGCGGCTCAAGAACGGTTCGACGACCGTGAACGAGTACCGCATGCACCTCGGCTACAATCGCGTGCCTTGGGGCGATGAGCCGTGGCTGCCGAGCTCGCTCGTGCAGCCGAGCGCGGCGAAGGAACAGAGTCAGACCAGTCGCCGTCCAGAGATAGGTAGTCCAGACGATTCGTTAGACGATCAGGAGAAACAGTACAGGCGCAAGTCAGAATCCCTCGTCGCTCGTGTTGACGATCGAGGTGCGATTGTCCCAGATGCGGTCGGCAATACGCTTGAACATGCTCCTGACTCGGTGTATTCCGCTTTCGAGGGTCCAGGATCCGCCGATGCGGCGATTTCAAGGGCATTCAAATCTGATCGCGGTAGGGGCCGCCAGCGGTATCGGTTTCGCGGGGTCAGAGTCGGCGCGAACCAACCGAGGTTGCGTTCCGCAAGCGGCCGTCCCAGAGCAAACGGCGGCCGAAAAGGCAATCCCTATCATGACGAGCGAGGCCGCTTTGCAAGCGGCCCGCACAGCGGTCGACAGGCGAGGGCTCGCCGGCGAAGACGAACTCGCACGCAGGCATTCCGACCCCTTGCCAAACCGGCTCTCCAGAGTGTACATTACGACACATCGCTCATTCCGGGACCGAATCCCAACAAGTTGAGACAAAGAGTCGTCACCACTCCCACGTCGGGACAAGGAGGTGTTTACCTCAAACCACAAAACGGCAAGTTGAAGATCGGTTCCACAAAAGACTTCAAGGGACGGTACGGGAAGAAGGAACCCGAGCCGATTCAAATCGAGATTCTCCAAACCCGCGACCGAAAACCACGGGGAGTGAACGACCAAGAGTATCCGTGGACCCCTCGAAAACAACGGCGTTTTGATGAGGAGTATGTCGACCGGACGATTCACCCAGATGCACGGTATCGAGCGGCTGACGAGAAAGGACCGGTCCGAGCGGAGAAATGGAAGAAATACCGCCATATTTTCGGGTATGGCAATGTTCCGGAAGACTTTAATCACAAGGGACTTCGCCGATGGACGAGCTTCTTCGACAGTTACTGAATCGGCTCGATGCAGTCCAGGAAACGAATGAAGAACTGTCCGATTCAGAATGCCGGGACCAGATGAGCAGAGCCATCCATCATGCGTTTCTGGTTCCGGACCCGAATTACGTCTTGCCCGACGAATTCGGCCTGTACACCGACGAAGGGAACCGGGCCGTCAAGGCCGCGCTCGCGGCATACATCCGAGAGGCGAATGCAAAGTGCGCCGAGCTGGGAATCCACAAGTTCCACGACCGTCTCGCCGCCTTTCAGGCCGAAGACGTGGTATCCGATCATCCGGACGAACCCACCTATAATGACGATTACTTTGGCTGGGCGAATCCCCAGGATTTCGACGAGTCGGGGAAGTTTACCGGTGGCTCGGGACGTTGGGGGAAGGTCGAATAACCCCCGAGAACGCCAACGCGGCGTCCCGTCACTGTGTTGTGTGCCAATCGCTCGCTCCGTGGTATGGACCTGGCTCAATTCTCAGAACCCGGCAGACCAGAACCGAGTCTGCCGGGAATTGAAGATACGCATGAACACCTAAATGATATAATATTTAAAATGTTGTTTATTTCGCATTTTTCATTGTAAACCTTCCATTTCCATCTTCCCGTCCTCGCGGTTAATCCCACTTTCTCTCTGCTCTCCTGCACCTCGCGCGGAGTTTTCATCCGATGTCCACTTGCGGGTCTCACGACCTGGTAGCCCCGGTGCGCCCTGCCCCGATCAACAAGCAGTTCACGCCCGCGGAGATCAACTTCACCCCCGGCGAGCGTTCCTTCGTCGCCTGGATCAGCATGGACGTGGTCGACATCGAGGGGGACGTCGTCGTGCCCTCGGGCGTCGATTATGAGTCAGTGTTCATGGGCGTTCAGGGCGATCCCTCGCATCCCGGGAACCCCGTCGTCATGGCGGTCCACGATTATCAGCGCTGGCCGATCGGGACCTGCGAGTGGATCAAGGTCGCGCGGCCGTCGAGGCGGTTGCAGTTCAGCGGCCTCTATTCGAAGACACTGATCGACGAAGACCCAGATGCCCTCAAGGTCTTCGGCATGATCCAGCGCAGGGTGGTGCGGGGAATCTCGATCGGCTTCCGTCCTCCCGAGGATTTCCGCCCCGGCGAGTGGGGTCCGCCGACGCAGGCGGAGCTCGCCGCGAGGCCCGACTGGGCGACCGCCCGGCGCGTGATCCGCCGGTGCGTGCTCCTGGAATACAGCGTCGTCCCGATCCCCATGAACCAGAGCTCCTTGATCGTCGCCGTGTCGAAGGGTCTCGAACTCCCCTCGTTTCTTCAGGACAAGGTTTCCGTCATGACCTCCACGCGATCGCGCATCTTCGGCAAGGCCGAAGCCGACCCCGACGCCTCGAACTCCCCCCAGGCCGGCGACCATGTACGGATCCACGCCCAGGCGGGAGGCGGCTGCGGGGTGGTCCGTTCGCTTCATAAGTCCGGCCCCGTGCCGGGTGTTCACGAAGAGGCGGACGGTTGCGACGATGGACCGGCCGCCAAGGTCGAGCTCCACGATGCCCAGTGCCGCGCGACCGGGGTCCTCAAGGCTGTCCGTTGCTGCCACCTGACCCCGCTTGACCCTGGCGACCCAGATGACGCGGAGGGTGTCACATCCCAGGACAAGGCGCTCGCCGAATCGAGCGGCACATCCGGCGGATACGTCGTTCCGCCAGAACACGGCCACGAAGACAAGGAGGCGGCTGAAGACCAATCCGAGCCCGCATCCACACCCGCACCGATCCGCAAAGGCGACTATGTGAAATGGGAACGGCACCGCGATGTCCCCGCCGGCTGCGGCCGGGTCGCATCGATCCATAAAGCGGGCGTGGTCCCTGGGGTGGCCAACACGATCGAAGCGTCGGAAGACACGCCGGCCGCCCGCGTCAAACTGTACAAGTCGATGGACGACCCGCACCACTTCCATGAGTCGGACCACCACGTTGGCGTGTTCGTCCACAAGTGCGCACGAATGGACTCCATGCGGTTCACCACGGGCGCGAAACACGCTCGTGCGATCCCGCCGTTCCGCACCCAGGCCCAGTGGCTCGCGAGCGTGGAACGGCTCACACGCGAACGGCTCGCGCTCGAACCCGAAGACGACCTGGTCGGTGAAACACTCGACCGTATCCACGGCACCATCTAGCAATCTCTCCGCCGAGTGAGAATGAAGAGGCTATCCGCAGATGTCGCAGATGGACGCAGATTAGTTAATAATATTTTTATAATAATTCAATCTGCGTCCATCTGCGACATCTGCGGATCGATTCCCCGTCCCTGACAGAACCCGACCCCGAGAGATCAGGGCCAGAGCTTGGTCGATCGTCCGTCCGGAACGACACCGCGAGCACGTTTTCGCGGATGTCGCAGGATGCCGGCGATGGCCGCTTGCGCCCCAAGGTCCCCGTTGCGGTGCTGCTGAACACGGGCCGGCTGTCCCACCGGAGCGGTCACTCCGGTCCACGATAGTTTCCTTATCTTGCAACAGGAACCCTGCGCCATGAAGCGTATGTATAAGTGCGTGAAGAGTTTTCCCGCCGCCAACTGGGTGGCCGGCCGCCAGTACGAGCTGGACGAGGCCGATGCGCTCGAGTTCGTCGAAACCCGCCGGCTCGAACCGATTGCGCTCGATGAGACCGAGGCTCAAATCGAACAGATCGTCAAACGCGTTCGTGCCGAAGACACCGTCGCCCAGGCGCGGAACGTCGCGACCGTGGTCGACGAGGTCTTCCGCCGCCTTCGCGCTGAGAAGGCGTTCGGCCCGTCGATCGGCGTCGTCACCGACGAGGCGGACAAGTCGAAGAGCTTCGCCGACCAGTTGAAGCAGATCGTGATTGCCCAGTGTCCAATCATCGCCGGCGAGTTCGGCGGAATGGCCGCCCAGCAGAAGGCCATCGATCGTCTCAAGAACGTCTACGGCTCGACCTACTCCACCTGGGGCACGAAGGCGGCCCTGGCCGAGTCGTCCGGCACCACCGGCGGCTACACGGTGAAGCCCGAGTACTCGCAAGAACTGCTCAAGATGGCCTCGGAGATGTCGATCGTCCGCCCGTATGCGAACGTGAAGACGCTCCCCGCTCGCGAAGCCTTCTACCCCATGCTCAACCAGACCGCCGGTCAGCCGGCCCACGGCACCAACTACGCCGGCGGCGCTTACGTGAACTGGACCTCGGAAGCGTCGACAATCCCCGAAACGGCCGAGCCCAACTTCAAGCAGGTCCACGTCGTCACCAACGAGCTCACGGGCCTGGCCAAGATCAGCCGGACCTTGATGAGCGACAGCTTCCTCGCAATGGACGCCGAACTGCGCTCCATTTTCGCGATCGCGATCAGCTATGAAGAGGACTATCAGTTCCTCCAGGGGAACGGCACGGGCAAGCCGTTGGGAGTCCTCAACGCGCCCGCCACTCAGTCCGTATCCCGCACCACGACCAGCGAGTTCAAGCTGAACGACGCGGCCAACATGATGGCCAAGCTCCTCCCTCGCTCGCGGCCCAATGCGATCTGGGTGATGGAGAGCCTCGTGTTCGCCCAGCTCGTTCAGCTCCTCGACTCCAGCGGTAGAGTCACGTACATCCCGAACTTCGGGAGCGGCTACGACAAGTACAACCTGGCCGAGACGAACCTCGTCCTCTTCGGCCGGCCCGTACTGTTCACCGAGAAGCTGAACCCGCTCGGGACGGTGGGCGACATCCTGCTCGCGGACCTCTCGTACTACATCGTCGCCGATACGGGGACGCTGGAGATCGCGGTCAGCGACCAGTACGCGTTCAACACCAACCAGTTGACCTTCCGCGTCCTCAAGCGCGTCGACGGCCGGCCGCAACTCGATGCACCGTTCACACAGCAGAACGGCAATACCGTCACGCCGTTTGTGACCCTGGCGAGTTGAGAGACGAACCGCCAAAAAGCCCTCCTTAATTCTTATGCGAGAGGAGTTGATATTCGATGGGTTTTCCCTGGACTGAACAGATCACGCAGTCGCTGACGATCGCGGCCAATGGGCTGCACGCGGTCAGTCAGTCGGCCGGCACGGTGCTCACGAGCGCTGTGGATTTGAAGAAGTTTCGCAAGGTCGTCTTCCTCATCGATTCCGGCTCGATGGGCACATCCGCCACGCTCGACTTTCACGTCGTGGCCGCGACCACCAGCGGCGGATCGTACACGACGGTCACCGGCACGGCGATCACCGAGCTGACGCAGGCCGGGTCGAACGGCAACAGTTACGTGTTCGTCGAAGTGTCGGCCGACCACCTCCAGAACCTGCTGGGCAACGGCTACGAGTTCCTGAAGGGCTCACTGACCATCGCCACGGCGGCCTGTGTGTGCAGCGTGACCGTACTCGGTGCGCTCAACGATCATGAACCCACGTCCAACCAGGCGGACGCTAGCCTGGTCCAAACGATCGTCCTCTGATTGTGAAGAAGCAAAAACGACGATCCGCAGATGTCGCAGATGCACGCAGATTAATAGATAATTAAAGTAATTAGACTACGATGATTCAATCTGCGGTCATCTGCGACATCTGCGGATCGATTTCTTCCCCTGGCATTCCATGAACCCACTTGATCTGGTCTCTCTGTCCACTGCCCAGACCGCCCTGGCGGAGGTCTTGCCCGACGATCAGTCGTTCCTCGCGACGGCGATCACAGCCGCAAGCCGGGCGGTTCAGCGCTACTGCCGCCGCTGGTTTTTGCTCCAGAGCTATCTCGAGATCCGCACCCCGTGCCCAGGTCAGTGGGATAAGGCCGATCCCGACCTGATCCTGCTCGGACAGTATCCCATCGTTGGCCCGGCCCGGCTGCGAATCGGTCGGACCAACGCTGTCCAGATCGTCAATCAGAACGCCACGACGAACCAGGAGGCTTATGTCAGTTTCACGACGTCCGGCGATCCTGACATCAGCCTGACGAATACCGGGCTTTTGCTCACGACTGTAGCCAGCGGCGTTCAGACAACCAACGCAATCACTTGGACGACGACATCTCCATTCACGACGCTCCAAAGCATCGTCAACTCTATCAACGCACTCGGCGGTGGCTGGCTCGCGACCCTTCAGTCCCCTGCCCTGGCGAACCTGGGGGCGTACAACCTTTATGGCAGCGAGGGGACGAGCGGGGCGCTCGCGCCTTCGCAATGCATGCTCAGCGTCTTTGCCACCGACCTCTCGTACGCCCGGATCGACGTCGCCAGCGGGACTGTGTTCCTCGCGTCGGAAACCTTGGGAAACAACGCAGGGCCCGACTGGCTCTGGCCCACAGGAGTGGACGCCGGCCCGGCCGGGAACTTCCGTCCCGAGGTTCTCTGTGCCTACTCGGCCGGCTACTCGGTGATCCCCGAGGACATCCAGACGGCCACGTGCACCGTCATCAAGGCGCTCCTTCAAGAGCTCCAGACCGATACCCGCTTCGACGACGAGCACGGCGACGCCGCCGACGTGAAGCTCGCCGCGCTCGCCGAACGCGTCATGCCCGCCAGCATCAAGCAACTGCTTGCCCCCTGGCGAATCCACCGGGTGCTTTGAAACGAGCAGGCGACGGTGAGTCCCATGCCGAACCACCTGACGAACAACATTCTCACGAACCGCGTCGATCTTTATGTGTTCCAGCCTTCTCAGGACCCGGACGCCGGGGCCGTGGGAGACGACTCGGCCTATCCCTTGCCGCTCGCGCAGAGCGTGCGCTGTTCGGTGCAGCCCGAGCCGCCGGAGCGCTACACCGATCAGGAACGTCAGAGCGGGCTGACAGTGTACAACGTCCTGTTCCGGAAAAACTACGGACTGAGCGTCAACGACCGCATCGTGTGGGTCGATGACAACGGCGTGACGCGCACGCTCGTGGTGACACAGACCCGCAACCTCGCGGGGCGCAGCGGCGCCTGGCACGTGAGGGCGCAGGAGCGGTTTCCATGACACTTTCCGGCTGCATCATCGCTCGCGACGCGTTGCGATCCCTGCCGGCGGCGATCGCTAGTTTGATCGGCCACGTCGATCGTTTGCTCGTCCTGGTTGACGATCGCACGCGTGACGGCACGCAGGCCTGGCTCACGGCCCTGGATTGGCTCAAGCCCGCGGGCCTCGTCTGGGACACGTTCACGTTCACCGAGGTCGGTGGATTCGGCGCCGCGTTCAACGAAGTGCGCGGCCGTGCGGATTGCGATTGGGCCTTCGTGCTCGACGCCGACGAAACGATCGATCCTCACCACGCCAGGAATCTCCGCATGCTCGTCGAGCGAGCTGTCAGCCAGGGAGCGGACTGCGTCGCGTTTGCACGGATCAACTGGTGGAATCTTGGACGCACGCATCAGAAGGAAGAGTGGTTCCCCGATCGCCAGCTTCGTCTCATGCGGCGCGACCGCTGGTACCACTGGCGAGCCCATCCCTGCCCCCACTCGGATCGCCTCATGATCGTCGAGCCCGACGAACTGGTGATTCACCACTTTAATCTCGTCTATCGCTCGAACGCTGACTGGCACGAGATCGCTCAGTTCTACAAACGACAGCTCGAGCTCGACATTGCCGACGGACGCAACTTGACCGGACAGAGCGAGGCACAGCGCCCATGATCGTGGTCATCAAGGCACATCTGACGTCGTGGTCCGGCTACGGTCTTCTGGCTCAACATCTCGGCCAGGCGATCGAGTGCCAGGGCCACGCCGTGCATTACGTGCCGATCAGCATCGACGAGCATTTCGGACCGCTTGACCCTTTCGTTCGAGATCGGCTGGCGCCCAAGGCCCGCCCGACGTTGACCATAACGAATCCGCCGGCGGCATCCTCCGGAACGGAACGCTCGGACGTCCTCTTCACGATGTGGGAAACGACCCGCTTGCCGCTCGGTTCGGCCGAAGCGATCAACGCGTATCCGTGCGTCGTCGTCCCCTGCCATGCGAACGCGCACTGGTTCCAGGACTCCGGCGTCACCGCGCCTGTTGTGGTGGCGCCCCTCGGCATCGAGCCGACGCAGTTTCGTCCCCTGCCTGAAGGCCCCACAGTCTTCGGCGCGGCCGGCAGGATGGCTCACGGCGGCAACCGAAAGGGTCTATCGGAGGTGATGCACGCTTTTGTCCGTGCCTTCCCGTCCACTCCTGACGTTCGCCTCGAGGTCAAATGCTGGCCCGACTGCCTCAATCGACTGGATGTTCCGGACGACTCGCGGATCCGGATCGTCACCGACTGCTGGACGCGAGAGGAGCTTTCCGGCTGGTACGACCGGATCACATGCTACGTCACGGCCTCGAAGGGCGAAGGGTGGGGCCTGCACACCCTGGAAGCGATGACACACGGCCGGCCGGTGATTGCGACCCGATGGTCCGGCACCGCGGAATTCTTCGACTACCGCTTTGGCTGGGAGCTCGAATATGACCTGGCCCTGGCGACCGGTCTCTACGCGGGTTCCGGCGAGTGGGCGGTTCCTCGAGAAGCTAGTCTCGTCGAGGCGCTTCGGGCCTGCCATCAAGACCGCACTCTTGCCCAGACCAAGGGGACCGAGGCGGGCTCGTGGGCCAACGGGTTTACCTGGAGCCGGACGGCCGAGGTGGTGTTGAGCGCCTTGGCTATTGCGGAGATTCGCAACCGAGAGCGCTGGCCGGGCGGGCTAACAGATCACGAGGCGATGAACGTCGAGACAAAGCTCGCGCTAGCGAACACATGTTCGCATCTTTCACGACGAAACTGGATCGCGATCTGCAAGGCTGGGCGCGGTGGGATCTCGCCCCATTTTGCGGTTCCTGCCGACTTATGTTCGGCTTGCGTCGAGCGCGGAGGGCACCAGTAATGGAGGTCATCACCAGCCAGAATTGGGACGGTGTCAGCCCCCCCGCGTTGCCCAGCGGGTGGACGTACGATGTGGGCCTTGCAACTGTGACGCTCTCGGGCACAGGAGTTACTCCCGTTTCCAGTCCCAATTTTCTCGGATCGGGTGACTCCGGCAATTGGGTCACGGCGACCTATGACACCCCGGATTCCTCCGGAGGAAACGTCCTCGTTTCCGCGGCGTTCGTCGCGACGTCCACGATATCGCCGGCCGGTGCGAGCGCCGCACTTTTCGCGCGCAGCGGCGCATACGGGGTGATCATGCGCTTGAGCACGGGCTCGATTGCGATCGCTCGCGACGTGACGACATCGCCTGTCGAACTGGTCAGTTTGAGCACAACCTTCGCTGGTCAAACCTGGTACCTCGTTCAGTTCACGTGCATCGGTCCGATTTTGTCGGTCAGCGTGCAGGGTTTGACGGATTCCCTCTGGCTTCAGAGTGACGGGTCGTGGGGTTCCGTTCCCGCGATCTGCCTCACGACGAGCAATTCCGCCGTCAGCGGGTCGGGCACGGCCGGGATCATGCTTTATAACGACAACAACGGATACGAAGGTACAACGATCGCTGATGCCTTCTCCGACAATTTCGAGTTCGACTCGCTGGGCGACATCCTGCCGCCGGTGTTCGTTGGCCGCTATAGCCCGATCCGGTTCCTGAACAGCTAGAGCACCCGTCTTCCGGCCCGGCTCTGCGGCAACGTCAACCGGGCTTCTTCGATCACCGCCGCGCGTGCGGCTGTTGGTTTCCGACGTTTTTCACTGAAAGGACAGCCTCACCATGGCTCGTCTCCAAGGCTCTTTCGCCCTCGCCCCGACCAGCATCACCGGGGGGACCCCGCAAACCCTGATCCAGATCGCCGCGCCGACCAACCAGCGGCTGGCGATCACCCAGCTCATTCTGAGCTTCGACGGCACCAACTCGGCCAACACGCCGGCCACGGTCAAGGTCGAGCGCCAGACGGGTGGCACGTTTACCAACACGGCCGTGGCCCCGAAGAAGATCAACGATCCCTCCGGTACCGGTGAAACGTTGCAGGCGGTCGCACACACCGCGGTAACAGCCGAGCCTACCGAATCGGACGTCCTCGCCGAGTTCGTCTTCCCAGTGTTCGGCGGTTTCGGGTCGATCCCCTATCCGCTCTTCCAGGAAATCGTCGTCCCCGGTGGCACACTGCTCGGCATCAAGATCGCAGCGGCGCAGACGGTCAACTGCTCCTTGACCGTGATCTACGAAGAATAAGGGACTTATCCGCAGATGGCGCAGATGAACGCAGATTTAAGAATTTTTGGGTGTGATTCAATCTGCGTAAATCTGTGACATCTGCGGATAGAACATCTTCCCCTTCCCTTGCTCCTTGACCGTGATTTACGAAGAATAAGAGACTTATCCGCAGATGACGCAGATTTACGCAGATAAAAAAATAGTTAAAAATTCTAAAATCTGCGTTCATCTGCGAAATCTGCGGATAGAACGTCTTCCCCTTCCCTACTCTGTGGATAGGTCGATTCTCCGTGTTTAACTTCGGGTCCTCGCGCCGACGCGGCATTCTCGTCATGACCGAGCATGTCTCACCGGCGACGTCCTCGCAAGCTTTGCCCTGCCCGACTCGGGTTGGCCCCGCTCCCCTGGCGCGCGGATTGATCGGGCATGCTCCGTCGGTGCGCGTGTATCGCACGCCGATCCCGAGTCTGCCTCCGTCCCCGGTGCGGTCTGCGCCGTACGTCAGTATGCCGATCCGCCGGGCTGTCGCGGCCACGCTGATGGTTGCGACCGTCGTCCAAACGCGCCCGGCGACGAACCCCGCGACGCCTCAAGGACCAGTGGATGTTGGGCGGACGCCGACCGTGGGACGGAGCTTGCTCGGCAAGACCCAACCCGTCGTCGTCCAGACGCGGATGCCGGAGCGCCCGCCGACACCACAGACGCAAGAAGCGTTCATCGGGCGACTCCCACGCGGCCGGCGGCTCGCCGGGATCGGCGGGCCGTCGATCCTCGTCAAGTCGGTCATCGACGAGCGGCCGCCAACCCCGCAGACACAAGAAGCGATCGTTGGGTGCGTGCCTCGAGGGCGGAAACTGGTCGGCAACGGCGGGCCGACGACATTCGTCAAGACCACGATCGACGTTCGTCCGGCCTCGTCACCAACTCCGGCTGTCGGCCGCGTGCCACACGGCCGGCGCCTCCTCGGCCAGGCTCCGCCGGTCTTCGTCTCGACGGCCGAGACATTCCCGCGCTGTCCGCCGACACCGAAGCCGTTCGTGGGAACGCTGCCCTCAGCGTCTTCGACGTTACGGCGTGTGGTGCGGGCCGCATCCCGCGGCGTGTCGATTCCGGAACCGGTTCCACCACGGCTCCACATTGCGCAGCCCGCGCGGTTTCAGCCAACACGACTGCTTCTCGCACTCAAGGTGTGGTCGGGCAGCGCCACTCCCCAGCCGAAGCCGCCGAAATGTCATGTCGCGAGAGTCCCGCGCCGGGCTCAGCCGGTCTCGTCTGCGCTCGTCGTGCGACCGGCCAGTTCCGAGCAACTTGCGATCCTCCCGCGCAGCGCGATCGGTCGATTGCCCAGGGCACGCCCAGAGCCGCCGGCGGCGTTTGTTGCGCGTCCGCCATGGCCCACAGCGCCGATCCCGTCGCGACCCGTAGCGATCGCTCCCACATCGCGACGTCCTCAGACGCTTTCGCCGACCGTTGCGCGGACAACCCTGCGAGTTGCCCTGCCGCGCCCGGCGTCGTACTTCGGTGTCGCGACGAGGCTTCCTCGTCCGTGCAAGCCAGCGACGCTCGCGAAATCGGCCACATTCTGGCAAATGCCCGGGCGGCCAGTCAGTGGTTCGCCACCGAAAAAACGGACACTTCCACGCTCCGTCGTCGTCACGTCATCGGCCTCCGGTGGTGTGCCGATCCCCCGCGTGCAGGTTGGCAAGAGCGCGAACGCGCGACCGCAGCCCTTGCCTGTGGTTGGGCTCCGCCCGGCGTCCGCCGGCGCCGTCGTCCAGCCACCGGCTCCGCACGGCTTGCTGCTGCCGCCCCGGCGTCCGCAGGTGGTGCGAGCGCTCGGACTGCGCACGCTCCCGGCCTCGACCGCGAACACGACAAGGCCCCCGACCCCCTACGCCCTCCAGTGGCCCTTGCGCCCTCGGCCGCTGCCCTTGCCCGGGCTGCTCGTTCGTGCACCCTGGACCGCGACGGGCCTTCCGCCGGATCTCCCCGCCGCCGCGATCGGCTGGCTCCGACGGAGTCCCGCCGTGGTGTCGGCATTCGGCGAGAACCTGGCGGCCAATCCCCCCATGTATAAACTCTTCGGCGACTGGAACTCGACGAAATCTCCGATGCCGTACCTGGTCTACCAGGAGGTGTTCGAGGGTACGGGCGATTATGAGTCAGCGGATCCCACCGGACTCATTCACGGTTACCCGCAAGGCCGGTTCCAGGTCTCGATCTTCGCCGCCGGCAAGAAGCAGGGCCGGGACCTGGCGCGGCTCGTGGCGTGGACGCTCAACGATGCCCCGCTGACCTTCGCCGACGGCGTCCTGCTCGAGCTCCGTCTCGATTCGATCCATGCGATCCCGGAGGGCAATATCGGGCCGAGCGGGGTCGTGACGGCGTACCACTTCGCGTTGACATTCCTTTATCGCGTCGAACGTTACTTGACGAATCCAACCCCATAACGAAGGAGAGCCACCCCCATGCGCAACGTGCGGACAGGCAAGGGAGCATCACTGCTCATCAACAACATCACCGTGCCGATCACGAGCCTCAAGAGCAACCTGAACACGGAGTACGCCAAGGCGACGGACAGCGCAAACTACGTGGCCGCCACCGATACCCTGTACACGGCCCAGGTGCCGGGCGAGACCAATCTGAAAGTGAGCGTCGAGGGCCATTTCGACTTATCGCAAACCTCTGCGGCGATCTTCTCGCTGATCCAGACGGGGGCGGTCGTGTCGGCCACAGTCTACGACTTCCCTTCCAGCGTCTTCGCCTCGGGCAACTTCAATGTCGGCAACGGCTCGACGACGCTGACCGTGCCGGGCTCCACGATGTACACCTTCTCGTGCGATCTGATTTCCAACGGCCCGTACACGCTCGGAGGTGGTTGATCGTGGCTGAAGACTATTCTCGCCACTGCGATTCCCCGCGCGAGTTCGAAGTCGCGGGGATCGTGCTTCGGGTGGGCAAGCTTTGCCCGCGCGACATCGGGGACTTGCAAGCGTGGTTCAAGACCCGGCTTCCGAACCCGTATCTGGCCGCTCGGGAACGGCTACGGGGACTCCCTGACGAAGCGACGGACGAGGAGCGCAGGGCCGTCTGGATACCGGCCGTCCAGGAGGCGCAGCGAGACTGGCCGCCGTCCCTCGCCGACGAGACCGGGCTGACGTTGCTCTTCACTGATGAGGGGAAAGCCCGACTGCTGTATGTGGCAAGCCGGCGAAACGACCCGAAGACGACGCTGGAGCGCTGTCGAGCCATCGCGAACGTCATGACCGACGAGGACTACGGGCAACTGCTCGATTTCTGCCTCGCCTGGGGTGACGTTGGGGATGTGGTTCAGCCGGCGGACGAGGATCGGTCCGCGGGGTTACCCTACCCGCAGGTGCGAGCCATGCTCTGCGAGGCGTACCCAGGGTGGACTTACGAGACGATCGACAGGATGAGTTTTGAGCAGATTCGCGTCGCGCTGGCACGCGGGAAACCGTACGAAGTGACCGTTGGATCGGAGGTGGACGCAGAGCGTGTCGCGGCCAACTGGATGAGGTATTACCGAGGGCTGCCGTGATGAGACTGAGCGAACACAAGCGGCGACGTCGCGAATTTGTGGGCGGAATGCCCGTCATGTTGCCCGACGGGCAAGTGTGGCACTTTTACGAGCCACGACTGGCGGAGCTAGGTGCGGCCTATCCCTGGGATTTTGGACCACTGCCCAGCGAGGTCACGGCATCCCTCAACGAGACATTGGGCAAACTCAGTAGGCGGCTGAAGGATGCAGCGACGGATGAAGAGCGGATTGCGAGCGTCATCATGATGGCGTGGTTCTGTTTGGCGCGAAATTACGTAATCTTCCCGACGCAGTTCGCGAAGATAGTTCAGCCCGTCAATGCAGGGTTATGGGGGAGGCTGGAGCGGTTGATCGAGAAAATGGGGTGGCAAGTTGAGCGAGGGGCGAGCTCGCCCTTCGCGTGAGTCTGCTCGTTGCCACCCGGCCCGTTCGGTCAGTGCGAAGCCGCCTGCGATTCTTGGCTCATTCGGTTCGGCTGCGGGGCTGACAGCGACGAAGTCGTACACCTCCTGGTGTCGTCAGTCGGCTTCGAGTGTCGCGGCGAACGGCAACACGGGCTGCAGAGGCGTGTTTTTGATCGGTGTTCCGGCAGAAGGCTATTTGAGGGGGCGAAGGTACTGGCGAGGAATAAAGCCCGTCTTGCCGGCATGCTCGCCGGTTTCGACCTTTGCGGTCACCGCTCTGTTGATCCAAAAATCTTTCATTCTCTTATCAGCGCCCGGATCTGGTTCCGGACTGTCCTCCACGACCGAAATCCTCGTGCCAGGCGCGACATGTGAGAGCGCTGCGTCTACGCTGAACACAATCTTGCCCTCTTTGTTGTCAATCTTAGGGTTCCCCATATCTGTGTAGACGGCCTCGGCCACGGTCCCTGGCTTCAGATAGCTCGTCTTCGAGTACGGTCCTGACGTCCCGCATCCACATAGCGTTAACATCATCATCCAGGTAAGCCGCCGCATCGTACATCCCCTTTCGTGACCGAGTTCATCGATGTCGGAGGAACAGTGTACAGCGAACAGTATGGCAAATCACGGGAATTCGAAAGATGAGGCTGATTTATGGCCAGCGGATTTAAGATCGCCGACGTTTACGCTGAACTCAGCGTGCAGGACAATATGGCCGGCGGAATCGCGAAGGCACGGCAAGCGCTTCAGACCCTTGGCAATGAAATCAAGCAGGTGCAAGGTGACTTCAAACTCAAAGCGATCGACAAGGGCGATGCGATCGCGCGCATTCGAGAACTGAAGGCCGAGATGGCCACTCTTCAGACTTCGATGCAAAGCGCCTACGCGACCCTGGGTGCCAAGGGAAACGCCCTCGACATACTCGATGCGAAGATGGGAGCGGGCGCCGGCAAGGCGACGGCGTTCTCCATGGCCCTAATGCAACTCGGCAGCGCAGCCGACGATGCGCAGTATGGGTTCCGGGGCGTCTTGAACAACATCCCGTCGATTGTTTCAGGGCTGGCCCAAGTCGCCGGGGCCAGCCCCGCAATGGCAATGGGGATCGCGGGTGGGGCGTCCATCGCCGCGACGGCCATCTATCAGTTGATCAACCACTGGGATGAAGTCAAACAGGTTTTTGGAATGCCGGTGTTCACGGATGCGATCAAGGAGCTTGCTCTCCTGACGGAGGCCACAGATCAGGCGACGGAGGCTGAGAAGAAACGCAAGGAAATGCGCGAGCAGATGGAGAAGAACAAGGCCATGAGGGAAGAGGCCACGCCAGAAGCCGAGACAGCGGCCAGAGCGCGAAAGGAAGCCATTAAGAAAGGCGGTAACGAGGCCGTCATGGCGGGCATCGAGATGTCCGATCTGGTGTCCGGCGCCCTTGATGAGAAGGAGACGATGGCCGCGCAGAGCAAAGCCTATGCAGCGCTCCCGATCTTGGCGCAGCCTCTCGCGCGGATGGGGCTCATGAACTCGGGGATTGCCCAGCAGTATCTCGCTGCCGAAGAGCAGGAAATCAAAATGGCGATGGCCGCCAAACGCAAGTTTCAGGCGGAGAGTCTTGTCGAGGAAGCAACCAGCACACGGCCTGGATCGGAAGTGGCGGCGCAGAAGATTGCAGCAGAGATGATGGCCCGCCCTAACAATTTCAAGGCGGTCAACGATCCGGCGAAAGTTGCCTCCGCTCTCGTAACCGAAACCGAAATGAATGCCCGGAACGCGCGAAAAGATGAAGAAGACCGTCAGCGTGAGATGGCGAGGGCGACGACAGGCCCAAATGCTGAATTCAACAAACAGGTCGGCCTCGTTCCTATGACTCAGGAACAACGACGCGAGTTTAAGGAAAAACAGGTCGAGCACGACGACCAAATGAAGGAAACGGTTGAGAGAGGTTACGAGAACCAGGCCCGCGAACGGCTTGGAGTGTTCCGTCGCGGGAAGGCCGGACAGAAAATAATCGCAGGAAAGAACGTCACAGAAAATGAGATCGCCAGCGAACTGATATCCCAAGGCATGGGCAAGAACACCGCCAATCAGGTCGCGCGACATCTCCTCACCGACCTCGAACAGTCGATCGACAAGGAAATCGAAGAGCGCGCCACCCGACAAGGGATCAGCAGGGACGAGGCTCGCAAGCGCATCGGTGAAGACACCAAGGAATCCCATCAGCGAAAGATCGACGACGCCCAGTGGCGCGTCGGCGAAGCCCAGTACTCCCTCGCCAAGGCCCGCCAGGCCAAGCAGAACTTCTACATGGACAAGTTCGGCCCGAAGTTCACGAGCCACGAGGAGTACAGCCAGAAAATCGCGCTGAGCGGATTCCAAACGCGATCCGAGCTCCAGCAACTCGTCGACCTTCAGCACCAGCAACTCACGGCACTCCACGGCCTGATTACGGCCACACAGGATCAGACCAACGTCGTCCGCAACCTCGACGTGGATCCGATTAGCCCCGACTGATCCTCCTCAGGGACCTACATTCCTCATGGCTGAAATCATCTCCGTCCCCTTCACCGTGTTGTGGGACAGCGGTGTCACGGAAAGCTACGACCCCGACCAGGGCGGGACCGCGACCGTGAAGTTCCGCTGTCTCTGGACCGACCATCTGCGGCTCGTGCAGGATCTCGTCGGGACGCGACTCATTTCCACCCCGCCGCCACCCGGCGAGGCCGGAAGCGGGATCACGTCGATCTTCCCCTATCGCTACCCCGGTTCGCCGAACCTCTACGCACGCAGCGTGACCGTGGAGCCACTGAAGGGATCGGCCTACCAGCCGGGATGGTATCCGCTGGCGTCCTGGCTCGTCGCGAAGGAAGTGATCGTGACCTGCCAGTTCGGATTCCCGAAGTTCTTCTCCCCAGAGAGCCAGCAGTCCGACGCCAGCGGCAAACCGTACACCCAAACCTCGCTGAAGATCGACTCAGAGGTCGTTACCATCCCCAACGGCTTCCTCTTCTTCCCGGACGGAACGCCGACGTTCACGCCTTTCGCGATCTTTCCCCCACAGATCCAGATCAGCCAAAAGCGTTACATGCTCCCGTACCTGCCCGTCTACGAAATCCTCACGGTTCTCAGCCAGGTCAACCAGGATGTGTTCCCGCTTGGCAACTTCCTCTGCGATGTGGGGACCGTGCTGTTCGCGGGCGCTGATAGCGACGTTACGGTCAACACGGATGGAACCGTGCTCCAGACGGTCGGCTACAACTTTATCTACAAGGCGCGCGGTTGGAACAACGCGCTCGACCCGCGGACGCTGCAATGGACGCCCGTTACCGATCGGTCCGGACAATATACGCCGTATCAACCGGGGGACTTCTCGATCCTTCCCTGACCGGATCGGATCGACCGAATCATGGCCTGGTTCACCAAGCTCAAGCGCGCGTCGCCCAAGCACAAGATCGCGCAGTCGTCGATCAACCGAACGCTCGACGGCGTCCAGCAGTTGTTCCAATTCAAGGCGGCTGCGCCGCTCTCGCTCCTCTGGGGGCCGGGCGGTCCGCAGTTGCTCTGGATGGGGCCGCTCGTCGATCTCCAGTACTTCGTGCCGACGAATGGTCCGATCCCCGCGGCCTCCGGCTCGCTTCCTGGCACGGTCACGCTCGGTTCCGGTCAGGCGCAGCGGTATTATCGGGACTGGTCGTCAAACGGCTTGGTCTCGGCCAAAGGCGATTCCGTCACCATCTACAACTGGGCGCCTTCGCCCGTGGGGTCCGCTTCCACCGTCCTTGTCTGCGGGCTCGTCAACGGCGATTGGACCGTCATCGCGGAGGCGTGCC
>DAIDJG010000057.1 GCA_027451445.1 Singulisphaera sp.
GCCGGGTCCATGATCCTCTCGCTGACGCTGATGCCAGCCCTCGCCTCACTCGGCCTGCCGCGGAGGGTTAAGGACAAGGAGACGCTGGTCGATCGCGTCGCACATCGGGTCTTCCAGCCGATGTTGCACCTGGGCCTGCAATATCCCTGGGCCACGCTGATCCTCGTCGGCTCGATCACGGTGGCCACGACAATCCTCGGCCTGACCCTGGGCTCGGAGTTCGTGCCTCGGTTGAACGAAGGGTCGATCGTGATCAACACCGTCCGGCTGGCCGGAGTCAGCCTGGAGGAGTCGCTGGAGTACGGGACGCGGATCGAGGCGATCCTGAAGGAGGAGTTCCCGGACGAGATCGAGTCGATCTGGAGCCGGACCGGGACCGCCGAGGTCGCCACCGACCCGATGGGCTTTGAGGTAACGGACGTGTACGTGATGCTCACCCCCCGCGAGGGCCGGTACGAGATCGCGAGGCCGCCGCTGCTCAGTTCCTTGGGGGCGTGGCAGCGCTACTGGATGCAGAAGCCGGCCGGCGGCTGGAAGCGGGCCCAGTCCCAGGACGAACTGGTCGCGAAGATGGCGTCGGTGACGGAGAAGCTACCGGGGATGCGGGCGGTCTACAGCCAGCCCATCGAGCTGCGGATCAACGAGATGGTGGCGGGCATCCGCGCCGATCTGGGTATCAAGCTCTTTGGGCCGGATCTCGAGGTGCTCAAGGACAAGGCCGCCGAGATCGAACGGGTGGTGAAGGAGGTTCCAGGCGCCGCCGACGTGAGCACGGAGCAGATCACGGGATTGCCGGTCCTGCGGGTGGTGGTGGACCGCGCCGCGCTGGCTCGCTACGGAGTCTCCGCTCGCCAGGTGCTCGACGCGGTGGCCGAGGCGGGCGGGATCAAGGTCGGTGAAGTCATCGAGCCGGATCGTCGATTCCCGCTCGCCGTCCGGCTCCCGATCAACTACCGCGACGACCCCCGCGCCCTGGCGAAGGTGGTATTCACGACCGCCGCCGGTCAGCACCTGCCGCTCACGCGGCTGGCTCGCATCGAGGAGGTCAGCGGGCCTTCGACGATTCAGCGGGAATGGGGAGAGCGCCGGATCGTCGTCCAGGCCAACGTGCGGGGCCGCGATATCGGCTCGTTCGTCGAGGACGCTCAAGCGCGGATCAATCGCCAGGTCATGCCGAACCTGCCCAGTGGCTACACGATCGCGTGGGGCGGTCAGTTCGAGAACATGCAACGGGCGGAACGGCGGCTGCTGATCGTCGTTCCGTTGGCCCTGGCGCTGATCTTGAGCCTGCTCTACCTGACGTTTCATTCGTTCCGCGACGCACTCATGATCTTCAGTGGAGTGCTGTTCGCGCGAGTCGGCGGGGTGCTCGGCTTGTGGTTGCGAGGGATGCCGTTCACGATCTCGGCGGGGGTCGGATTCGTGGCCCTGGCGGGGGCATCGATGCTCGAGGGCCTCGTGCTTGTGAGCTACATCCGGGACAAGATGGCCCACGGGGTGCCGAAGCGAGAGGCGATCGAGGAGGCTCGGCTCGCCCGGCTACGGCCCGTATTGATGACGGGCACCGTCGCGGCACTCGGGTTCGTCCCCATGATGCTGTCGACAGGCGTCGGCGCCGAAGTCCAACGCCCGCTGGCCACCGTCGTGTTCTTCGGCATGGTCTGCGACACATTCCTGACCATGTTGGCGCTGCCGGTCCTCTATTTGTTGTTTGGGAAAGAGATCACGAATGAGGTCGCCGCCGAGGGCGAGACCGAGCATTCCGGCGCGGACTCGCGTCGGGACGCCGCCACACTCGCGAGCGTCCCGTGAGTCCTGTCCGCGCTGCTGGCGACTCAGAGTCTGTGCCGGAAGTGGAGCGGAGCCGGAAAACGGGGACTGGCTCCGAGTCTTCGAGGTGCCTGTCCCCGTTTTCCGGCGGAGCGGGAAGCGTGGAAATGGGGACAGACTCTCAGTGATTCGCAACGGAACACAATCGAGTTGAAGCCGAACCCAAGGAAGGGGCGGGGCATGAGAAAGCTGATCTATAGCGCCCTGGCGGCCGTCGTGATGATCGGCTTCGGCACCCGCCGCGCCGACGCGCAGGCCATGCTCGCGGACGACATCGTCATCCTGTCGAAGGGCCAGCGCAGCAAGGAGAAGGCCAAGGCGGAGACCCACCTGGGGCCGTCGCTCGGCTCCGGTGCGAGTCCCTTTCCGTATCGCCCCGGATCGGTCGAGGCAAGACTCGGCGAGCGTGCCGGGCCATCGGTCCGTCCACCGCTCGGTCCGGCTAACGCCCGTACACCTCGGACCACCGGCATCCTTTCCGCGGCCTCGGGATATGACTCTGGGGCCGCGCCCACGACTCGGAGACCGCTTGCTCCGCCCCGACCCGCAACGCGGCCGGCCACTCCCTCGTACGGCGCGCTCGACCTGCCCGAGGGTCAGGACGAGGGGCCGCCCAACGGCATGACGTTGGAGCAAGCCATTGAGCAACTCCTCCACAACAATCCCGACCTGGGCACCAAGTTCCAGGAGATTCCCAAAGCCCAGGCCGACATCCTCACGGCCGGAATGCGAGCTAATCCGCTCGTCTTCGCCAGCGCCGACAATACTCCCTACGGCAACTATTCCCAGCAGCGGCCCGGCAACAACGGCTACAGCGTGGTCCTCATCCAGCCAATCGACGTGAACGGCAAGCGACGGGCCCGGGTCCACGTGGCCCAGCAGGCCAGAAAGGTGCTGGAAGCACAGTACCAGGACGCCGTCCGCCTGGCGCTCGACAACCTCTACACGGCGTTCGTCGATGTCCTCGACGCTCGCGAAACCCTTCGCTACAAACGGGCGAACCTGGCGCGTCTCAACGACGTGGTGAAGACGGTCGACGAGCAGGTTAGCAAGGGGGTCCAGGCGCAGTCGGCCTCGGACGAGATCGCCATTCAGCGCGACGCAGCGGAGGTCGAGCTCGAAGGCGCCGTTGCCTCGCTGGCGGACGCCAAACGGGACCTGGCCACGCTCCTCAACGTCCCGCCGGCCGAGGCAACAGCTCTCGATGTGCGGGGGTCGGTCCGGGACGAGACCGCGCCCCCGCCGCCCGAGGACGATCTGATCCGCATGGCCCTCTGTATCCGTCCGGACGTCATTTCCTATCGGCTTGGCGTCGAGCGAGCCCGCTCGGACATTCGTCTGGCCCAGGCCGAACGGTTTGAGGATGTCTTCCTTCTCTATACCCCTTATCAGTTCACCAACTACGCCCCTGAGGGGGAGAAGAGTGCCACCGGCTGGAGCGTGGGGGTGCTCGTGTCGCTGCCGCTCTTGAACCGAAATCAGGGGAACATCGCCCGCGCCAGGCACTCCGAGTTCCAGTCGCGGATCGAACTGGGCGGCCTGGAACGTCAGGTGGTCAGCGAGGTTCAGCGGGCAAACCAGGAATACCAAACCACGCACTCCGCCGTGCAGCGGCTCGAGCGCGGTATCTTACCGCGGGCGCGCCACTTGCGAGACGATAAGTTCCGGCTCTACACGGAAGGTCAGGAAGATATCTCGGCCTATTACAACGCCGAGCGCGGCTTCAACGACGTCGTCCGCCAGTACCGCGATACCCTGATCCGCCACCGCCGGAGCATGCTCCGGCTCAACACGGCCGTTGGTCAGAGGGTGCTGCCGTAATGATTCACGACCATTCGAGCGATGCAGCGAACGAGGGACCTCGCCTGGGACTGTCGATCGCGCTCACCCTCCTGTTCGTGGCCGGCGAGGGCTTCGCGGGCTTCTACGCACACAGCCTGGCTCTGCTCTCGGACGCGGGGCACAACCTGTCCGACGCCCTCGCCCTGGTGCTGTCGTGGTTCGCTCTGCGAATGTCGCGCTGGCCCGCCGACGAGACACGCACCTTTGGCTATCGGCGAGCCGGCATCCTCGCGGCACTGGCCAATTCGGCTTCGCTGGTCGTCATCGCCCTGTACATCTTCTGGGAGGCTGCGAGACGCCTGCGCTCGCCCGAGCCCGTCCATAGCGTTCCCATGATCCTCGTCGCCCTGGTAGCGGTCATGCTCAACGGCGTCATCAGCTATTGGCTGCGCGCGCATGCGAAGAACGACCTGAATGTGCGCAGCGCGTACCTGCACATGCTCGGCGACGCAGTGTCCGCACTCGGCGTCGTCGCCGCCGGTATCGTGGTGGCGATGACCGGGGCCACAATCGCGGACCCGGTCGTCTCCATCCTCATCGGCCTGCTCATCCTCTGGAGTTCCTGGGACGTCCTGAGCGAGTCGGTCAACGTGCTCATGGAGGGCGTTCCGAAGGGCCTCGACCTCGGGGAGGTCGAACGGGCCATCCGAAGCGTCCCGGACGTTCAGGACCTCCACCATCTGCACGTCTGGACGATCGCGACGGGCCTGGTGGCTTGTAGCTGTCACATCGTCGTCACCGAGCGGACTGTCCTGAGCAGCCAGCCGGTACTCGGGCAAGTGGCCGCGATGTTGAGTGCGCGATTCGGCATTTCGCACACGACGATCCAGATCGAGGCGAAGGGTTGCCGGAAAGACACTGGCCATGCATAGAAACCGGATCGTTGGCGAGGATTGGTTCATGCCGGAGACCGCGGCGGTGCCGAAGTCGTCGGGTAGACGCGAGCCGCCAGCGGTCGTCCGGCTAATCGTAAATACGATTAGAGCGCCTAACGATTGGGTTGCGCTCGGACGCAACTTATCAAAACACGGGAGCATCAGAACTCCCTCCCCCCTTGTGGGGGAGGGTTGGGGTGGGGGGTTCCGGACAGCCATGTGCCATGCGATGTCCCCCCCACCCCAGCCCTCCCCCACGCTGGGGGGAGGGAGTACACTTCTCCCAGTCAGGTAGGTTGAGGACGCGTTCAACGGTAAGACCTTCGCTGAGCGCGGACCGATGTTGGCCGATCGTGCGCAACCCAATCGTTAGGCGCTCTAGTACCTAGTCAAGTTGTGTTTGTCGGGTTGACCTGGCAGACTCTGTCCATGAGGACTTCGCCTCCGGAAGGAGTCAACCCCATGAACAAGCACTACTTGGTTACCCTCACTGACGACGAGCGGCAGTCTCTCC
>DAIDJG010000058.1 GCA_027451445.1 Singulisphaera sp.
AGACCGCGGCGCTCCGGTACCAGCCGGTCCTCGCCGTCCATCACAACCCGCCGGGCAAGACGTTCCGCGTGGCGCTGGGCGGCGAGACGATCGTCAGCAGCGAATTCCACCGCTTCTGGAAGGCCGGACAGGGCTGGGTCATGGCCCGAGACCTCAAGCCGGGAGACGTGCTCCGGACGTTGGGGGGTGTGATGGCGGTCTCAACGATCGAAACCGGCAACGTCGAGCCCGTGTACAACCTCGACGTCGCCGAGGACGCCGACTTCTTCGTCGGCGAGGGCGGGGCGCTGGTGCACGACAACACGCTCCCCGACCGCCGGCTCGTCCCGTTCGACACCGCGCCCGTGCTGGGCCCGTCCGGACGTAATCTCACGTTCTCATCCGAAACGCTTCGGTAACCCCTTGCCGACGACGTCAGCTTAGTCCGGGAATTCCGTCGTAACCGGCCATGATCTGGGCGAACTCACGGGGGAGGTTGGGAGCGAGGCGGAGCTGGCTCACGTCGAAGAGGGTGTGGAGGATCGTGCCCAGGAGGTGTCGCCCGGTGACGGCCTCCGACTGGGGGGCGGAGGCATCCTTGTTGGAGCGGCCGATCACCTGGCCGGGTGCCAGGCCGCCGCCGGCCAGGAGCAGAGAGCCGAGGCCGCCCCAGTGGTCGCGGCCCCCTTTCGCGTTGACCCGGTGGGTCCGGCCCATTTCGCCGCAGGCTACCAGGAGAATGCGATCCTGGAGACCTCGGGCATGCAGATCGTCGATGAACGCGCTCAACGCGTGGTCGAGCGGCGGGGCCATGTAGCGCATTCCCTCGACCATCGGCGCGTTGTTGACGTCGGCGTGCATGTCCCACACGAAGTTGGTCGTCACCGTCACGAAGCCGCACCCGCGCTCGCACAAGCGACGCGCCAGGAGCAGCAGCTTGCCCAGCGATTTCGCATTGTCGACGTAGTGCTGATAGTTCTTCCAGGTCCGGCTGATAGCGTCGGGACGCACCAGAGGCGCTGTGTCGTAGCGCGCGACCAGCCGGGGATCTTCGCGCGACAGGTCGAACGCCTGGGCCAGATCCCCTTTGAGGAGACGATAGGCCTGCTCGCGCACCCGGTCGACCCCCTCGACGGCGCGGGTGGTCTCGAGGTAACGCGCGGTGGAGTCGAGCAAGCTGTGGAGGTGCCGACGGTCGTCGAGCCGTTCACGGGGAACTTGCAGCGCGAGTCCGCCGGCGGTGCCCTCGCCCTGGCTCGGGTCGAACGGAGCGTACGCGGAGGAGAGGGGTCCGGTCGCATTAAAACGGCCGAAGCCGTTGTTCTTCTGTCCCGTCGTCGGATCTACAGCGCGCGGGAAGAGGAGCACGTTGGTCGGCAGCCCCGTGCGCGGATGATTCGGCCCGGCGACGCGCGCGAGCAAGGCGCCGGGGTTCGCCCCGAAGGTGTCGCGGCCGACCAGGGGCTTGATGTCGTGATTCGCATCGCCCGGGACGAACGAGCGAACCACCGTGAGCTTGTCGGCGCGTGCGGCGAGCTGAGGGAACGTGCCGCCGAAGGTCACGCCGGGGATCTTCGTGGCGATCTCCCCCGTCGTACTGCGAATCCCTTCGGGCTGGTCCATCTTGGGGTCGAACGTTTCGATCTGGCTCGGCCCGCCGTGCAAGAAGAGGAAGATGATCGACTTCTCGCTCCAGACCACCGCCGGCCCTTCTGCCGCCGCGGATGTCGCCGACAGACCGAGCGCGTTCAGCCCAATCGCAGCACCACCAATCTGCAGGAACGACCGGCGCGTCCCTCGCGTGTCATGGTCGTAGAATGTCAGCATTCTCGAACCCCGGACCTGCTCGTTTGCGGTTGAAACGCGACCCCTCGCGCATGCCCCGTACGGATTGCTCCGGCAATCATACCACGACGGCTCTGGACTCGGCAGCATGTACCGCGTCTCTCGAGCGGGGCCAGCACGGATACCATTTCGGGCATCGAGCCACCAGTTCCTCCCGGCGATGGATCACCCCAAAGAGCGCACGCAAGGCATCGAGCAACCTCGTTCCATAAGCCTGTTCTTTCGCGCCGGGCAGCGTCGTCAGAGACTTCACCTCACGGATCAGGTGAGCCAAACAGAACTGGAGCGGCATGTCGAACTCGCGGTGGAAACGGCGATAGGCCGAGTAATCGTCGCAGCCCAGAGTCCCGTCGAACTCCTTGCCCAGAACCTCGATCAATACATTGCCGCTGCGCGTCGGGAGGATGTTGATGAAACCTTCCGCGCCGCCGCGAGTTGTGCCTGGAAACGTGAGACTGTCGCCTCAAGCGCTTGCAGCCGCGCCTCGTTGGGCATCTAACAGTGCCTGCAAACGCCGACAATTGGGACAAGACTTCCGTGCCTTAGCTTTCATGGCGCGCTAGCTACATCCCTGACCGAGCCTACGCAACACTGGCAGACGGCGACAAGAACTCGGAGTCGGGCCGCTCGTCGAATCGTAACTTCTGTTACAATACGCTGGCTCGCTTGGCGTTCGTCACCGCCAGTTTGCTCGATTTGGTCCGGCACGTATCCTTGCCGGAGGTTTCTTGTATGAGCACACGAACAATACAGTCTCCCGTCGCCTCGAAAGCGGCCATCGTCTATCCGGAGACCGATGGTCAGCCCATGGCCGAGAACACGCTGCAGTTCGAGCGGATCGTGACGATCAAGGAAGGCATCGACCGGGTGTTCCTGCCGAACAATTGCGAGCGCTCGGAATCCAGCCCGAGGCGTGACCGGTGACTCGCGAGCGGCTCACGGCTCACGACGCGAAGAATGGGACCGTCTCGCATGGAAACCATGGACAGTGAGTTCTCCGAACCCGCGATCAAGCCCACCGCCAGACAGTCGTTCTTTCGCGCGGTGCCCTGGCGCGGGAGTGACATCCTGATCGCCCTGACTCCCCTCGTACTGGCTCGCGTGGTCCCGTTGGTGACGCGTCCTGCCCAGTTATCCGCGGTTCCACACTGGGTCTGGCTGCCGTTGACCGCCGCGGCTACGGGCTGGATGCTGCTCTTTCCCTGGGTCGTTGCCCGTCGCAGGGGCGTCCGGTTGAAGGGCATTGCGCCGCTTCGTTCGACGGTCATTGACGGCCTCATTGCGCTGGGCTTGTTTCCCCTGATATTGGTGCTGCTGGGCTTGCTCGTCCAAAGTCTTTTTGCACTTTCCGGCGGCGAGGCCAGACCGCCCGACGCGCTCGAAAGGATTCTCCACGCGCCCCGGCGATTCGAGGTGATCGCCTTCATGTTCCTCGCGGTGTTCGTGGCGCCGATCACCGAGGAAACGTTCTTCCGCGGGTTTCTTTACAATGCGCTCCGCCTGCGCGTTCCTTTGGCCGTTGCGGCTGTGATCCAGGCCGTCGTCTTCGGGGTGTTTCACCCGTTCGGCCCCATCCATATGGCAGCGATCGCCTTTCTCGGTTTGGTCTTCGCGTTGGCCTACGAGTGGCGGCAGTCGCTGCTCGTGCCGATGTTGCTGCATATGTTCCAGAATGCGCTCGGGGTCACGGCCCTGGCGATCGCGGCCGCCGGGCCAGTTCTTGGGGTTGGGGGCAATCCGCACGACGGGGGATTGCAGATCGCGGTCGTTGCGCCCCAGAGTGCCGCCGATGCGGCCGGTCTGCGCGTCGGCGACATCATTACAGCCATCGATGGCAAGCCCGTGACCGACATCCAAGACGTCTGGCAGATTCTGCGCTTGCGGCACGTGGGCGATAAGATCGAGGTCGAATTCCGTCGTGAGGGAACCGAGCACCGCGTGGAGGCTGTCCTGAAGCCGCGCGGAGGTTGACGCGAAGCTCGGTGAGAGTGCGTCATTCAACTAGGGTAGAGATATATCATTAAATCGCAGTGGCTACCGGCCTACAGCGGTTCGCGATCGCATTGCGCACATCCAGGCGCCGAATCCCCAATACTAACCCGAAGCGCGAGCGAGGGCATTATATCATTATGCCTCGCTCGCGCTTCGGGTTAGTGTAAGAGCTAAGGATATATGCCGGAGCAATGCCCACACGAGCCTGTGGCACGATCCGTCGGCGGTCCGAGCCGTGCGCAATGCG
>DAIDJG010000059.1 GCA_027451445.1 Singulisphaera sp.
CGGGTTCGCCGAAGCCAAAGAGCAGGATGAGAATCCGAAGCAGTGGGCTTATGCGTTCGCAACCGCAGCGAGCGTGACATACATTGATGAGTTTCTCGCGGCCACCGCGGCTCGAGGCATCCGCGTGCTGTGGGTGCTTCCGCCCTGTGCGCCCGATTGGCAAGCGTATCGTGACCGGCATGGCCTGGAAAAAGGCTACGATAAGGCTCTGCGATTGTTGCAGGGGAAATATGCAAACCTCAGCGTCGTGGACTGCCGGCATTCGCAGTATTCCGGAGTCTTCCCCGACTCGACCCATCTGGACCGCGATGGATCGACAAGTTTTAGCGTTGCGCTTGCGGACGTGGTGAAAGAGCTTCTCGCGACGCAGCCCCAGCCTGGGCGTTGGTGGACACTGCCCGAATATTGCCCTTCAACGATGGGCGCAGGACTGCCGGATCTGCACGAGACGGCACTGGCACTCGACGAAAAGGCGAAGAGGACACGCTGAATCGAGGACGGCGATTCAGGCGTTCGTTTCCGTCTTCTTCATCGAGGCGGCCAGCGGACGAAGGACGGCGAGCATCGTGTTCAAGTGCGCGAGCCGGGGGCCAAATCGATCGACGAAATCCGTCAGCGCAAATTCTCCGTCGATCAGATTCTCATGATTCTCATCGACGTAGTTTGCGAGTTCCCCCATCAATGCCGCGTGGACTTGCTCGAGGTTCCCGAGCGTTTCCTTGCAGTGTTCGAGCACGTGCTCGTGGCCGGTTTGCCAACGTTCCAGCTCGGCGATCTGCCGTGCCCGCTGTTCGCGGCTGACCTGAGCGGCCTCGCGGGCGAGCTCCAGTTGCTGGCGCTGGTTTTCCAGGATCTGGCGTTGAATTTCAAGGGACTGGTTTTGAAGATTCGCCAGCAGGTGAAGCAAGGCGATCGGATCGTTCAAGGTAGGTACCGCCTGAGAGGGACCTTGGCCCGTCGGCGAAACTTCCATTCGGTACGTCCATGACGGCGACGCAGGGTTCTCGCGTGACGACACCCGAACCTCCTTCAGCGGCCTTGGGCCTCACTCCGATTCAAATCCGGCGCGCCGCCCTGTTTAATTGATTCCGAGGGCGACGTTTGTGAAGTATACTCCAGTTTCTTCATCAGGGACAGACCACCGACGCCCATTATTCCAACCGACATCCCGACCTCGCCCTTCCCACAACGCCGCCCCGAGCGCCCGAATTCCGATCACCGTAGGTTCTGGCAACCCTGTTGGGCGCTTGTTAAACTTTGCGTGCCGAGGGGATAACACCCCGCTCGGAGCGTTCCCAAACTCCCCAACACCAGGAGCGATTCCCATGGTCGCCAAGCGCTGGTCGGTCTTTGTATTCTCGGTCCTGCTCGGTTTCGGCGGACTTGCGAAGGGCGAGCCGGGCTTTGAGCCGCTGGTGTCCGGCGATGATCCCAGTCAGTTCGACCTGATCGGGATCGGGCCGGAGACCATTCGGATCGCCGACGGGGTCGTGATGATCTCGGGCAAGAAGAATGGCTACTTTGCCACCAAAAAGAGCTATAAAAACTACACACTCAAGTTCGACTGGATGTATGAGCGGCCGGAGGGACTCGCCAAGGGCGCGGTGTTTCAGGGCAACAGTGGGTTGCTTGTGCACATCACGGGACCGCACAAGGTGTGGCCGAAGTGCACTGAAGTGCAGCTCTTCAACCCGGACGCAGGAAACATTTTCGCCATCCAAGGCGCCACGTTCAAAGGAAAGAAAGATCCCGTGGCTCAGAAGCAGGCCATCAAACCCGCGGGGGAGTGGAATTCTGAGGAAGTCACGTGCCGCGACGGCGTGATCACGTGCAAGATCAACGACATCGAAGTCGCCAAGGGCTCGGGCGCAGACCCCGACAGCGGAACGATCGGCTGGCAGTCGGAAGGCTCCAAGATCCAGTTCCGCAAGATCGAGATCAAGGTGATCGAGTGAGCGTTCCGCGCTGCCGTGTCAGCCGTGCTTCTGAAACTGGCCGATCTTGTTCAGAAACTCGGCGTTCGACGGGAACTTGCCGAGCTGTCGCACAAGTGATTCCATCGCTTCGGCAGGCTTGAGCGGTGCGAGACTGCGGCGGAGAAAGGTGACACGGGAGAGCGTCTCGGTATCCAGGAGGCGCTCTTCCTTCCGGGTGCCGGACAGTTGAAGGTCGATCGCGGGCCACACCCGCCGCTCCGCCAGGCGCCGGTCGAGCACGACCTCCATGTTTCCCGTCCCCTTGAACTCCTGGAAGATGATCTCGTCCATCCGGCTACCGGTTTCGACCAGGGCCGTCGCCAGGACGGTGAGCGAACCGCCTTCGTCGAACGCGCGTGCCGCGCCGAAGAGGCGTTTCGGGACGTCGAGCGCGCGCACGTCCACGCCGCCCGACATCGTGCGCCCCGAATTCGAACCTTTGTTGTGAGCACGGGCCAGGCGCGTCAGGCTATCGAGCAGGATCAGCACGTCCCCGCCCGACTCGGCGATTCGCTTCGCGCGGTCGATCGTCAGTTGGGCCAGTCGAATGTGCTCCTCGGCGTCGCGGTCGGACGACGATGCGAGCACCTCCCCGCGCAACGTCCGGCGCATCTCGGTCACTTCTTCCGGCCGCTCATCGACCAGGAGCACAAGAAGGCGGATTTCGGGATGGTTGTTTGCGACCGCAGCGGCCAACTGCTGGAGGAGAATTGTCTTCCCTGACCGCGGCGGAGCGACGATCAGCCCTCGCTGTCCCCTTCCGATCGGAGTCAGCAGGTCCATCGCGCGCATGCCGAGCGGTTCCGGTCCCGTCTCGAGTCGAATCCGCTCATGCGGATCGATTGCCGTCCGATCGTCGAAGCAGCGCAGAGCGAGGTAGTGCTCGGGCGGTTTTCCCTCGATCTCGGTCACGTCGGCCAGCCGCGGCCCCCCGTCTGGTCCAGCGCCATCGCTTCGTCCGCTAATTCTCAGACCTTGCTTTAACGCGAACTTGGCGAGCAGCGGCGCGGCGACAAACGCATCCGCCGGCCCTGCTTTGAAGTTACGAGCGGCGTCGCGCAGGTAGCCGTACCCTTTGGGATGGAGCTCCAGAACGCCCGAGTGTTGCCCATCGACGCCATTCATCGTTAATGACTCACGCTAAAGAAGTGAGACGGGAATCTCGGTCCAGCGACCGGAGCCAGGGGTGGGATCGCCTCTACAATCGACGTGAAAGCCCAGGACTCACAGTCACGCGAAGCGTCACGAAACCGGAAGTCTGAATGGGCGGCGGGAGAGAGTTCGGGGATGATCATGCCTTGCCGCTGGAGTGTCTGACAAATGAAATGTACACTGAGCCGATCCTCGCGCCTATCCGAAAGCTTTAAAAAATGTGGACCGTCGATTTTTTGCTTTCCCGACCGCACGATCGCAGTCCGGATCGCGACGAGTCAGGGAACGCTCACTCGAGCGGTCCATCGAAGCCCTTGCGACCCCGATGCCCCAACACCCCCGTGCGGAATTCCTTCCTCAAACATTCTTGAAAATTCGATGAGACCCTATTGAATTCGGCGAGGGGTGTCGACTACAATTGTGGACGAGCAGCCTTCCCGCAAAGATCGTAGTCGCCGGAACTCAGCCGAGAGCGTTTTACGGGGTACAGGAGCGTCGTGTGCGGCTGGCCTTGGGGCCGCACTCGGGCTACAATAACCCTCTGATCGCGAGGCGGCGTTGAGGCAACTACTCCTACCTCCCGTATCCCCGCCTTCGGGTGCCGTTCCTCATTGCCGGGTACACCAACATGGCGACCGCCGTCCGCAAACCCTCCCCGAGTTCGCCATCGCCGACCACAGGATCTCCGCGTTCCGCAGGGCCCTGGATTCTTCGAGTCTTCGACGCCATCTACCGCTTTCTCGCTTCGCTCAAACTCGCCGTACTGAGCTTGACGGCGCTTGCGGCGACACTTGCGTACGCGACGTTCTTTGAATCCTGGTACGGTGCGTCGGCAGCCCGCGAGTGGGTCTATCAGGGCCGGGGATTTGCGATCTTGCTCGCCTTCCTGGGCACGAACATCTTGTGTGCCGCTTTGATTCGCTACCCCTGGAAGAAGCGGCAGACCGGATTCCTGGTGACGCACACGGGACTCCTCATCGTGCTAGCCGGCTCGTGGATCAGCCTCCAATCGGCCGACGAGGGGCAGGTCGGCCTCCTCGAAGGAGAGACCAAGAACGAGCTCATTCGGCGTGATGCCGCGGCGATTCGAGTACGCAAGCTCGATCCGCATACGGGCACACCTGATCGCGACTTCGGCGAATACGAGCTGTCGTTCCTCCCCGGAACCTTCCCGTGGGGACCGGAGCAGCCGAAGGATCCCGGCGTGCTGGGGGCGATCGGCCGTGTGTTCTCCGGAAAGCCGGATGTCGAGGAGTTGCTGACTCGGCCTCGCGACCCGTTCAAGCTCGCGATCAAAGCCCATCTCCCGGCCTCAGTCTGGACCGTCAAACACGAGGCGGATCCCTCGGGTGACCCCATGATCAAGCTGCGTCCCCGCTTCAAGCCACCGGGAGCACCGCGCTTTCAGGACATACTGCCGCGTGAGGAAGACCGTTGGTTCGTTGTGGACCAGCGGTTCCGCCGAAAAGTCAAGAATGCAGGCCCCGCGAAGTTCACGTTTCAGTACACGGACAGCTCCCAGGAGGTCGACGACTTCCTCAATCCTCCCGAAGTCAAAGGGCCCGAAGGGGCCGTACGGTTGCGGTACAACGATAAGTCCGGAAAGCTTCGCACTTACGACTGGGCGCTCTCGGGGCAGGAAGACAAGACGGTTACATTGCCCGAGAGCGATCTGGCGGTCCATCTTGAGCGTATCGTCGCGCTGCCCGGCCGGGAAATGCTGCGCGAGGTCGGTGAGGAAGAGGTCGCAATGGCCGAGTTCCAGGTGACCCAGGGGCAGGGGCCGGCGGTCAAATACATCGCTCTGGCATCGATGCCCAACCTGCCGAACATGTTCCCGGGCCAGGATAAAAACGCGCCTCGACACGAAAAGCCTTTGCTTCAAATCAACTACTTCCTGCCTCCCGTTCTGGGTGCCAACGCAGGCGGAATGATGGGCCTCGTTGACGTCCTCGCCACGAAGGAAGGCGCCTTCTACTACCGCGTTTTCCGTCGAGGAGCACCCGGCCAAAACGTGGGGCAGCTCCGAGGCAAGCCCGGGCCGATCAAGAAGCGCGAGGATGTGACGGCGTTCGGGGGTGATAAGACTTCGCCGATGTCCATGACATTCCAGGTTGAGGATTATCTGGCGGCTGGACGCGAGGAAGACGTGTGCGAGCCGATTGAGCTTCCCAAAGGCAAGAAGGACGACGGTATTGCCGCTTCACTCGTTTCCATGACGGTCGGCGATGAGACAAAAACCGTCTGGGTCAGCCGGTCGCCCACACTCGACAAGCGCTGGCAGAAGGTCTTCTTTCCCAGCGGGAGCGTGTACGAAGTCGCGTACGACATGGATCGCAAGGCGCTCGGGTTCGACCTGACGCTCGACGACTTTGATCGACGGTTCGACCCTGCAACTGAACAGCCCTCGCGATTTGTGAGTCAGGTGCGGTTGAACGACGAGCGGATGGGCATCAAGGACAAGCCCGTCACGATCCAGATGAACGAACCCCTCACTCACCGGGGCTACACCTTTTACCAGTCGAGCTACCAGCCGGAGTTTGACCCTCGTACCGGCGACGAGACGGGCCGGTTTATCTCCGTGTTGCAGGTGGCAACCGATCCTGGCCGTGAAATCAAATATGCGGGATGCGCTCTGGTGGTCCTCGGCGCATTTCTCCAGTTCTACATGAGGGCAGGCATCTTCACGGACGGTGGCAAGCGAGAGCGTGCCCGCGCGGAGGCAAAAGCCCAGAAACGCGCGTCCAGGAATGGATCGCCTACGTCCCCCCAAATCACAGTGACGGATGTTTCCGAAGCCGAAGAGACGCTCTGAGCAGCCTCGGCGTCATCGCGAGATACCACGAAGGCTCAATACCCTTGCAGGCGTTTCGTGCCAGGAGAGAACGATGAGACGATCGATCGGGTTCGCCGCAGGTCTGGCCCTGGCGCTCGCAATCAGCGCAGCCGCCCGGGCGGCTGACAAGGTACCCACATTCGGGAACGGGCCGGCCTACGAGGCGATCGGCAAAATCGCCGTCCTGCACGAAGGACGGCAGAAGCCCCTCGACACCCTGGCACGCGAAGAAGTCAAACAGATCTTCGGCCGGGAAACCGTCACCCTCCACGACGCGAAAAACGATGCCGTCGCAAAGTGGGGACCGGTCGGCGCCATGTACGACTGGTCCGTGCGGCCCGAATTCTGGGACGATCAGGCCATCATTCTCGTCGAGTTCGTTCCCCTTAAGCGAGTAATCCTGGCCGGCACGATCGAGAAACAGCTTACCGCCATCGCGGAAAAGACGACTGCGGCGGCCGATCAATCCGCCCTCAAGTCACTGGCGGCCGACAAGGAACTGACCGCCGATAAGTTGAACGCGTTCCTGAAGTCGTCGCGCTTGTCCGACGCCGATCGCACGGTCGTCGCCAATCTCGCAGCACAGTTGAGCGAAAGTCACAAGTGGCTTACCCCTCACGAGCTCGAGGAAGCGAAGGTCACCGTCGACGGTCAGACGCTCCCCTTCGACCTCTGGTTCCAGGACTGCGTTCAACGCAGTCGCAAAGCCAACATGGATGCGACGGGCTCCATCAAGCTGTCAGCAGTCGAAAGGCGCGCGATTGAGGTGGGCTCTCGCCTGGTTCATTACCAGGCGATCCGGAGTCGCGAGTTTCCGTCGGTCGAGCCTTTGCTGGTGGTTCCTCGTCCGAGCAATGAAAAATACCTGAAGTTCCTGAATACCGTCACCGAGAAGGCGCGGAAAGCCGGGAATGCGCGGGGCCTGAGCCTGCTCGAGCTCGACTCGCTCAAGTCGCTCGACACCTACTGGAAGGATCTCCCGAACGACCAGAGGAAGGACCCGAGCACTGACGCCAAGTTCGACAAGGAGTTCACACAGTGGCTCCGCATCGCCTCGTCGTGGGTGCCTCTGAGAGTCTTGCTGGATCCGACGGTCGAACAACTCGAAGCAGCCGGTTATCCGTCGGCTCAGATCGCCAAGTTCCGTACGGCGTTCCGGGACATGGATGCCGCTGAGAATGCGAAACCCGGCGAGGTCTCCGCATCCACGGGGCAGGCGCTTCTCGCCGCGGCACGAGACCTGGGACAGACGATCAACGGTGAGAACTACCCGACCGAGCGGATCGTCAATCTCGAAACCTACTTCAACGAGATGAACCCGTTCTGGCAGGCTCCGAAAGCCTATGGAGCGGCCGTGTTCATCCTCGTGATCAGCCTGCTCTTTCCCGCCAAACCGGGTTCACCCATTCGAGGCGTGGGTAACGGGATTTACGTCACCGGGCTGGTCGCGTTGCTGGCGGGGATCGTGCTCGAGATTTACGGCTTCTCGATGCGAGTGCGAATCTCGGGCTGGGCGCCCGTGACGAACATGTACGAGACCGTGATCTGGGTCGCCCTGATCGGCGCGGTTCTTTCCTTCGTGTTCGAGCTGATTTTCCGCCACAAATTCATCGCGTTGGCGGGCTCTGCCGTGGCGTTGCTGGGGACGATCTTGGCCGCCAACGTGCCCTTGCTCGATCCCAACCTTCACGGGCTCCAACCGGTGCTCCGGAGTAACTACTGGCTGACGATCCACGTCCTCACCGAAGTGTCGAGCTACGCCGCCTTCGCACTGGCGTGGATGCTGGGGATGATCGCGATCGGGTACTACCTGACGGCGACGTATCGCCGCACGGCGAGCCTGCGGGAAATCGGCTCGCCGCTGGTTCCCGGCATTCCCGTGCTGGGAGTCGGCGCGTTCGGTCTGCTCGCAACGTCCGGATTCTTTGGGCCGAGTTGGGAGGTCGGTCAGGGCGCGTACTATGCCTCGGTCGTGTTTACTGGGGTTGGCCTGTTCCTTTCGGTCACAGGACTCTGCGCCCTTGCGGGCGAAGCTGTGAGCCGCTTGACATTTGAGGACGACGCGGCGCTCGATGCGGCCGCGATCGCAGGCGAAGCTTCCGCCGAAAGCGTCCATACCGAAGCGCCCGCCGCCACGGCCGTTCAGACGGTCGTCGCGGCCGAAGGGGCCGGGACCGTTGCGACATTGGCCAAGCCGACCGTGGCCGAAATCCGGGCACGTGCCGCACTGAATCGCCCCAAGCTCGACGCGCGCGGGCGATCGATGCAAGCGACGGCCGGCATCGTGAAACCGCTCTCGAACTATGTCTATCGAACCATGCAGGTCGGCGTCTTGCTGATCGCCGCTGGGACGATCCTGGGTGGCGTCTGGGCGGACTACTCGTGGGGCCGCTTCTGGGGCTGGGATCCGAAGGAGGTTTGGGCCCTGATCACCCTGCTTGTCTACCTGGTCCCGTTGCACGGACGGTTCGCGGGTTGGGTGAACACGTTCGGGTTGGTCATTTCTTCGGTGATCTGCTTCCTCTCCGTGGTGATGGCCTGGTATGGGGTAAACTTCGTGCTGGGTGTCGGCCTGCACAGCTACGGATTCGTGGAAGGCGGAGGCCAGATGAGTGTGGGAGCGGTCATTGTGTGCGTCCTCGGCGTCGCCGGTGCAGCCGCCTGGCGACGGTGGCTCGGCATGCTTCAACCCAAAGCGATCGCCTGATCGTCATTCGACCCGGGTCTGTTCCTCGAGAGCAGACCCGGGGGTTCGGTATGCGGCTCGATCTGGAAGGTAAAGACGCGAGACACGCTCGCGTCCGGCGCAGGATCGATGGGAGGATCGGCCGCGATTCGCCGTGCAATGGCCGACCACTTCTCGAGTTGCAGCCCGAGCAGCCGGTCTCCAACGGATTGTCGCGCCGCGTCGAAGAGAGCAGAGGCCCGGGTCGCGTGGACAACGACGCCGTGTTTCTGTCCCTCGCGCACCTTCACACCGGCCGCCGCGATCTTGATCAATGCCTTCAGCACCTCCGCAACTGGCCCGCGGCGCCCGTGGGCGTGCCAAAGCGCTTCCCACGCCTCATGCGCTTCCCAGTAGTAACCGGCGTTAAAGAGGGCGATTCCTCGCAGATACGCGGCGGATTTCTGCCACAGGTCATCTTCGATGGGTGCCTCGACTAAGCGCTCGGCGCCGTAGGAATGCCCGTTGGGCGAAGCAGTGGGATGCGGCCATCGGCCACCGGGAACAAACGCGTACGGCGGCATCACGTCGTCGAGAGATTGGCGGTCGGTCATTCCTTGCAGACTCCGAGGTCACAGGTTCCCACCACGACCATTCTCCGGGGTTCTTCGCATACAGGACAAGATCCTCGACGCTCGCGGAAGCAACTGATATGGTGTCCGCGTCACGAACTCCGAGACCCAACTCGGCTCCGAAGCTGGGCGTTTTCTGCACTGTTCGAAGGACGCAATACAGCATCGATAGTCGACTTTCGCTCCGCGAAAGAATTCGCTTTCGCGGAGCGAAAGTCGACTATCGATGCCCATACGCAGGCGAGACTCACCTTGACTGCTCCAACGGATGGAATCAGTCGTAAAAAATATAAAATACCATACGAGAATCTGAATTGAGTGATCAAACACCTCTTGTGCTGATCAACGCGGTAGGCCTTACGGGGCGGCTGTTGGAGTTTGCGCCCCATCTCAAAGCTCTGGCAAGTTCCGGGTGGTTGCGATCCCTCCAGGAAGTCGTGCCGTCAGTGACTTGCACTGCCCAGGCAAGCGTGTTGACCGGTAAATGCCCACAAGAGCACGGCATCGTCGGCAATGGGTGGCTCTTCCGGGACATCGGCGAGGTTCGGTTCTGGCAACAGTCGAATGCGTTGATCCAGGCCGAGCCCCTCTATGTCACTGCGCGCCGGTTGGCGGCCGAGCGCGGCCGACCCATGCGAGTGGCCCAGCTTTTCTGGTGGTTCAATCAGGGCGCCGCGGTTGACTTCAGCGTGACTCCGAAGCCTTATTACGGGGCCGACGGGAGTAAGGCATTCGCCGTTACAGGTACGCCGGAAGGCCTGACGGAGCGGCTGGAGAAAGAGCTCGGCTCCTTTCCGTTCCCCACGTTCTGGGGACCGAACGCAAGTCTTCCTTGTACGCAGTGGATTGCACGCTGCGCGGCGTCCGTGCTGTCGCACGATCGCCCCGAACTCACGCTCGTCTATCTTCCGCACCTCGATTACGACCCGCAGCGCTTCGGGCCTTCCGCGTGCGACATGCCGCGGCTCGTCGGCGAACTCGACTCGGCCTGTATCGCATTGCTCGAGGCCGCGAAGGCCAACGGCGCACGGGTCTGGGTCGTGAGCGAATACGGGCATTGTGACGTCAGTCGACCGATCCTCATCAATCGAACCCTCCGCGAGGCGGGGCTTCTCACCGCGCGCGACGGACCGTTTGGCGAGTCGCTCGACACCTTCACCAGCCGTGCGTTCGCCGTCTGCGACCACCAGTTGGCCCACGTCTACGTACGTGCTGAAGAGGACCGCGTCCGCGTGCGCGATCTGCTCGCGTCGCTGCCCGGAGTCGGCCGTGTCCTGCTCGGTGAGGAACGCGGCGAGGTCGGTCTCGATCATCCCCGGTCGGGCGAAGTCGTGGTCCTCTCCCAGCGCGACGCCTGGTTCGCGTACCCGTACTGGCTCGACGAGCGACGGGCACCCGACTTCGCGAGAACCGTCGACATCCATCGCAAACCCGGCTACGACCCCTGCGAACTGTTCTTCGACCCCAAGCTCGTCTGGGCCAAGGGCCGCACGATCCGCAGGCTGGTGCAGAAAAAACTGGGATTTCGCACCTTGTTCGACGTGATCCCGCTCGATGCCTCACTCGTACGAGGCAGCCACGGTCTACCGGCGGAAGACAACCCAAATCGTCCGATCCTCATCGGTGACGGTCCGGCGCCCAGTTCGCATGACTCAATGGCCATCACTGACGTGCGTCGGGCGATCCTGGAGGCGATGTCGCTCGCGCCCTAAAGTCC
>DAIDJG010000060.1 GCA_027451445.1 Singulisphaera sp.
CTTTCGCGGAGCGAAAGTCGACTCTCGCTGCCGCATTGCGTTTTCCGTGCGGTTCGATCAAAACGCGGAACTTCAAAACTTCCCAAGGGGGGGAGTTACATGTTCCCCCCGTTGAGGCAGGTGTGAGCTCGCCAGGCCGACCGCAAATGCACAGCTCAACCGCAATCCACCCCGGTCGCAAGGCGCTGCCCATCAGTGCCGCTCCGGATGCCCCGGCGCATAAGGATCCGGCGCCACGGGCAGCCACGGGTGCCACATCGCGCGGCGATACTTTCGGGTTAAGTCGCGAAAGTACGCGGCACACTCGCGACGAAACGCTTCCTTCTCGTCGCCCCGTGCGGCCATGATTCGCCAGCCGCGTTCCTGAGACGCGTAGAAGCGCGCCTGCTTGAAGTAGTCATACGATCGGATTCCCATCATAGCGCCCCAGATGAGGGCCGCGACAACTCCGACCGCCATCATGAGCGTTCGAATTCGGAAGCGAAGCATGTGCATGGACATCGCCGCTCCCTGAGCACGTCGGTACTGACAGACTGTGCAGGCCCGTGAACGCGCGAAGGCCTACGCCAGAACCGATTCCGTCGGCTCGATCGACGCTGAGATCTCCATCAGAGCGGTATAGACCTCGTCGATCGTGACATCTAGCGTCGACGTCCCACCGGTGAGGCCAACCGTCTGATACCCGGCGAACCAACGCGGTTCAAGGTCTCCGGAACTTTGAACATGGACAGCAGGAATGCCTCGCTCCGCGCACAGCGCAACGAGTTCCCGCGTGTTGTTCGAGTTGCGTCCCCCGACCACGACCATCGCGTCAACCTGCCCCAGCAGGCGCTCGAGAGCGCGTTGGTGCTCCTTGGTGGGGAGGCAGACCGTGTCGACAAACTTGATCTCGGCGTCGGGATTCTTTGCGGCAATCGCAGCACGGACAAGCTCGACGTGGCGGCTCGGCGCGGTCGTCTGACACACGACGCCCAGCTTCGAATGCGGGTAGCGTCGGACTTCCTCCTCGGATTGGATCACGTCGCAGCTTTCCAGATCTTCGACCACACCCTGCACCTCGACGTGGCCCCGGCGACCGATCAGCAGCACATGATAGCCATCCGCCTGCAGGGACAATGCGGCTTGATGGACGCGGGTCACGAGCGGACAGGTTGTATCGACAAGCTGCTTTCCGCCCGCCTGGAGCCTCTGGCGCTCACGGTTGCTGATCCCATGCGCCGTGATGAGCACAGTCCCGGTCTCGGGGAGACCCGCGCGCTCCGACTCACTCGTCATGTGGAACCCGCGTCCTTGAAGATCGGTCAGCACGAGCTCGTTGTGCACAAGCTGACCGTGAATCGTCACGTCCTGTGGAGCCGACTCGTTTTCGATGATTTTCAACGCGTCCCGAACACCGAAGCACATCCCCATCACGTCGGCTCGGATGACTTTCATGACCAACTCTCCCCAGGTCCCGGACTACAAACTTTGCGTTGCAAAGTTTCGCTAGCAAATTCAGCTCATCCTATCCAAGTTATCAACAATCTCGTCCACGGGGTCAAGCGGGCGACCATCCTTCGGCGATGCTTTTGGGGCCCGAGGCAGGGACGGACCTGGCGGCGGAGAGGGCGTCGGCGACGACGTTTTCAAGGACGTTGATGTATTCGAGAAAGCGCGCCCGGCCGGCATCGGTGAGGCGGCAGAGGGTCTGGGGGCGGTTCTGGTGGTAGCCCTTCCAGACCTCGACGAAGCCCGATTCGTGGAGCACTTGCAAGTGCCGGCTAAGGTTGCCGTCAGTGAGGTGGCAGAGCTCCTTGAGATCCGTGAACAGGAGCCCTTTGGGGTGTGCGACCAGCGAGGTCATGATCCCCAGACGAGCCTTCTCGTGAAAGACCCGTTCGAGCCCGTCGTACGCGAAGCGTCCGGAGGGGTCGGTTCCGCTCGGATTAGGCGTCGACATTGGGGCACTCCAGGGTCCGGTAAAGAACGAGCGCGGACAGCAATTGCCCGACGCCGAAGGGCAGTCCCATCGCCCAGGGGGACAGGGCCGCGTCACCTTGAGCCAGGATCAGGCTTGCCAGGCCGGCCGCCAGGTAGAACACGCCCACGCCAAACGTCGCCCGCGGCAAGAGCCGGCAGGACGCAAAGATTCCCAGGCTGAACAGGACCTGCCACAAGCCCGGCAACATCCAGAGGCTCTCCGCGCTGTATCGGACCAGCACGAACGTCAACAGACCGCCAGCAGCCAGGCAGGGCAAGAATTGTTCAACCGCAAGCCACGTGATTTCGCGCGACCAGGGCGAACGCGACAGCCGCGTCCGAATCACCATTTCCGTCCCTGTCGCCACCAGGCTGATGATCGCTGCGCTGACCCACAAGCCGAGGAAGCGATCCCAGTGCAGCGCAGGCTCCGGAATCCAGACCGTCTGGAACCCCGCCGCCGCCAACGCCAGAAGCCCGGAAAAGGCGACTGGCATGGCCCGATAACCGCGGAAAACCTCCGTCCGGGCCATCTGGAGGCGAATCTCCGAGATCTGGGTCAACGCCTCGCGCAGTTCCATAGCCTCGCCCCCTCGCGACTCCAACACGGCGGCCTCGTCACAACCTCGACTTTGCACTTTGCATTGTAAAGTCCTGTGATCCTGCGTCAAGAGCGAGCGACGAGGTCCGCCCGAGCCGGACCGAGTTGCTCGAATACGGCGCACGACGACTCGAGCGAGGGATTCTTCCCGATCCGCTCGGCGTAGTCGCGACACCGAGTCCGGACGGCGCTGGAATCGAGCAATCCGCTCAATTTCCGGGCGACGGCAGGACCCGAGAAATGCTTGCGCACCAGCGAGGCGCCGACTCCCAGCCGTTCCAGCCGCGCGGCGTTGTCCGGTTGGTCGTGCGCCATGGGCATGATGAGCTGCGGCACTCCGGC
>DAIDJG010000061.1 GCA_027451445.1 Singulisphaera sp.
CCGCCGCGCCGTGATGGATGTGCTCAAGACGGAGTTCCTCCCCGAGTTCCTCAACCGCGTCGATGAAACGATCATTTTCCATCCACTCGGCATGGCCGAGCTGACCCAGATCGTTTCGATCCAGCTCCAGCGTTTGGAGCGTCAAATGACCGAGGTTGGCCTCGTCATTCAGATCACCGACGAAGCGAAACAGCACCTAGCGGAGGAGGGCTTCGACCCCGCGTACGGTGCCCGACCGCTGAAGCGAGTGATCCAGCAGCGGCTCGCCAACCCCCTTGCCACGTTCCTCCTGGATGGGCGCGCCCGCGAAGGATCAACCGTGAAGATCGATTGGAGTGGCTCCGACTTCGCCTTCGAAGCCGTCGCGGCGCAAAGCAAGCCCGTGTAAATCGACACGTGCCCCGACCGATTCGAAACGCACAAGCCCCCGGTGGTGTCTTCTCGATACACCGCTGGGGGCTTCTTGTGATTTCGAGCGCGATTCATTGAGCGAGCGAAGGCGGGGGAACGGGGTGAAATCACCGCCTTGGCCGGCCTCAGTCATCGTTCCTCGAAGCCTTCTTCGAGCTAGTCGTTTCGCTCGACTTCGACGATTCGGTCGTGCTCTTCGTTGCTGTGGACGTCGTGCCGGATCCCTGGAAGGTGGGCTTCTTCTTTTTCTTGGTCGTTCTCGCCTGTTGAGCGGCCATGGCGGCTTGATACGCCTTCATCTGGGCGTCAACCTGCTGGCGGAACTTCGGATCGGTCTGGTACTTTTTCTGAAACGCTGCCTGCATCTTCATTTGCTGCTGCATCAGCATCTGCTGCTGCTTCATGATGAACATTTCTTGGCGAATCTGGGCGGCGACTTCGGGATTACCACCCGACATCTGCCATTCCGGCGAGTTCATGCTGAACGAACCAAAGGGGGTGTTGACAGTGGCGTTGCGACCCCCTCGCGCCTCCGCGGTCGATGGTGCAAGCAGCCCCAACGCCAAGAACGCCAAGCCCAACAGCTTTCTCATCTCGAATCCCCCCCTTTCGTGAAGAGTCAAGCCCGCACCCAAATGCCCCGGCGGTCTCCACATCGGCGCTGCGAATCTGAGTCCATACATGCTGTCATCCAGCGAGCATACCGATTGGCAATGAGTCTTGCTACGACCTTCTGATTACTTACCGGAAATCGTGAAGGCGAGCACTCGTCCAACTCGACGAGATCAGTGGTGGGTGGATGCATTCCAGGAATGTAACACTCGAAGTCGGTTCGAGTAGCGAAGAACGTGCAACTTTTTCGAGAACTGCTCGAGTAGCCCGGGGGGTTCTCGACCGAGACTCGATGTGGGGTGAGTCGGTGCGACGAGAATTCGGTCAGGCCGACTCTACGACCGGTACGGGTGCGCGCCGCGGCCGTTTCGACTTAAATGTGGCCTTGTCGATCCCGTAGCGCCGCAGCTTCTCGCTGATGCTTCGGCGCGAGAGTCCGCAGTGTTTCGCACAGCGATCGACGCGTCCATCGTAGCGTTCCAGGACGCGCTGCAGATACGCTCGCTCCACGCGCTCGGTCAATTCATCGGTGATCGTTTGGAGCTGCCTCTGGATGTCAAAGTCCAGACTGAAGGGTTCCTCTCGAGTCGAAACGATCTGGGGAGGCAGATTGTCGGGCTCGATCACGGGACCGGGAGTGGTGACCACCATTTGCTCGATGATGTGTTCGAGCTCTCGCACGTTGCCGGGCCAGTCATAGCGCGCGAGCCGAGAGAGCGTCGCTCGCGAGACGGTTTTGGAGGGCAGCCGTCGCTCCTCGAGCCGTTTGAGGAAGTGATCGACCAGGAGAGGGATATCCTCGGCTCGTTCGCGCAACGGAGGGAGCTCGATCGGCACCACGTTAAGCCGATAATAGAGATCCTCACGGAACCGCCCTGCGGCGACGGCCTGCGCAAGGTTCTGATTCGTCGCAGTCAGCACCCGGCAGTCCGCCCGGATCACTTCGGAGCCACCAACGCGCTCGAAGGTTCCGTCCTGGAGCACCCGCAGGAGCTTGGCCTGCATACCGACCGGAAGCTCGCCGATCTCGTCGAGGAACAGCGTTCCGCCTTTGGCCTGCTCAAACCGTCCTTTTTTCTGACGGTCCGCCCCGGTGAACGCCCCGCGCTCGTGGCCGAAGAACTCGCTTTCCAGAAGCAGTTCGGGGAGCGCCGCACAGTTGACGGCCACCATCGGGCCTCGGCGTGTAGCGTCGCGGTAATGGATCGCCTGGGCGACCAGTTCCTTGCCGGTACCGGTCTCACCCGTGATCAGGACCGTGCAGGATGAAGAGGCCACACGGGCCACGCGCGCGAAGATCTCGCGCATCCGTGGGCTCTTTCCCAGCAGGTTATGGAACGAATACCGCTGCTGCAACCCAAGCTGAAGCGCCTCGACCTCGTCCTGCAGCTTCCGGTCGTCGAGGGCTTGTTGAACCAGCACGTCGAGACGGACGGCGTCAATCGGCTTGAGCAGGTAATCATACGCTCCGAGCTTCATCGCCGCGACTGCCGAATCGATCGACGCGTGGCCCGTCATCACGATGGTTGTCACTGGCAAGTCGCGCTGACGCACCTGCCGAATCAGGTCGAGCCCGGAGATGTCCGGGAGGCACAAGTCCGTGATGACCAAAGAGAAATGACGCTCGAGGATCCACTCGAGAGCGGTAGTCCCGTTATGGGCAACCTTGATCAAACGTCCGGGTTGAGCCAGGAACTGCGAAAGTTGCTGACAAACAAGCTCGCTGTCGTCCACCACAAGGATGCGTCGATCCATGGCGCCCTCATCCAAGGTTGAGGTGGGTGGGGACCTTCCCTTCCTCGGGGGCCACACAGCGCCGGGGGCGCTCCCTCGCGGGGGAAAACTCCATCCCTTCCAGAGTGTTAGCCTACGACGATTACAAGGGTTGTCAAGGTGACGGCCGATGGAACCGCATGCATGGGGCGCCGATGCTGCCGTGAATCGTCAAGGATCCCGCTGGGCAAGCCCACCGAGATGACGGCCGTGCCACCGCCGACGTGAAAAGGGCCGGAGACCTTCCGAAAGCGTCTCTGCTGAGCGGCACGAGCTTTGCACCCCGGGAGTCACCCACCTTGAACCAGCACCTCTCTGAGTGTTCTCGCGGATTTTCAACCTGGCGCGATTGAGACGGAAGCCCGGAATTGCCGATGAGTAGCGGGGTAAAGGCGAAGGCTCAAAACGCCATGCACCCCACCCCGTCGCAGTGACGGAATTCGGGGAAACCGCTTGCAGATTTGACAAAACGTGCGCGAATTGCCAGAACAGAGGACGCTCCACCGTGAACGAGCGGTGGGGGTGGGCGGGCAGCGCCGGCCGGAACGCGGCTGGCGGATAGCTGAGTTTGAAAAACTCGGCCAGAAAGGAAGGGAGACAACGATGCGGTCGCTACGGATGTCGATGGCCGCGGTGTGCCTCGCCGGAATCGCGCCGGCGGTCGCCAGTGCCCAGCAGCTCCCCGCTGCGCAGGATCTCTTGAAATTGGCTCCCACGCTGAAGGGAGTCGAATATGATATTCCGGCTGGTGCCAATGTCGCCGCCTGCAAGGTCGAGACGGTGGTCGATCCCGTTCGGAAGGTGACCATCGGCTATGCCTTGAGGGACAGCCAGGGGAAACTGCTGCGGCGGTTCGTCATCAGCCGAGGCAGTCCGTCGATGGACCAATGGAGCTACTATCAGGACGGTTTCGAGGTTTATCGTGAAACCGACCTGAACAAGGACCAGAGTCCCGACGAAGCGCGCTGGTTGAACAACGCGGGGACACGAATCGCCACCGTCGCCGGCGGCAAAATCACGGGATGGAAGCGGATCTCGGCCGAGGAGGCCTCAAAAGTATTCGTTCAAGCACTGGTTAGCGGCGATGGCGAGTTGGCGGCGACGGTGTTCGCCAAGCCCGACGAATTGGCGGCGCTGGGAGTTCCCAAGGCCGAGGTCGATCGCGTCAGCGAGGCGGCGACTCAACGTGCAGCCAATCTGAACTCCCTACTCAGGACGCTGGGACAAAGCGGCTGGACCAAGCAGACGGTCTGGAGCCGACTCGACGGCATGATGCCCCACCTGATCCCGGCCGATCCCGCAAACGGCGTCCCCCAGGACATCACTCTGTATGAGAATGCTGTCATCTTCGCCGCGCCCCCGACAGGGCAGGGGAACCCCGCAAAAATGGCCTTCCTGCAAGCGCCCGACATGATCAAGCTCGGGGAGACCTGGAAGTTTCTCGACCTCCCCCGCGCGATCGATCCCGAGAAACCGATCATCGCCTCCGAGGGTGGGCTCCGTGCAATCCTCGCTCGGGTCGATACGCCATCCGGGGGCGAGAAAGATCCGAAGCTCGACGCGGCGCTCAAAGCATTGGCCGAGTACAACAAGGTCAACACCCCACTCCTGACCAAAAATGATAAACGCGAGATCGCTCAATTTCACGTCGGTCTGATTCCCCTGCTGCGCGATGTCGTGAAGATCGCCAAGGATCCGGAAGAGAAACTCGTCTACAACAAGCAAATCGCGGACTCCCTGGCGGCGTCGGCGCAGACGGGCTATTTCCCCAAGGGCTTTGAGTTGCTCGACGGGCTTGCTGCAGAGGGAGGATCGATCGCGCCGTATGCCACATTCCGCAAGATTTCCGCACACTTCGCGTTGAAGAATGAGCGCGGCGATAATCCGCTCGCTAATCAGAAGGAATGGATGGCCGACCTGAAAGAGTTCATCGCGAAGTATTCCAATTCCGCGGAAACCCCCGAGGCGCTCTTCCAACTCGCCCAGGGCCAGGAATTCAACGCCGAGGAGGCCGACGCGCGCAAATTCTACACCGAGATCACGCAGAAATTCGGCTCGAGTGACTATGGCAAAAAGGCCGCGGGCGCGCTCAGGCGGCTCGACCTCGTCGGAACCAAGCTCGTGCTGCGTGGTCCTGGCCTCGATGGGCAAGAGATTTCCACCGCCCAGTACAAGGGAAAGACCTTACTCGTCTTCTTCTGGGCGTCCTGGGCCGGGCCGATCAAGACCGATTTGCCGGAGCTGACGAAGCTCTCCCAGAAGTACAAAGACAAAGGCTTCGAGATTCTCGGCATCAACCTCGACAACGAACGGGCCAGTCTCGACACCTTCCTCAAGACCAATCCCTTCCCGTGGCCCCAAATCTTCGAGGAGAACGGGATGGACAGCCGGCTATCCACCGAGTTCGGCATCATCTCTCTGCCGACAATGTTCCTGGTGGATCCCCAGGGCAACGTCGTGAATCGCAGTATCCGAAGCGCCTCGGAACTCGAGCGTCAGCTCGAGAAAGTCCTGGCCACCAAAGGCGACGTCGCGCTGGGCCGTTGAAACGAAACGATCCCGATCGTCCAAAAACGGAGGTCGGTCCCCCGAGGGGCCGGCCTCTCGCCATTGCTCATCAAGCGTTCCGACGAGTATCCTGATCGGTCTACATTGCGACCGACTCACCGATTCCTCGCGCACCCATTCCGCCGAAAGGAACGCTGCTGATGGACAGCCTGGCCTGTTTGAATGGCGAGCTCATGCCTGTCGAAGAGGCCAAGGTGCCGGTCTGGGATCGCGGCTTTCTGTTCGGCGACGCCATCTACGAAGTCTTCCGGCTTTATCGAGGGAGCTGCTGGCTCGAGGAGCCGCATCTCGCTCGGCTGAAGCGAAGCCTGGAGTCGCTCCAGATCGAGCAATTCGATTTCGGCCGCCTGGTTGAACGCATTCAGCGGACGATTTCTGCGAGCAGAATCCAGGAGGGAACCGTCTATGTTCACATTACGCGCGGGGTCGCGCCTCGGGCGCACGCCTTTCCGGATCCACCGGTTCCTCCGACAGAGCTGATCATAGTACGGACGTACAACGATGCGGCGACGGCCAAACTCCGTGCGCAGGGGGTTGGGGTCATCTCGCAGCCGGATCTGCGCTGGAAGCGCTGTGACATCAAGTCGACGAACCTCCTGGCGAACGTCCTCGCACTCGAAGCGGCGAAACGAAAGGGTTGTGCGGAGGCGGTCCTTGTCGACGCCGAGGGCCGGGTCACGGAGGCGACACACTCCTCCGTCGTCTGGGTCCGAGATGGATGGCTCCAAGGGACGCCGGACGGAACCGGCATCTTGCCGGGCACCACGCGCGGATTGATCCTACGGCTGGCGAACGAGATCGGGATTTCCTTCGCGTCGGCGACGGTGACGCTCCCGGAACTGATCGCCGCGGACGAGGTTCTCCTCGTCGGCACGACAATCGAGGTTTTGCCCGTCGTCAAGATCGACGATACCCCAATCGGCAACGGCCAGCCCGGGCCCGTGGCCCGTCGGCTCCAGGACGCGTACCGAAAGGCCGTCGAGGATTGGCTTGCGCCAGAGCCGGTGTGAGCCCAGCGGTCTCAGTGGGAGTAGCCGCGTGGCGTTCCTCCGCCGCGCCGGCTCGTTCGGTCGCGATCCTCCGTCCAGATACCCGTTGCCTTCCGACGTCGATCCTTCGCCGGAGGTTGAATGTCCGAGAGTGAAGAGTTCATCGATCCGCTCGACGCTCATACGAAGCGCGACCCGCTCCCGGGCGCAGGGATTCGCGTGATCGTGCTCGCCCTCCAGGGCCGGGACAAGGCCGAAGCCGTCGCCGATGGGCTCAAGGTGCTCGTCGAGTCACGAGGCCGCATGACCGAAACGCGCATCGTCGAAGTCGCGGATGGCTGGAACAGGGCGATCGAGACCGGTCTCGAAGGAGCGGCGCTGCCGCTCGTTTTGATCACATTTGCCGAAGACTCATGGACCGCGGAACACCTTGACCCGCTCCTCAAAACGATCGACGCGTGCGACCACGTGGTCGGTCGCGAGCAGCTTGGCGCTACGGCCGCGGTTTTTCGCTGGCTGGGCTCTCTGCGCTGGCGAATTCTGTTCAACATACCGGTGCGGGACACGATCTCTCCGATCCAGCTCCATCGTCGCGAGAAGCTGGAGCGCATCCCTTTTCAGTCGAGGTCGTCGTTCCTTTGCGTCGAGCTCCTTGCCAAGGCGACGTTCTTCGGGCATCTGATCAGCGAGCAGCGTGTCCCGGTGCTGCGGGCGAGCGGACTGCGATCCTGGTCGTGGCAAGACTTCAAAACCGTCTTTCACCACCCCGGATTCGCTCGGGAATCAAGTCCACCGGAAGATGCGCAGTGCCAGGACGAAGGTGAGCACCGACCAGACGAGCAAGATCAAGAGCGACGGGTAGACGTCGAACCACCCGGCACCCTCGAGGATCACCTGTCGCAACGCGGTGATGAGCTGCGTGAGCGGGAGCGCCTGAATGACCGGCTGGGCGACCGCCGGGAAGCGCTCGGATGAAAAGAAAACGCCGGAGAGGAGCCACATCGGAAGCATGACGAGGTTCATCAGCCCGCTGACGGTCTCGGTCGTCTGAGCGCGGCTGGCCACGAGGAGCCCGATACCGGCGAACGCCAGTGCTCCGAGCACGTCGATCACGACGACAAGGAACAGATTGCCTCGGATCGGCATGTCGAAGCAGAACCGGCCCAGGAGTAGCAGCACCGTGAGGTCGGGGATCAAGAACGTCAGGCGTGCGCCGAGGAGCGCGAGCAGAAAGTCGCGCCGGGGCATCGGCGTGGCGACGAAACACTTGAGCAGCTTGGCGATCCGGAAGTTGACGAGCAGGAATCCGATCCCCCAAAGGCCGCCGCCCATCGTGTTCAGTCCGATGAGGCCGGGGATCAGAAAGTCGATGTACCGTGAGCCTTTCTCGGTGATCAGCACGTCGTGCGTTTCGATGGCATTTTTTCGGCCCGCCGCTTCCTGAAAAAGATCGTCGATCGCCCCTCGCGCAGCGACGGCCTCAGGACGAGTGAGATCGTAGTGGTAACGAATCTGGTCGCCAGTGTCGGCCTCGACAACGAGCGGCGTCTTTCCCGTGCGGAGCCGATTCAGTGCCTCTTCGCGCGGCAATTCTTTTAGCACCAGGCCCGGCTTGTCACGGGGATGGTGCAACGCATAGTCTTCAAGGGTTTGCTTGAGGCGTAGAGAATGTGAATCCTCACTTCGGACCAGGTCGACCTGGACCGGTTCGACCTGTCCACTGCGAAACGCCAGGCCGAGCCCGACCGCGAGCACGGTCGGGAAGCCGTAGACCCAAAAAATCCGCGCGGGCTGGCGGTAGAACTCGCGGAGGCGCGAGAGGTAAAGTTGGAAGAGAGGGTGAGACCCAGTCATACGCGAGACTCGCTCCGATATCCGCGCGCACGGCGCTCGATACAAACAACACGGCGACGATCGATCGAGGTCCTAGCAGGACCGACGATTATAAGGGAATCGCGTTGTGAGTGGCCATGAGTTAGCAAGGCTTTCGTTCAGCACGCCCGTGCGCGGGGAGTTACTCATTCTCAGCGCTCTGTGTTCGCTCCTCCTCGCGATCCCACGCCCAGGCTCGGGGGCCGAGAAAACTGAAACGATGGACGCCGAGCGCCGGGCCATTGCGTTCCTCGAACGCGAGGTACCGCTATGGTCGAAGGAGAATCACTGCTTCTCGTGCCACAACAACGGCGATGGGGCACGGGCGCTGCTGGCGGCGAAGAGTGAGAATCGAGCGTCGAAAGAGGCACTTGCAGACACCGTGGATTGGCTCGTGCATCCCGAACGTTGGGAAGAAACGCAGATCGATCCGGCGATCAGTGGCAAACCGCTCGCGCGGCTCCAGTTTGCGAGCGCACTCGTCTTCGCATACAAAACGGGCCAAGTCAAAGACGACCGAGCCTTACGCGCCGCAACAGCACGCCTCGCCGAGGATCAGTCTGCCGATGGCTCCTGGCCGGTCCAAGTTGATGAAGCGCTCGGCTCTCCGGTGACCTACGGCCGACCACTCGCTACGGCGATGGCGAGGCGCACCCTGGAAACATCCGACCAGAAGCGTTTTACACGCTCGCTGGAGCGAGCCGAGGACTGGCTGCGGAAGCTGGCGATCGAAAACGTGCTCGACGCCAGCGCTGTCCTGATTGGACTCGACGCGAACGCTCCGACCGATCGTGCTCAACGTCAGCGGGCACTCGATTTGCTCCGTCGCGCACAATCGGCCAGGGGTGGATGGGGACCGTTCGTCAGCTCGGCCTCAGAACCGTTCGACACGGCAGTGGCCTTGGTCGCGTTGTCCGGATGGCCGGAAAAAGCGGAGACGAAGGCCTTCATCGACAGGGGACGGGACTACCTGGTCCGAATCCAGAACACCGACGGAAGCTGGACCGAGACTACCCGCCCGCCCGGTGCCGTGAGCTACGCGCAACGCCTTTCGACGACGGGCTGGGCAACGCTGGCGCTCCTCGCCACGCACTGAACCGAGTCCAGGCACAACACACTCCTAATCGTTCCGCACGCGGGCCGGCTCGACGACTTCAAATGGCACGGTGACCGACCGGACTTCCGTTTGCTTCGTCACAGGACGGAGCACATCCAACTCAAACGGACGCGCGATGCTGTTGCCCGCCAGATCTTCGAGTTCGGCGTCGATGACGAGTTGATGGCGACCCCCGTCCCAGGGAACCTCGGGGCGAAACTGCCAGCGCGTCCCTTCCGGATTCACTTCGGTTCGACCAGGTACGCTCCTCCCTCGCGAGTCTTGGACCGCGATTGCACGATCGAGCATCGCCCGGTCGAGTGGTTCGTCGAAAGCCACCTTCAACGGTCCGCGCGTATTGCCGGCCGGCGCATCCACGCGCCACCGCTTGGGCGACGGCTGAACGTCATCCGGAGCACCCACCTGCAACGTCTTCCGATAACCCTCACGCAGAGGGTGCCCCTCCGTGTCTCGCCACTCCTGGTCGATAACGAATGTGTACGTCTTGCCGGCTTCGAGAATCGGGCCGTCTTCCTCGCGCGGTTTCAGGCCGCGTTTGATGCGTCCTGGATCGAAGAGAAGCGTGATGCGCTTCCCGCTCGGGTCCCACAGTTCCTCCCCGAGTTCGAGGAATGGGAGTTTGAGGCGATGGCCTGACTCGTCGAAGAGATGAACACGGGCGTAGACCTGGCCGCGGCTCATCGGCCTGGAGAAGTGGAGATACAGCTTGAGTAGATTTTCTGGGCAACGCGCGCCGACCGGATCGACGCGGACGACGAACGCCGGTTCGGGTGGGGGAGGCTTGGGGCGGATAAATTCCGAAGTGACGTCGACCTCCGTCCCCTTGGCATCCGGCAACACCGAAGGCCGAAAACACGCTTGAAGCGCGATCCCAGGGTCGAAAGTGAAGCGAGGTTGGAAGCGAAGCACGGAGCCTTCGATCCGATAAGACCCAACAATCGGCGGCGGGCTCGCGGATCCACTCCCATTTCGCGGCTGGACAGACACGCGGAACAACCGTGACCAGTGGGTGTCGTCCCACTCCGCAGCCGCCAGCGACGAAAGCTGCGCCGGGTTGAGGCCAACAACGTCGACATGCGAGCGCCGGCCGTCACCACCGGGTTCCCATCGAATTGTAACCGCAACGGAAGGCGCCGGACGATCAACGTCCGGCGCATCGGCTGCGGAGATCACGACGGCAAGAATCAGCGTGATGCTGACACTCATGGGAGAGCAATCGTCTCGAGATTCACCGCGCCGCCCTGGCCCTGAACCAGGATCAGCGCGTGCTCTTTGTCCAGACCGTCGAGATGCACCACACCCTTGAGGTCGCTGATCGTTTCATACGTCAACCCGGCCTTGCCGCCGCCCTTGATGGGTGTCGTGATCGGTTCGATTCCATCGACGCCCTGGGTCGTGACCTTCATCACACCTCGGTTGTTGTTGGCCAGCAGCAGGTAGTTTTTGCCGTCCTTCTCGTACACGATCATGTCGAGCGGCCTGTTCATGTTCCCCAGCTCGGCCACTGTCGTCGCCTTGACGTGCGAGCCTGCCTTCAGTTCCGAAACGGGAAGCTTGACCAGAGGCGTGCAGGTGTAGGCCGCAAGGAGATAAGAATTGCCTTTGATCGTGTAGGGAACAAAGGTCCGAACCGGCGACTTCGTTTCAAACTTCCCGTGGGCTCCGTGGTAAATCTCGATGCTCGTCCCCTCACTCGTGTTGGCGAACGGGTACGGGATCGAAAGCAACCGCGACGAGAATTCTTCGTTGGAAAGCCCTGCGACGAACAGTCGGCCGTCAACGAACCCCAGGTCGGTAATCGACTCGGAGCGAGGACTCCGCGGTCCGTTGCCCTTCGTCGGGTTGGGGATCGTCGCCTTCGCGAACGGAACGTTCTCCAGAGAAACGATTTCGAGCTTACCGGAGCGGTCGACGCGCACCAATACCGGAGCCGCGTCCGGTCCCGTCCCCTTGGACACCGTGAGATAGGCTTTGCCCGAGGCCGGGTTCACCGCCAGATCGTTGATCGCAATCTGATCGGCGGAGGTGCCCAGCAGCTCGGCCACTTTCGCGTTAATCCCCTCGACCTTCAAGGGCTTCGTCGACGTATCGGCCCGGCGATCCCCGGTGTCGATCGCGAACACAGCCTCACCATTGGTGTCCGCCAGAAAGAGCAACGCGTCCGGCCCGAACGTCAGCGGCCCCGCAGACTTCCAGTCAGGCGTCCCCTTCTTGAGGTCCGCCGCCCCTGCCAGAGCGCCCGTAAGGACCATGACCGCGAAGGCGGTCGCAACCAGTCGCCAGTTCCTCATCGTGGATACTCCTGGTGCCAAGAAACGAATCGACTCACGGGATGAAGGATCCCATGCATGCGATCAGCGAACAGAGTCGTTCACGAGTCAAAGCCGACCCCTTGGAGGGGAGATTAGCGCAAGGGTGGCTCGCCATCTTCTTTCAACAGAAGCGTCATCATTTAAGAGGCCGGTGGCAGAATCAATGAAAATCTCGCATCGTGTCGCTGTTTTGCGAGGAGCGAACGCGCGAGAACGCCGCGGCCCGCGAGCGGCTTCTTCCCGAGCGAATTCGCCCGAAACGCTGCATTGGTCGGACTCTTCGTGTTCTATCTTGTGCTTAGGAGCGGTCTGCCGTTGAGGGCTGCGCGCTGGTTTCGGATGGGAGAGAATGGAGATGGGCCTCACGCGCCGGTTTGCGCCGGGGGTTCCGGATTTCGTGTTCGGCCTTGTCCTCGCCACGATATTGCTCGGTGGGCGGACGGGGTTCCTGAACGATCCCGGCACCTTCTGGCACCTCCGACTCGGCCGCGACATCCTTCGGACGGGAACGGTCCCTCGTCTCGATATACTCACGTTCACGAGAGACCATCAACCCTGGGTCGATCAGTCGTGGTTATTCGACGTCGGCCTGGCCACGCTCGTCAATCGGTTCGGCTGGTCCGCGGCGCTAGGAGTGACCGCCCTGATCCTCGCGGGTCTGTTCGCGGCGTTGACGCGGAGCTTGCTCAAAGATGGTGCGTCTGCTGCGATCGCGGTGGCGGTGACCGTACTCGCCGGCGGAATCAGCGCCCACCATTTTCTCCTTCGGCCGCACCTGTTCACGTTCGTGTTTGTCTTTTGGTTCCTTCAGACCTGTCGCGCGCAGCATGAAAAAGGAGGGTGGCACGTCGCCGTTTTGCCTTTGCTGATGATTCTCTGGGCAAACCTCCACGGAGGCTTCCTCGCGGGCCCGATCATTGTCATGACAGCCCTTCTCGGGCATACCGTGACGGGGCCTTGGGACAAGGAACGGCAGAAAAACGTGCTGCGCTTCGGGGGCGCTTTCGTCCTCTGCGTGCTGGCCCCGCTCATCAATCCGTACGGCGCCGGCCTCTACGGGCACGTGGGCAACCTTCTCGTGTCGAGCGGCGTGACGCAGTTGATCGACGAGTATCAGGTTATGCCGTTCGGCCAACCGCGGGCGAAGATCTTCGAATGGGCGCTTCTCGGGTTGATTGCCTTGCCGAGCCTGGGAAGTCGTCGCCTTTCGCGCTATGACCTCGCGCATACGCTGGTTTGGCTGCATTTCTCGCTGGGCTCGATCCGACATGCCCCGCTCTTTGCGTTGGCGATGGCACCCGGCCTGGCTGCGCTGCTCGAAGGACTGCCGCTCTCCATTCGCGACGTCAAGTGGCGGACCAACTGGTCGCTCTGCACGCCAACGGCCGCCCTGATCCTGGTAGCCGCATCGCTCACCGGTGCGCGACTCGGTGGCTTCGATCCGAGGCGTTGGCCGCTCGAAGCGCTGCCGATTCTGAATGCCCAATCCACCAACCCCCGGCTCTTTCATGAGCAAGACTGGGGCGGGCTAATCGAGTCAGAGACCGAGCCGAGGCGACAGGCCTTCGTGGACGACCGGTTCGAGCTGTTCGGCAAGGACGCGATTCTCGAATACATGGACGCGCTCGAAGGCGGCCCGCGCTGGGACGCGTTGCGGGACCGCGAACGGATTGGCCTCGTCTGGGTCCGCCCTGAGCGCGGACTCGCCGCAAAGCTGACGTCAGACGCTGCGTGGAAGACGCTCTACCGCGACGAGACGTCGGTCCTCTTCGAACACGTCTCGGCAACGAACACGCCAGGGACCGGGCTCGCGTCCACGTCCGAGCGACCCGGTCCCTGATCTTCGCGAGTCGGTGCGGCTCAATGCCTCCCGGTCAAGGCGTTCAGAATGAGCATCTCGAGCTGCTCGTACTGGCGATTCTGCCGCAGTTCCTCGACACGGGCCTTATCCACGCCGCGGACGATGTCCAGCAGACGGAGGAACATCGTCTTCGAGTGCGCGAGGTGGTACATCGACTCCTCGATCACCGTAGTTCTCATCGCCTTCACATCGAGGCCGACGCACTCGCCATTCCGCCCGTAACCGTTTTTCTCGAGGACCCAGACCTGATCGAACGCCCGGCGCAGGTCGACGGAACCGAAGACCTTGTCCTGGTCGTACTTGAGTCCGTTCTGATCGTTCAGATGCACGCTCCATAGCTTGTCGTGGTAGAGCGCATAGGCCATATCGTCGGCGGGGTCGAGGCCGGCGAGGATGGAGTGAGCGCTCTCGATCAGGACTCCGGAGCGAGCGGGGTCCACAGTCTTGTAGCAAATGCCGACCATGTGACCGACCGTTGGGAGATACGCCTGGTCCATGGGCTCGTTCGGCTTGGCCTCGCCGAGGATTCGGATCTCCTTGTCGTGCTCCAGGATCGCATTGCAGGCGTCGACGATCCGGGCGACGGCCGTCTTGGCGCACTTAGATTCGCGGGCGTAGCTCCCCTCACGCGCAAGCCAAAGGACGTAGTTCTTGCAGTTCAGCATGCGGGCGATGTCGGCAGCTCGCTTGGAGCGGTCGATCGCGTACTTCCGGTCGGCCGCATTGTTCGATGTGAACGCGCCGTCGATTGTGCGCGGGTCTTCCCAGAGTCGAGGCGCCAGGATCTCGACGAAAAGGCCTTCGCCGTCGAGCATCTTCTGCACCTCGGCAACGCCCTTTTGCGTCGCGTTCCAGTCCCAATCCGCAGGAACGACGTCGTCGTCGTGGAACTGCACCGCGTCGAAGCCGAGCTCCTTGTAGGCGCGGATCTTGCGGGCGAAGTCCAGCTCCTTTCGCACGGGAGGACCAAACGGATCGGCGCCGGTGCTGATGTTCCAGGGCCCGAACGAAAAACGATAGGTTGTGGGCGCATTGGCTGTAGACATCGTGCTTTGACTCCCGAAACTGGTGGAACGTGCGCGCCGCTGCCGCGGGTGCGGAGATTTCTCGGGTGGTTTCGCGCGGTTTTTCATAGACTAGCGACCGAGGCTCGGGTTTGCGCGGTGTTTTTCGGGAATCGGACCGAATCGACCGACGCGGGAGGCCATGTGGGACTCTTGCAATTCCGTCCCCGCCGACATCGGCCCGTCGCGATCGAGCCTGAGGCGCAGCCCCAGCGGCGACCACGCCGGCTCTGGCAAATCTGCGGGGCCATCGCGGTGATCGCGGTGTTGTTGGCCATCGGACGTAATCCGCTGGGACGGGGTGCGCTGGTGATCGTGGGTTTTGGCATCGCGGAGGTGCTGCTCGCGAGGCTTTCGTTGAAACTTGGTGCTCGAATTCGACACGCCTTTGTCGAGGCTGATGGGTTTTGGTCTGATGCTCGAAGTATCGTCGCGCTGGTGTGCCTGTTGTTAGTCACGGCCGTCTTGATGTGTACGCTCACGGCTGTCGCGATCATGCTTGCGTTTAAGGTGAGTTGGGTGTGATCCAAAGCTACGCCGAGGAAAACCTGCGTTATGCGGCTTTGGCAACTGATCCTGGGCATCACGTTACTTGCCGGCGCGCTCACCATCGCGCGCGACCCCGCCGGCCGGGTCGCACTCATCGTGTTTTGCAACACTCGGCGAAGTCGCCCTCGGAACCGCTTCCGTGATGGCGTTGTTCCAGACGGTTGGGGCCATCGGTGAAGCCGAAGGGCCCGTGGCGCACGCTGAAGCCCTGCTGGCGACGCTCATCGTGCTGGTAGCAGCCACGGCCTTGATGTGCGGTCTGCTTTTTGTTGGCATCGCGCTCACGCTCTGGGCCGTGAGCTGGCCCTGAGACTCGCCCGCGCACAAGCCGGGGTGTGGGAATGAAAGCCTTCCTGTACAATGCGGGTAGGGCGTGAGGATCACGCCCTTTTCCCTTTGTCTCGACCAGGATCGACCACGATGCCCTCGACCGCCGCGCCCTACGTTCCCGAAACCTTTCCGCGACGTTGGCTCCCCGCCGAGCTGGACGTGAAAACCTGGGAGCAGATCGAACCGTGGTTCCAGGAGCTTCTCAACCGTCCCATCAACTCGCCCGCCGAGTTGGAGCGCTGGCTGTCGGACGTCGGAGAGCTGAACGCGGCCGTTGGACAGGAAGGGGCCGAGCGTTACATCGCGATGACCTGTCAGACCGACGACCCCGAGCGAGAAGCGGCCCACCTCGCGTTTGTCCGCGACATCGAGCCCAAGCTGAAGCCGATCCTGAACCAGATTCGCTCGATTTATCTCGACTCGCCCCACCGAGCGGGACTGCCTCACGACCGCTATCTCGTGTTTGACCGAGCACAGGAAAACCGGAGGGCACTGTACCGCGAGGCAAATATCGCGCGCGAGACCGAGTTGGCCGAACTCGAACAGCAATACCAGAAAACCATCGGCGCGATGACGGTCCTGTTCGAAGGCGAAGAGCGTACCCCCGCCCAGATGGCCCCATTCCTCGAAGAGACCGACCGCGCGCTACGGCAAACCGCCTGGGAGCTGGTGGCGGCCCGCCGCCTGGCCGATCGCGATACGCTCGATGATCTCTTCGACCGCATGACCACGCTGCGCGTCGCCATCGCGCGCGAGGCAGGGTTCGACAACTTCGTCGAGTATGCCTTCCGCCTTCGCGAACGATTTGACTACGGAATCGCCGACTCGTTGCGTTTCCACCAGGCCATTGAGAAGGTCGTCGTTCCACTCACGATCGACCTGCATCGCGAGCGTGCCCAAGCGTTGGGCGTCGACTCCTTGCGACCCTGGGATCTGTCGGTCGATCCTCTGGGGCGTCCGCCCCTGCGGCCCTTCAAGGACGTGGAGGCACTTGCCGAAGGCGCTGAGGCCATCTTCGACAGCGTCGATCCTGAGCTCGGCCGACAGTTCGCGTACCTCCGTGCTCACGGACTTCTCGACCTGGCGAACCGCAAAGGGAAGGCCCCGGGGGGTTACCAGACCACGCTCGAAGACAAACGACTCCCGTTCATCTTCATGAATGCCGTCGGCCTTGACGGCGACGTCCGCACGCTGCTCCACGAAGGCGGGCACGCCTTCCACGCTCTCGCCAGTCGAGGCGAGCCGCTGCCGGCTTACCGGGAAAGCCCGATCGAGTTCTGCGAGGTGGCGTCCATGTCGATGGAGTTGCTGGGCGCCAGAAACCTCGAACGCTTCTACAACGAGGATGACGCCAAGCGCTCCTATCGTCAGCTTCTCGAAGGTATCGTTCTCATCCTGCCCTGGATCGCCACTGTTGACGCCTTCCAGCACTGGATTTATACCCATCCGGGCCACTCGCGCGACGAGCGCCGGGCGGCCTGGAGCAACCTGCTCGACCGATTTGGAGGCGGCGTCGACTGGTCGGGCCACGAACTTGCCCGCGAGCATTCGTGGCACCGTCAGTTGCACATTTTTTTGTACCCCTTCTATTACATCGAATACGGGATCGCCCAGCTCGGCGCCCTTCAGGTTTGGCGCCGTGCCTTGACCGACCGCGCCGGGGCGGTAGCGGGGTATCGCCACGCGCTGGGCATCGGTGGCGCCCGACCGCTTCCCGATCTGTTCGCCGCGGCGGGAATCCGGTTCGCGTTCGACGAAGAGACGCTCAGTCCGCTGATCGAGGCGATCCGGGAGGAACTGGACAAGCTTGGAGCGTGAGCCGTTTGGGAATTCCCTCGTTCTCGCGGTCCGGCCGTGAGAACGAGGATTCCGACGCTGTACATCGTGTCCGTGACGTTCAGCCGCCACTGGACGACGGCTTGAGTTTGGCGATCAAGAACTCCGTCGGGTTCGCATACTGATCGTCTTTATGGTCCGGGTACGACAGGCGGGCTTCCACACCGCTCGCGCGGAGCTTTTCCTGAAGCGTCAGTCCCATTACGGCAGAGTGGGTCGGGTCGCGCTGCTCTTCGCCGACGACGGCCGGTTTGTTTTGCGCAGGATAGTCCAGGAAAATCGGCGGATCGCCCGCTCCGGCATGCTCGAACGGGGAATACTCCTTGATCCAGGGGAGAACCTCCTCGCGGTGGTCGTAGAAGCGCTGGAACTCGGAGTCGCGTCCCTGCGGCGCCGGCTTGCGGAAGCCAAACGCGTGGCCGCCATACTTCATGTTCGGCATCCAGACGCGCAGTTGCTTGGGATCAAGGGACGTTTGAGCGCCGATGACCGCGGCGCACGTCAGCCGGGTCGACTCGCGTGCGACGGGGTCCTTGCTCTCCGGCTGGGCCATGTCGTCGTGAAACGCCAACCAGAGGGATGAACAGGCCCCCGCCGACCCTCCGGTAGCACCGATGCGCGTCTTGTCGATGTTCCACTCGCCGGACTTGGACCGCAAGAATTGGATCGCGCGTGCCGCGTCTTCGAGCGGCCATTTCACCGGCGGCCGAATCCCGGCCTCGTCCGCCTGGGTCGTGAACCGGTAGTTGATCGCCGCGACGGAGATCCCCTCCTTGCGCAAACGATCAACGTTCGCCGATCCGACGCCCGACTTGTCGCCGTTGACCCAGCCACCGCCATGGATGAACACAACGAGCGGCGTTGGGTCTTTGGATTCGGCTTGATAGAAGTCGAGGACCTGCCGCGGATGGTCCCCATACGGCACATTGGCGAGTGTCGGACGCGGCGCCGGCCGAGCAGCCTTGGCTTTCGCTGCCGGAGAGGAATTCGCCGAGGAGGATGTGCCGAGCGCCTCGGCGACCGTCGCCTGGAAACCTCGGCGGACCGGAGAATCGTCGGAGTTGGCGAAGTTGGCTCGCTGGACCATCAGGATGTAGATGCGTTTGGCCTTCGGATCGATCCAGGCCTGTGTGCCGTACGCCCCACCATGGCCATGCGTGCCGGCGCCCATCATCGCGGTGACCCCTTGCGGTTCACGCACCACGCACCAACCAATGCCCCAGCCATTGCCCGGCGTGAAGCCGGTCTTCAGGTCGTCCGTTTGGATCGTCGTCATGAGCCGGACCGATTCCGGCTTCAGGATTCGCCGGCCGCCTGCCTCACCCTGTGCGAGGATCATCCGGCAGAACCGGAGATAGTCGGGCGCCGTCGAGAACAGTCCACCGTTCGCGGCGGGGAAGCGATCGCGGCTCGTGGGCGACTTGCCATAAAGAATTCGGTTCTCGGCCGGCTCGAGTTCCTTCGCCGCGTTTCTCGAGTACGAAGTGGCCAGTCGAGGGAGTTGCTCCTCGGTCAGGTAGAAGGTCGTGTCCTTCATCCCCAGGGGCTCAAACACGCGGTGTGCCAGGAAATCCGGCAAGAGCTCGCCCGACACGATTTCGACGATCCGGCCCGCGGTATTGATCGAAGACTGGCAGTACTGCCATTTCGTCCCCGGCTCGAACTGCACGGGCTTTTCGACAAAGAGGGGAATCGCTTCCGCCAGCGTCTTGCAGGATTTCGCCTCGTCGGAGCTGATGTCTCCCATTCCGGACGTGTGCGTGAGAAGGTGGCGGAGCGTCACCTTCACGGGTTTGCCGTCTTTTGTCCGGAGCTTCTCAAACTCCGGAATGTACTTGGACACCGGGTCTTCGATCGAGAGCTTCCCCTCGTCCTGAAGCATCATCACCGCGGTCGCGGTGATCGGCTTGGTCATCGAGGCGATCCAGAAGATTGTGTCCGGGGTCATCGAACGGTTGCTCGCGATGTCGGCCTGTCCCGTCGTCCCGAAGTGCACAACCTTTTCCGGATCGGCGACCAGGGTCACCGCGCCCGCGATCTCGCGATCCTGGACGAATTGCTCCATCACCTTTCGCACGGCCGGAAGTTCCGGCGGCGTGCTGTTCTGCGCCTTCAAATTCCCGCACGCGCTGAACACGATCAGGCACACGAGAACGAGACGATTCACGAATCGAGACACGTGGGTATCCTCTCTTGAGTTGGGGGGCGAGACCAGGTCACTTGGCCTTGTCCACATAGAACGTAGGAGCTTCACCAACGAACAGCCCATCCCTGCTGAGCAAAACTTGGAGATCCGCTTCGCCCGTGGCCTCGAAATACTCGATCCGCACAGGGTGCAGACCCTTCTCCAGACGCACTCGACCGCTCGACCACTGAAGCGGGTGAGGACCGTCGTTGGCAGCGATCAAGGCACCATCAACGTAGGCCCGGCTGCCATCATCGGAACCGATCACAACGGCCCACACGTCGGTCCGGGGCACCTCGATGTACCCTTCGAGCAGGAGCGCGTAGTCGTCCGCGGGCAGTTGCGGAATCTCATCGAGTTTCAGTCGCGCAATGGTTCCGCTTGCGATCGGCGTAAGTTTGTCGAAGTCAGGACACTTCGTGAATCGCCCTTGATAGAGCCGGTAGTTCAAACCTCGCTCACGTCCGTCGTAAGGTAACCCCGCCTTCGTGGGGTAGGGGGCCAAGGTGAGGGTCGCCTCCCTCGCCTCGTTCTTCCTCGTGAACCTCACGCCCAGTCGCTCCTTCGGTTTGTGACCCGAGAGTGCCACGTAGAAATCCACGCCGTTCGTAACGGACGTATCGCCCACGGCCGTCACGGTATCACCCGGCGCAAGACCGGCATCAGCGGCGGGACTTCCCTCGTGTACCTGGCGAACCTGGCAACTTGCATCGTCGAGCTCGATGCCGGCCCAGAAGTTTCCGCGTTCCTCGGGCAGGAGCAAGTCGTGAAACGCGCGATGAACACGGTCGATCGGGATGGCGAAATTGATGTTTTGCTCGGTGAGGATCGTGGAAACCACGACCCCGATCTGTTGGCCTTCCGCGTTGAGCACGGGCCCGCCTGAGTTTCCCGGGTTACTGGCGGCGTCAAACTGAATGAACCGATCACGGGAATCGTCCCGAAAATTGCTCATGGCGAGGGCGGAGGTGCCCATCATCACGCGTGGCGAGCTTACGATCCCCGACGAGAAGACGACTCCGCGCCCTCCGGGATTCCCACCGACCAGGACCGGCTCGCCGGCGAGCAGGTCGCGACTCCGCCCGAGCGGCGCGACAACCAGCGGCCCGCTCGACTCGACTTTGAGCAGCGCCAGGTCTTTTTCCCACAGACGGCCGATCGTGCGGAACGGAAGGGGCAATTGGCCGCGAATCAAGACGACCCCTTGGCGGTCTTGCACCACATGATCGTTCGTCAGAATATAACCATCGCGATGGATGACCGACCCGCTGCCGGAGGTAAACGTATTCTCTTTCGCCTGCGTGAAGATGGCCACCACACTATCGCCGTAGCGATCGATGATCTCGACGTTGTGCGTCCGGCGAGGCGAGCCCTCCGGTGGGAGCGCCGCGGCGGCAGCCGCCGACAGTGCCACGAAGAGCGCCCAAGCCAGAGCCATGCAACGCATCGTTTCCTCCCACGCGATTCCGCACTCACGACCTCCATGGTCGGCGTGCCATTTGCGGCCGTTCATGATGCGGTGGAAGTCGAGCGATTGCAAGCATCGTAAAGATTCCCGGAAGACCGTGAAACGTCGTAGGAATGTCTCTCGACAAGACAGGCTGCCGAAGCCTAAAACAAGCGTGATTCCATGGAGGCTGCGCCCGGACTTTGCAGGAGGGGCGTGCCTGGACCCATTTCCTGGCTGAGGGAGCGCCCCGCTTGTGATCCGCGCTTTGCTTCGGGCTCGTCACATCACGATGCTCCTTACTGCGGTCCTGCTCGTGCTGCTGCTGGCGTTTGGCCAGCGCGTGAATTACGAGCAGTCGATCAAGTCGTTCTTTGCCGACGATGATCCCGACATGGCCGCGTACCAGGCGGCGGCGCAGTCGTTCGGCGACGACAACTTCGTCTTCATCGCCTACGATGACCCCAACCTCCTCTCCCCGGCAGGCATGGACCGCGTTGCGGAGCTGGCCGAAGCCGTCGGGGCCGACCACATTAAGGGTGTGCTCCGCGTCGAGTCCCTCAATGCGATGCCTCTGCTATGGGCCATTGATGATGGGTTGCTCACGCTCGAGAAGCTGCCCGCACTCCTGCATACCACCGCGCTCAATACCCTCAAGCGTTCAATCAAGAACCTCGACTTGAAGCGAAACTCGCTCACCGTCGGCGGTGTGGTCCGTACCGGCGATGTCAAGGCGATCGCGGCGCTCCGCGAGCGACTGATCCGCCACCCTCTATTCGAAGGAACAGTGATCGACGCCACCGGTAAAACCACGGCCGTTGTGGCGCGGCTGCGCAAGACGGGCGACCACGACGTCCGCGAGACCGTGAAGGATCTGCGCAAATACGCCGACAAATTCGCCGCGAAGCATCACCTTCAATCGCCCGCCGTGGTCGGCCCGCCGGTTCTCCTGGCCGACGGATTCACCAGCATCGAGCACGACGGCCGCCGGCTGGCGGTCGTCGGGATGCTCTTGATCGGTCTGGTCACGCTCTCGGCCACGCAAAGCCTGTGGTGGTCGCTGGTCCCGATCATGGCCGGCTGGGTCGTGTGGCTCGCCACCGAGACGATCCTGGCCGTGTTTCATCTGAAGCTCTCACTCTCGGGGGGACCGCTGGTCGCGCAGATCATCGTGCTCACAATGCCGGCCGCGAGCCACCTGGCGATCCACTTTCGCGACGACCGCCGCCGCGAGGCCGACCCCTGGGTCGCCGCCCGATCAACGCTGCGCGCGGTGTGGGTGCCCATTTTCTGGTGCGCGGTGACCGGCGCGATCGGCTACGGGGCGCTCATCACCAGCGACGTCGTCCCGATCATTCAGTTCGGCGCGATTCTCGGGACGTGCACCCTCGTCGCGGCCTTGCTCGTCGTGGCGCTCTCCCCGATTGCGATGCTGCCGCCGTTCCGGCTCGAAATCCCCGTGCGGCACGGCTCGAGCTCCTTTGTCGCGGCGCGGATGAACCATCTGACGAACTGGGTCTACCAGCACCCTGTGCCCATCGTCGTCGCTGTCTTCGCCCTCGTGGTTCCGCTTGCCTTCGGGACGACCCGGCTGCGCTATGAGTCGAACTACATCAACCTTTTTGGCCCGCAGACGCGGGTCGTGCGCGACTATCACTTCGTCGAGTCACGCTTGGGCGGCATTGGCCTCGTCGAGCTGGTCGTGCCCGTCGGCAAGACGATCGATCCGGAAGCCCTCGGGCGCTTTCAGGAACTGGAACACGCGATCCTCTCTCAGAAGCGCGACGGTGTGCCCGCAGTTGCGCACGTCCTCTCGCTAGCGACGCTCCTCGATCCGGATGGCCGGCTCGCCGCGCAACCGCCAGCGGCGTTCGCGCGCACGTTGAGCGAAAAACTCGAGCTGATCGCCGCCTCGCCTCAGGCCGAGCTCCTGAACGGATTCTGGAACCCCAAGACGGGTCGGGCGCGCGTCCTCGTCCGCCTTCTGGAGCAACAACCCGCCCCCGCCAAGCAAGCGACCTTTCAGCAGGCGGTCGCCGACGCACGCGCCCGGTTCGGGAACGAATCCTACCTGACGGGCCTCTCGTACCTCATGACGCGGACGACGGAAGCGATCATCGTCACCCAGTGGTCCACCTTCTTCTGGTCCGCCGGAGGGATCCTCCTCATGCTGGCCATCGCCCTGAGAGGGCCTGTGCTGGCGGCCCTGGCGCTGGTCCCGACGTTGCTAGCCGTCGCGCTCGTACTCGGGCTCATGGGCTGGCTCGGGATCAAGCTCGACATGGCCACTGCGCTCGTGGCCAGCGTGGCGCTGGGGCTCTCGGTCGACGACACCTTCCACTGCCTCCTCCAGTTCCGCCGCGAGCGCACCGTCCGAGACTTCCGCCGTCGGCTCTTCGACAGTTATATGATCACGGGACCGGGCGTTCTGCTCTCGAGCCTGGCGGTCGCCGTTGGATTCCTAGCCTTGAGGCTGAGCGAGTTCATCCCCTTCGTCAACTTCGGCACGATGGTCGGCATCGCCACTGCGGGGAGTACCCTGGGCAACCTCGTACTGTTGCCGGCGTGTCTAACCCTGGGCGAACGCCTTCGCGTCCGGAGCGGCCGCGGTTCTGCAGAGGAAGCGGTCGTCAAAGCCGAGGTATGATGGCGTAGGTTTGGCACAACGGCTAAAGTGGAATCCGGAGGAACGAACGGAATATCGCCGGGGCTGCGGCAATGATCAATCGCTGGTTCACGACGATCGAATTGCCCATCACGTTGGAGCAGCTCCGTACGCTCCCGCGCAACGCTGCTTACAAGTACGAATATATCGGCGGCAAAGCATACCTGTCGCCGAGACCCAAGCAATATCACGGCATGCTTGAACTTCGCCCCGGCGACGAGACCGTCCGTTCGGACGTCGCCGATGGTCCAATTCGGATCAGGAGATTGACCGAGCAGGATTGGGAGAAGCTTCCCGAGTCGTTCGCGGCGGCATTTGCACGCGTGCAGCCGTTCGCGAGCCTGACGAAGGAGGACGGTCTGAAAGCGGCGGCGTCCTGCCTCCGCCAGACGCGCGAGGGAGGCGATGGTCCGCTGATCGAGACCGCGTGCCTTGTCGCCCAGTCGGACAAGCGTGGCGATGTCGTAGGGGCGGTCCTTGTCACCAACATGCCGGACGTCGATTTGACCAGCTTCGACGACGTACGCTGGCCGGAAGGTCCGCCAGCGGACTGGCTCGAGAACAAGCTGGGCCGACCGCACTTGACGTGGATCTTCGTCGAAAACTGGTGCGCCGGGCATGGCATCGGCACGGCCTTGCTCGCAGCAGTCAGCAATGCGCTCCTGGCAATCGGCTACGAGAAACTCGCCAGCACCTTTCTTCTCGGCAACGAATCGAGCATGCTCTGGCATTGGCGTAACGGCTTCGCGCTGCTCGCATACCCGGCGTCGCACCGCCGGATGCGCGAGTTGTACTCGAAGCGTGCCGATGAGCCGGCTTGACCCTGGCGTGAAGCCGGTCCCGACGTCCGCCCCCCTTCGTGAGCGCAAGGAGTTCATCATGCGCTGTGTACCGACGAAGATGTTGGTGTTATGGGCCCTCACACTCGCGTCGAACGCATTGGGCGCTGAGCCGGCCGACGTCATTCTCAAAGGCGGTACGGTCATCGACGGCACGGGCGCTCCGAGGAAACAGGCCGACGTGGCCTTGCGCGGCGCGCGAATCGTCGCCGTCGGTGCGTTTCCGCACGACCTCAACGCGCGCGTGATCGACGTTACCGGTCTGATCGTCGCGCCGGGATTCATCGACCTGCACTCGCACTCCGATGAAGGGATCGTACAGCCCAAAAAGCGTGCGAATACCAACTTCCAGACGCAGGGGGTCACCACCGTCGTCACCGGAAACTGCGGCGGCGGAACGCTTGACGTCGGCAAATACTTCCGCGCCATCGACAGGCACGGAGCCGGGACCAACGTCATCCATCTCATTCCGCACGGCGAAGTCCGTGAATCGGTTCTCGGCAACGCGGATCGGACGCCCAACGACGCTGAGCTCGACAAGATGAAAGCCATCGTCGAACGCGGAATGCGCGCTGGGGCCTGGGGCATGTCGACGGGTTTGATTTACTTGCCGGGCCGCTACTCGGAGCTGCCGGAGTTGGTTGAGCTCGCCCGTGTCGTCGCGCGCCACGGGGGGATCTATGCCAGCCACATCCGCAACGAAGGAGCGGATTTACTGACATCGATCGACGAGGCCATCACGATCGGGCGCGAGGCGAAACTCCCCGTTCATATCTCACACCTGAAAGCAAACGGCAAGGCAAACTGGGGTCTGGCGAAGCCAGCGTGCGATCGGATCATCGACGCGCGCAAGTCCGGGCAGATCGTCACGGCCGATCAGTATCCCTACGTCGCTTCGAGCACGGGCCTTGCCGCGATGGTCGTCCCCCACTGGGCCGTGCAAGGTAACGCCGAGGAGTTTTCCCGCATCGCGGCCGATCCCGTTCGTGGGCAAAAACTCCGCGAGGAGATCGTCGCAGCCCTCGAGGCCCGCGAGAACGGCGCGTCGATCGTCATCGCGCGTTACCGCGAGAAACCAAGCCGCGTCGGCCGCAGCCTGACCGCCATCGCGCAGGATGAAGGAACAACCCCGCTGGAAGTTGTCCTCGACATCCAGCGCCACGGCGGAGCGCAGGCCATCAGTTTCGGCATGAGTGAGCCGGACGTCCGCACAATCATGGCCTTCGACTTCGTCGCGACCGCTTCCGACGGCTCGACCCACGTTCCCAACAGCGGAGATCAGCCACACCCGCGAGCGTATGGCACGTTTCCGCGCAAGGTCCGTTACGCCGTCGACGATAAGGTGATCACCCTCGAGCACGCCATCCGCTCCGCGACCGGCTTGCCCGCCACAATTCTCCGGCTCCCCGATCGCGGCATCATCCGACCGGGAGCCTTTGCCGATGTCGTGGTGTTCGACCCCGAGACCTTCCGCGACGCGGCCACCTTCGACCACCCGACGCGCTACGCGCCCGGCGTGAAATTCCTGTTTGTTAACGGTGTCGCCACGATCGACGAGGGAAATCCGACCAAGAAACTTGCCGGACGAGCCCTGCGCCTCACCACCGACGGGCCCGCCGAGCTGATCGTGAAAGCCGGCCGCATCTGGACGGGTAACGCGGATCACCCCTGGGCCGACGCGATCGCCGTGCGCGACGGTGCGGTCGCCGCCGTGGGGTCCGCTGAGGAGATCGCACCGTTTCAA